>NZ_JAAGMH010000074.1:0-95099 GCF_010548505.1 Streptomyces sp. SID14515 | reverse complement strand
GCCCGCCCCGGCCAAGGCCGCCCCGGCGGCTCCGGCCCCGGCTCCGGCGAAGCCCGCCGCCGCGCCCGCCAAGGCCAAGGCCGAGGAGGCCACCGAGGCCCCGGCAGGCCCGGAGTACGTGACGCTGCGCGGCCCTTCGGCCGCCGTGGCGAAGAACATGAACGCCTCGCTGGAGCTGCCGACGGCCACATCCGTCCGCGCGGTCCCGGTGAAGCTGCTCTTCGACAACCGCATCGTCATCAACAACCACCTCAAGCGCGCCCGCGGCGGGAAGATCTCCTTCACGCACCTCATCGGGTACGCGATGGTGCAGGCCCTCAAGGCCATGCCGTCGATGAACTACTCCTTCGCCACGAAGGACGGCAAGCCGACCCTGGTCAAGCCGGAGCACATCAACCTCGGTCTGGCCATCGACCTGGTGAAGCCGAACGGCGACCGCCAGCTGGTCGTCGCGGCCATCAAGAAGGCCGAGACGCTCAACTTCTTCGAGTTCTGGCAGGCGTACGAGGACATCGTCCGGCGCGCCCGCATCGGCAAGCTCGGCATGGACGACTTCTCCGGCGTCACCGCCTCGCTGACCAACCCCGGCGGCATCGGCACCGTCCACTCGGTGCCCCGCCTGATGCCCGGTCAGGGCCTCATCATGGGCGTCGGCGCGATGGACTACCCGGCGGAGTTCCAGGGCACCTCGCAGGACACCCTCAACAAGCTCGGCATCTCGAAGGTCATGACGCTCACGTCGACCTACGACCACCGGGTCATCCAGGGCGCCGCCTCCGGCGAGTTCCTGCGGGTCCTCTCCCAGCTGCTGCTCGGCGAGAACGAGTTCTACGACGAGATCTTCAAGGCGCTGCGCATCCCCTACGAGCCGGTCCGCTGGCTCAAGGACATCGACGCCTCGCACGACGACGACGTCACCAAGGCCGCGCGGGTCTTCGAGCTGATCCACTCCTACCGGGTCCGCGGCCACGTCATGGCCGACACCGACCCGCTGGAGTACCACCAGCGCAAGCACCCCGACCTGGACATCACCGAGCACGGCCTCACCCTGTGGGACCTGGAGCGGGACTTCGCGGTCGGCGGGTTCGCCGGCAAGACGATGATGAAGCTCCGCGACATCCTCGGTGTGCTCCGTGAGTCGTACTGCCGCACCACCGGCATCGAGTTCATGCACATCCAGGACCCGAAGCAGCGCAAGTGGCTCCAGGACCGGGTCGAGCGTCCGCGCCCGAAGCCCGAGCGCGAGGAGCAGCTGCGGATCCTGCGCCGGCTGAACGCCGCCGAGGCGTTCGAGACCTTCCTGCAGACGAAGTACGTCGGCCAGAAGCGGTTCTCGCTGGAGGGCGGCGAGTCCGTCATCCCGCTGCTCGACGCGGTCATCGACTCCGCCGCCGAGGCCCGCCTCGACGAGGTCGTCATCGGCATGGCCCACCGCGGCCGGCTGAACGTCCTGGCGAACATCGTCGGCAAGTCGTACGCGCAGATCTTCCGCGAGTTCGAGGGCAACCTCGACCCGCGCTCGATGCACGGCTCCGGCGACGTCAAGTACCACCTGGGCGCCGAGGGCACCTTCACCGGTCTGGACGGCGAGCAGATCAAGGTCTCGCTGGCCGCCAACCCCTCGCACCTGGAGGCAGTCGACCCGGTCCTGGAGGGCATCGCCCGCGCCAAGCAGGACATCATCAACAAGGGCGGCACGGACTTCACGGTCCTGCCGGTCGCGCTCCACGGCGACGCGGCCTTCGCGGGCCAGGGCGTCGTCGCCGAGACGCTCAACATGTCGCAGCTGCGCGGCTACCGCACCGGCGGCACCGTGCACGTGGTGATCAACAACCAGGTCGGCTTCACCGCCGCCCCGGAGTCCTCGCGCTCCTCGATGTACGCCACCGACGTGGCGCGCATGATCGAGGCGCCGATCATCCACGTCAACGGCGACGACCCGGAGGCCGTGGTCCGCGTCGCGCGGCTCGCCTTCGAGTTCCGGCAGGCGTTCAACAAGGACGTCGTGATCGACCTCATCTGCTACCGCCGCCGCGGTCACAACGAGGGCGACAACCCGGAGTTCACCAACCCGCAGATGTACACCCTGATCGACAAGAAGCGCTCGGTGCGCAAGCTCTACACCGAGTCCCTCATCGGTCGCGGCGACATCACGCTGGAAGAGGCGGAGCAGGCGCTCCAGGACTTCCAGGGCCAGCTGGAGAAGGTCTTCGCGGAGGTCCGCGAGGCCACCTCGCAGCCCGCCGCCCCGCACGTCCCGGAGCCGCAGGCCGCGTTCCCGGTGGCCGTCGAGACGGCGGTCTCCGCCGAGGTCGTCAAGCGGATCGCCGAGTCGCAGGTCAACATCCCCGAGTCGATCACCGTCCACCCCCGTCTGATGCCGCAGATGCAGCGCCGCGCGGCCTCGGTGGAGAACGGCACGATCGACTGGGGCATGGGCGAGACGCTGGCCATCGGTTCGCTGCTGATGGAGGGCACCCCGGTCCGGCTCGCCGGCCAGGACACCCGCCGCGGCACCTTCGGCCAGCGCCACGCGGTCCTGGTCGACCAGGTCACCGGCGAGGACTACACCCCGCTGCTGTACCTGGCCGACGACCAGGCCCGGTACAACGTCTACGACTCGCTGCTCTCGGAGTACGCGGCGATGGGCTTCGAGTACGGCTACTCGCTGGCCCGTCCGGAGTCGCTGGTCATCTGGGAGGCCCAGTTCGGTGACTTCGTCAACGGCGCGCAGACCGTCGTCGACGAGTTCATCTCCTCGGCCGAGCAGAAGTGGGGCCAGACCTCCGGCGTCACGCTGCTGCTGCCGCACGGCTACGAGGGCCAGGGCCCGGACCACAGCTCCGCCCGCCCGGAGCGCTTCCTCCAGATGTGCGCGCAGGACAACATGACGGTCGCGATGCCGACCCTGCCGTCGAACTACTTCCACCTGCTGCGCTGGCAGGTGCACAACCCGCACCACAAGCCGCTCATCGTCTTCACCCCGAAGTCGATGCTGCGTCTGAAGGCGGCGGCCTCGTCCATCGAGGAGTTCACCACCGGCGGCTTCCGCCCGGTGATCGGCGACGCGTCGGTCAAGGCCGAGGACGTCCGCAAGGTCGTCTTCGTCTCCGGCAAGCTGTACTACGACCTGGACGCCGAGCGGGAGAAGCGCGGCGACACGGAGACGGCGATCATCCGCCTTGAGCGCCTGTACCCGCTGCCGGGTGCGGAGATCCAGGCCGAGATCGCGAAGTACCCGAACGCCGAGAAGTACCTCTGGGCGCAGGAGGAGCCGGCGAACCAGGGTGCGTGGCCGTTCATCGCGCTCAACCTGATCGACCACCTGGACCTCGCGGTCGGCTCGGACGTGCCGCACGGCGAGCGCCTGCGCCGCATCTCGCGGCCGCACGGCTCGTCCCCGGCGGTCGGCTCGGCCAAGCGTCACCAGGCAGAGCAGACGCAGCTGGTCAACGAGGTCTTCGAGGCCTGAGGACCGCACAGCCGAACACCCCGGGGACCCGGTTCCGCGCTAGTCGCGGGGCCGGGTCTCCGGCGTTTCCCCGCTGGATATCCTTTTCCCATGTACTTCACGGACCGTGGCATCGAGGAACTGGAGAAGCGACGCGGCGAGGAGGAGGTCACCTTCGAGTGGCTCGCCGAGCAGCTGCGGACGTTCGTCGATCTCAACCCCGACTTCGAGGTGCCCGTCGAGCGCCTCGCGACCTGGCTGGCCCGGCTGGACGACGAGGACGACGAGGACGAGTGACCCGCCGGGCCCGGGGCGGGTCCGGCCCTAGACGTCCGCGCCCGCCCTGGCCCGTTCGTACGCGAGTCCCAGCGCGCCCTGCGCCAGGAGCACCGCGCCGGCCGCCGCCCAGCCGCCGCTGCGACGGCGGGCGCCCCACAGCAGGAGCGGGAGCCCGGCCGCGAGCTGGACGGCGGCGACGGCCCGGGCACGGGGGCCGCGTACCCACGGGCCGATCCGGCTGCTCTCGACCGCGTCCAGTTCGACGCGTACGGCATCGCGCCAGCCCGCCCACTCGACGCGTTCCACCCCGCGCTGCACCGCCGCGACGCTGCGCAGCCGGTCGGCGCTCTCGCCCGGCGACAGACCGGCGGGCAGGGCGAGACCCGTACCGGCGAGGACGGCGAGCAGTCCGCGCAGCCGGGCGTCCGCGCCCGCGTCCGGGTCGGGGCGGGTGAGTCCTTCCAGCGCCTGCACGTCCAGCACCGGGTCGAGGCCGAGGCGGACCGCGAAGGTGCGCATGGCCTCGTCCTCGCCCACCGGGGTGCCGTCGGTCAGCCAGATGTAGCCCACGGGCCTGCGGAATCCGGCGGCGAGGGTGTATCCGGCCCGGTCGGCGTCCCACCACAGGGCGAGCACCGGCCAGGTGGAACCGACGGCGAGGGCGGTGGCCCAGCCGCCGAGGACCCGGTCCACCGGCTCGCCGTCCTGCTCCGCGCCCCCGGTCCGCCAGGGCTTCCCCTCCGGCACGAGCACGCTCCACTCCTCGCCCGCGCGGGCCAGCAGCATCTGCTCGCGCAGCAGGTGGGCGAGCGGCCGTACGGTCTCGGGGTCGGCCCGGCACAGCAGGAGGGCCCCGGTGGATGTCGCGTTCATGGCTCACACGCTAGGGCAATTTGTCAGGGTTTGGTGGTCTTAATACCGCTCGACGGCCCCTCGCCCGGCCTTGACTTCACCGATCCGCGATATATCGTGTTCCGTACAAGACGCGATATGTTGCGTCGCCACGCGTTCCGGGAGGTCACATCCATGCCTGTGTCGACATGGACCATCGCCGAGCCGCGGAAGCTCGCCTTCGACGATCCGGTGGCGGCGCTCCACGTACGCATCGTCGACGGCACGGTCAACGTGGTCGGGACCGACGAGCCGGACGCCCGGCTGGAGGTCTCCGCGGTCGAGGGCCCGCCGCTGATCGTGACCCAGGAGGACGGCCGGCTGACCGTGGCCTACGAGGATCTGCCCTGGCAGGACTTTCTGCGCTGGTTCGACCCCAAGGGCCGCCGCCGCAGCGCCGTCGTCACGCTCGTCGTACCGGCCGCCTCCTCGGTCGAGGTCGGCGTGATCGGCGCCGGGGCCGTCGTCTCCGGCATCAGCGGCCGCACCGAGGTCCGCGGCATCACCGGCGACTCCACGCTCGTCGGGCTGACCGGCGCGGTGCGCGGGGAGTCCGTGTCGGGCAGCCTGGAGGCCCAGAGCGTCACGGGGGACCTGCGCTTCCACTCGGTGTCCGGTGATCTGACGGTGGTCGACGGGGCGGGGGCCTCGGTCCGGGCCGAGTCGGTCAGCGGCGACATGGTGCTGGACGTCGACCCGTCCGGGAAGCCCACGGACATCCGGCTCACCACGGTGTCCGGCGAGATCGCGATCCGGCTGCCGCACCCGGCCGACGCCAGGGTCGAGGCGAACACCGCGAGCGGGGCCGTCTCCAACGCCTTCGAGGACCTGCGGGTCGGCGGGCAGTGGGGCGCGAAGAAGATCACCGGCACGCTGGGCGCCGGGACCGGGACCCTGCGGGCGACGACCGTCTCCGGTTCGATCGCCCTGCTGCGCAGGCCGCCCGCCGAGGACGACGCCCACACCGCCGAGCCGACCGGAAAGGTTCTCTGACATGCCTCCCGTTTTCGCCCACGGCCGTCTGCGGCTGTATCTCCTCAAGCTCCTGGACGAGGCCCCTCGACACGGCTACGAGGTCATCCGCCTGCTGGAGGAGCGCTTCCAGGGCCTGTACGCCCCGTCCGCCGGCACGGTCTACCCCCGGCTGGCCAAGCTGGAGGCCGAGGGCCTGGTCACCCATGCCACCGAGGGCGGCCGCAAGGTCTACTCGATCACCGACGCCGGCCGCGAGGAGCTGGCGGGCCGCAGCGGTGAACTGGCCGATCTTGAGCTGGAGATCCGCGATTCGGTCTCCGAGCTGGCCGCCGAGATACGCGACGACGTACGGGGCGCGGCGGGCCGGCTCCGCAGCGACATGCGGGCGGCCGCTTCGGAGTCCCGGCACGGTACGGGCACGGGGGCCGAGAGCCGCAAGGGCCGGAGCAAGGGCGACCCGTCCTCCCCCTTCGGCGACTTCGGCGACTTCGGCAATCTGGGCGACCTCGGCGACAGCGAGGCGTGGCGTACGGCGAAGGAGGAGCTGCGCCGGGCCAAGCAGGAGTGGAAGGAGCAGGCCCGCCGGGCGAAGGACGAGTCCCGGCGCGCCCGCGAGGACGCCCAGCAGGCCCGCCGCCAGGCCAAGGAGGCCCAGGAGAAGGCGCGCGAGCAGATGCAGACCGCCGCCCGCCAGGTGCAGGAGCACTTCGCACGGGGCGACTGGCCCTCCGGCGTACGGGAAGGCCTCGCGGAGATCACCGGGCAGCTCGGCGGTTTCGCGCGGTCCGGCGCCTGGCCGCCGTTCGGCAAGCCCGAACCGGAGACCGCCCCGCCCGTCCAGGACCCGGCTCCCGGTGCTGACTGGGGGCAGGACGCACCGACGACCGGTGAGCCGGTGCGCGATCTGGACCGCCTGCTGGACCGTTTCCGCGACGGCATCCGGGACGCGGCCCGCGATCACGGGGTGACGGAGGCCCAGCTCGCGGAGGCCCGCCGGCACCTGGGTGCGGCGACGGCGCGGATCGAGGCGCTGCTGACGGCGAAGGACGAGAACGAGAACAGGGGCACGGGCGGGCGCGAGGGCGGCGAGAAGGTCTGAGCGGCGGGGGTGGGACCATCGGCCCCACCCCGCCGCTCACCCGCTCCTCACCCGGCCTTGGCGTGCCCCTGGCCCCCGTCGGCGTCGGGGCCGTACAGCGCGCGCTGCACGGTCGCGTAGGTCGCACCGTGCTCGGCGAGGACGTCGGCGACGACTCCGGGCATCGCGGTGAGGGCCAGGAGCAGGTGTTCCTCGCCGATGAACCGGTCGCCGCGCCCCAGGGCGACCCGGAGCGACTTCTCCAGGACGGTCTTCGCGCCCGGGGTGAAGGGGCGGTGCGCGGACCACCACCGGCGGCCACCGCGGCCGGTGGCCAGGGCCCCTTCGCCATGGGCGTCCTCGACCCGGGACACGATCGCGCCGATGTCGATCCCGATGCCGGCGAGGGCGTCGGTGTCGGCCCTGGTCAGCCCGCCGCGGCGGCGGGCCTCGGCGAAGGAGGCCGCCAGGGAGGCCCGGCGATCGCGGAGGCCCAGCGCGGTGACGGCGAACGCGGCCCGGCCGCCCTCCTGTTCCAGCAGTGCGAGCAGCAGGTGTTCCTCGGTGACCGCGTCGGCCCCGGTGCGCTCGGCCTGGCCCACGGCACCCTTCACGGTCGTGCGGGCCCCTCGGGTGAATCGCTCGAACATCAACGCCTCCCGTACTTCTTGTGCACGGCCTGCCGGCTGACGCCCAGCTCGGCGGCGATCTCCTGCCAGGACCAGCCCTGCACCCGGGCACTTCTGACTTGTACGGCTTCGAGCTGCTCCAGCAGCCGCCGCAGCGCGGCCACCGCCCGCAGCCCGACCCGCGGGTCGCGGTCACCGGCACGTGCGGCCAGATCCGTTGCTTCGGTCATGATGTCAACCTACATTGACACCACCCGCTCGTCAACGAAAGTTGACATCGTCGTCGGCCAGACGCGCGTGCCGCTCGACGTCGTACCGCACGTCGCCGTACCGCAGTTTGGCGCGCTCGATCCCCTCGGGCGCGAATCCCGACCGGGTCGCGACCCGGCAGGAGGCCGGATTGTCGGTGCGGTGGCCCAACTCCAGCCGGTACAGCCCGAGCTCGTCGAAGGCCCAGCGCGCCAGCGCCCGCACTCCGGCCGGGGCGACGCCCCGGCCGCGCGCCTCCTCCGTGGTCCAGTAGGAGACCCAGCCGCTGTCATGGGTCCGGTTGACGACGTTGAGAGCCACGCAGCCGAGCGCCTCGCCCTCCTCCCCCACGACCGCCCAGGAGTAGCCGGTACGCGCCCCCCGTTCGCGCGTGCGTTCCGCGATCCAGGCCAGCGCCCCGGGCCGGTCGTCCACGGGCCGGTCGGTCTGGCGGTCCATCTCGGCCGGGGCGAAGGCGCGGAGCACCACCGAGGCGTCGTCGGGCAGCCAGGGGCGCAGCAGAAACCCTTCAGGGGTGGTCAGTTCGTCCATGCGGGCCAGCTTCCCGCACGGTCACCACCACCTCGGAGCCGGGCCACGCCAGCACGACCGGCCATCCCCCGCGCGACGCCTTGCCGATGACGTGTGCCGGGCCGGTGACCGTGACCCGCCAGCCCCGGGCGGAGGGCGGCAGGGACAGCTCCGTCAGTCCGGGGCGGGCAGCCGCCCGGTAGGCGAGTCGGTAGGTGCGGGTGTCCGCGTCGTACGCCTCGGAGCCGACGGTTCCCGCGACGGCCGGGGCGTACGGGGTGGCCGTCTGCTCCTTGTTCGTACGGAAGCGGCCGCGCTCGTCGACCGCGCAGTAGCCGCCGCCGTAGCACCAGACGTACCCCGCCCAGCCGGAGCTGTAGCGGTTCAGGGAGGCGACGGCCTCGCGGTAGAAGCGGCCCATGTTGGGGAGGGAGTTGTTGAGCGGCCCCCACTCCCCCACGACCACGGGCATCCCGTACCGGGCCGGGTAGGCGGTGACGGCGGCCTCGTACGCCTCGATCCAGCCCGCGTCCGGGTCGTAGTCGGCGCCCGCCTCCATGGCGGTGTCGTAGAAGTGCGGGGCGTACACGGCCCGCCGGTCCTCGATGCGCCCCAGCCCCGTCGGCACGCCCTCGCCGACGATGGGCGTCGGCTCGACGAAGAGCCAGGTGTCGCGGTCCTTCGCCCGGACGGCGCGGGCCAGCCGGTTGTACATCGGGGTGAGGTGCTGGGCCTCGATGCGGCGGGCGGCGGTGGGCAGGTCCTCGCCCGCGCGCAGCTCCCCCATCGGCTCGTTGATCAGGTCGTAGCCGATGACGGCCGGGTGGCGGCCGAAGCGGCCGGCGAGGACCTGCCACATGGCGGCCTGGGCGCGCTGGAGGTCGGGATCCTCGTAGAGGTGGGTGAAGGCCCGCTGGACGGCCGGTTCGAAGTACTCGGAGAACCAGTCGTCGGGATTCGGCGTGAACGGCAGCCCGTCGGTCCTGGTGGCCCATTCCGGGATGCCCCGGTGCCCGAACGCGGGCCCGAAGACGTCCTGGTGGGCGTCGATGAGGACATGGATGCGGTGCTTCCGCGCCCAGTCCAGGATCCGTTCGATCTTCCGGAGGTAGCGCTCGCTGTATTGGCCGCGCCGGGGCTCCAGGTCGTCCCAGAAGACCAGCAGCCGGGCGAAGTTGAAGCCGCCCGCGCGCAGATCGCGGAAGTGCCGCTCGGTGATGGCGGTGAGGGCGTCCTCGCCACGGTTGGCCTTGTCCTCGACGTTCCAGCCGCGGAGGGTGAGGGTGCGGCCCTGGTCATCGGTGAGCGGCGGGACGGAGGGTTCGCTCGACTCGGCCGGTACGGGTACGGGTGCGGGGCGCGCCGAGGCGGCGGGGGCGAGGGCCCCGGCCGCGAGCACGGACGCGACGACGACTGCCATGAGTGCTCTGCCCATTCGCATGGGCAGATCTCACCAGCAAAGCTGAACATCCCTCAAGTATCCGTCACCGACGAGTTCTCGGGAGGCCGGCTTCTCAGGAGGCGGCTTCTCAGGACGTCGGCCTGAGCACGATCTTCCCGAAGAGGTCGCCCGACTCCAGCCGCTGGAAACCCTCCCGGGCCCGGTCCAGCGGCAGCACCTCGTCGATGACCGGGCGCACCCCGGTGGTCGCGCAGAACGCGAGGAGGTCCTCCAGCTCGTCCTTGGACCCCATGGTGGAGCCGACGACCTTCAGCTCCAGGAAGAAGATCCGGGTCAGCTCGGCGTGCGCGGGCCGGTCGCCGCTGGTGGCCCCGGAGATGACGAGGGTGCCGCCGGGGCGCAGCGACTTCACGGAGTGGGACCAGGTGGCGGCCCCGACGGTCTCGATGACGGCGTCCACCCGCTGCGGCAGCCGGGCGCCGGGCTCGTACGCCTCCAGCGCGCCGAGTTCGACCGCCCGCTCGCGCTTGGCCTTGTCCCGGCTGGTGGCGAAGACCCGCAGCCCGGCGGCCTTCCCGAGGACGATCGCGGCGGTGGCGACCCCGCCGCCGGCGCCCTGGACGAGCACGGAATCGCCGGGCCGCACACCGGCGTTGGTGAACAGCATCCGGTACGCGGTGAGCCAGGCGGTCGGCAGGCAGGCGGCCTCCTCGAAGCTGAGCTCCTTCGGCTTGGGCAGCACGTTCCAGGTGGGGACGGTGACCTGCTCGGCGAAGGTGCCCTGGTAGCGCTCGGTGAGGATGGAGCGCGGCTCCTTCGGCCCGACGCCGTGCCCCGACTGCCCGATGACGGAGTGCAGGACGACCTCGTTGCCGTCCTGGTCGACGCCTGCCGCGTCGCAGCCGAGGATCATCGGCAGCCGGTCCTGCGAGAGGCCCACGCCGCGCAGGGACCAGAGGTCGTGGTGGTTGAGGGAGGCGGCCCGAACGGTGACGGTGGACCACCCGGGACGCGCCTCGGGGGCGGGACGGTCCCCCAGCTCCAGTCCGTCGAGCGGCTGGTCGGGGTCGATGCGGGCTGCGTAGGCGGCGAACATGGCTCGACGATAGGCGGGGCGGGGCGCGCACGTAACCGCCTACGCGTGTGACGCACGCCAACAAATCAAGCCCCTGCGGCGATTGAGGAGCGGGGTCCGGGGCAGCGCCCCGGGGGCTCCGCCCCCAGACTCCCGCTGCTCAATCGCCGCAGGGGCTTGAATATGTGCGGGCGGGGCCCGTACCAGTACAGGCCCCGCCCACCCACAATCGCTCAAGCGCAGACTCAGCGCCGAGCCACACCCTCCGCCCGAGCCGCCGCGGCCACAGCCGCCGTGACCGCCGGAGCGACCCGCTCGTCGAACGGCGACGGAATCACGTAGTCGGCGGCCAGCTCGTCGCCGACCACGTCGGCCAGCGCGTTGGCCGCCGCGATCTTCATGCCCTCCGTGATCCGGGAGGCCCGGACCTGGAGCGCGCCCGCGAAGATGCCCGGGAAGGCGAGCACGTTGTTGATCTGGTTCGGGAAGTCCGACCGCCCGGTCGCCACGACGGCCGCGTACTTGTGCGCGACCTCCGGGTGGACCTCCGGGTTCGGGTTGGCCATCGCGAAGACGTACGCGCCGGGCGCCATCGAGGCCACCGCCGCCTCCGGGACCGTACCGCCGGAGACGCCGATGAAGACGTCCGCACCGGCGAGCGCCTGCTCCAGCGAACCGGACAGGCCCGCCCGGTTGGTGAGTTCGGCCAGTTCGCGCTTGACCTCGGTGAGGTCGTCGCGGTCGCGGCTGACGATGCCCTTGCGGTCCGCCACCGCGATGTCGCCGATCCCCGCCTCCAGCAGGAACTTGGCGATGGCCACGCCCGCCGCGCCCGCACCGGAGATCACACCGCGCAGATCGCCGAGCGTCCGCCCGGAGAGCTTCGCGGCGTTGCGCAGGGCGGCGAGGGTGACGACGGCGGTGCCGTGCTGGTCGTCGTGGAAGACCGGGATGTCGAGGCGCTCCTGGAGCTTGCGCTCGATCTCGAAGCACCGCGGTGCCGAGATGTCCTCCAGATTCACGCCGCCGAAGGACGGGGCGAGCCGGACGACGGTGTCGACGATCTCGTCGGCGTCGGTGGTCGCGAGCGCGATCGGCACCGCGTCGACGCCGCCGAACTGCTTGAAGAGGATGGCCTTGCCCTCCATGACGGGGAGGGACGCCTCGGGCCCGATGTCGCCGAGCCCGAGCACGGCGGTGCCGTCCGTCACGACGGCCACGACCTGCGACTTCCAGGTGTAGTCGTGGACGAGCTCGGGGTTGTCGGCGATGGCGCTGCACACTTTCGCCACACCGGGCGTGTACGCCAGGGAAAGGTCGTCCTTGTCCCGGATCGGGACGGTGGCCTGCACGGCCATCTTCCCGCCCCGGTGGAGGGCGAAGGCCGGATCGAAGGGCTCGTCGGCCCCGGTGTCCGCTGCGCTCGTGCGCTGGATGCCGCTGTCGGTAGTGCTGTCGCTGCGAGGATTGACGATCTCCGCTGCCATGGTGTTGACCCCTTAAGTCTTCATCGTTTGAGGGTGGCCACTCCTGGTTGAGGAGGGGTGGGCGGGCACCGCGTACGTGCCCCGCACCGAGCGGTTGGCCCGCCCTGGCAGGGAGAGGTACATACGCGCGGGCGCGCCGCACACGCGCCCTGAGCCCCGGATGAGGGGTGTAAACGTCTTTCTTACCGGACGAACGGTGTTACGGACGAGTCCATATCGACGCGGTGACGTGACTCATAGTCGAATATCTGGACAAGTCGGCAAACCGGTATAAATGCCGTCCACTGGTCGAGACGTGCCGAAGATTCTCCGGCGCGGGGAATGAATCCCCACAGATGGTCCGGTCCTGGCGTACCGGCCGTTGATGTTCGGGGGTCGCCCGTTATCCGATTTTGACATGACGAGACCCCTGAATGGGCCAGTCCGAATGGCAGGATGCCGTCATCACACAAGGTGGCGACACTCGAAGGTGCGTGCCAAGCCGCCCACCAGCACCTCACCCTCACCTGCCGGAGGATCCCGACATGACCGCAAGCACCACGCGTCGTACGACCGCCAGGGCCCGGATCGCGGCGGTCGGCGCCATCGCGGTCGCCGGCACGCTGCTCCTCACCGCCTGCGGCGACCAGACCGACAGCGCCTCCCAGGAGAGCGGTAGCGGCAAGGAGACCAAGAGCGGTGCGCCGCTCTTCTCGAAGCTGCCGGAGAAGTACCAGAAGTCCGGTGTGATCAAGGTCGGCACGAATGCCGAATACGCCCCGATGGAGTCCGTCGAGAACGGAAAGATCGTGGGTGTCGACCCCGACCTGGCCGAGGCGCTCGGCAAGCAGCTCGGCGTGAAGTTCGAGTTCACCTCGGGTTCCTTCGACGGCCTCATCACCGCCCTGAACTCCGGCCGCCACGACATCGCGATGTCGTCGATCACGGACAACAAGCAGCGCCAGGAGGGCCTGGACGACTCCGGCAAGAAGCTGGGCGAGGGTGTCGACTTCGTCGACTACTTCCTCGCGGGTACCGCCGTGTACACGAAGAAGGGCAACCCGCAGAACATCAAGTCCATCGAGGACCTGTGCGGCAAGCCGGCGGCGGTGCAGCGCGGCACCACGTACGAGGAGGCCCTCAAGAAGCAGTCGAAGGCCTGTACGGACGGCGGCGAGAAGGCCATCAAGATCGAGTCGTTCGAGAACGACACCGAGGCGCAGACCCGCGTCAAGTCCGGCGGCTCGGTCGCCGGCGTCAACGACTACCCGGTCGCGGTCGACCTGGCCCGCAAGGCCGACGGCGGCAAGGCGTTCGAGGTCGTGGGCGAGCAGGTCGACGCCGGTCCGTTCGGCATCGCCGTCAAGAAGGACAACACGGGGCTGCGCGACGCCCTGAAGGAGGCCGTCGACGCGATCATCGCCGACGGTTCGTACCAGAAGGTGCTCGACAAGTGGGGCGCCGGCACGGGAGCGATCGACAAGGCCGCCATCAACGGCGGCAAGTGACCGGACGCTTCACCGAAGGGCAGTCACCATGACTGACAAGTTCGACAAGACACCCCCCGGCTCACCGGCCGGCCAGGTGTCCGTCTCCAAGGCCGCCACCACGGCCCCGGAGAACATCAAGGCCATCCCCGTCCGCCATGTCGGCCGCTGGATCAGCGGCGTCGTGGTCATCGGCCTCCTCGTCGCCCTCGTGTACGCCTTCTCGCAGGGCAACATCCAGTGGCAGGCCGTGGGCGACAAGCTGTTCGACAGGAACGTCGTCGCCGGTGCGGGCCGCACCCTGCTGATCAGCGTCCTCGCGATGATCCTCGGCGTGATCCTCGGCGTCGTGCTGGCGGTGATGCGGCTGTCGAAGAACCCGGTCACCAGCTGGGTGGCCTGGCTGTACATCTGGTTCTTCCGCGGCACCCCGGTCTACGTACAGCTGCTGCTCTGGTTCAACCTGGCGCTGATCTTCCCGGTCCTGAACATCCCGTTCATCTACAAGGACGAGATGACGGACGTCATGACCCCGTTCATGTGCGCCCTGCTGGGTCTCGCGCTGAACGAGGCCGCCTACATGGCGGAGATCTGCCGCGCCGGCATCCAGTCGGTCGACGAGGGCCAGACGGAGGCCTCCCACGCGCTGGGCATGACCCAGGGCAAGACCATGCGCCGCGTGGTCCTCCCGCAGGCGCTGCGGGTGATCATCCCGCCGACCGGCAACGAGTTCATCAACATGCTGAAGACCTCCTCGCTGGTCTACGCGGTCACGTACAACGAGCTGCTCCGCTCCACCTCGCAGATCGGCTCCACCTCGTACGCGGTGATGGAGATGCTGTTCGTCGCGTCCATCTGGTACATCGTGATGACCAGCGTGTTCAGCGTCGGTCAGTACTACCTGGAGCGCCGTTACGCCCGTGGTTCGCTGCGCTCGCTGCCGCTCACCCCGCTGCAGCGCATCAAGGTCAACCTCGCCTCGTTCAGCAACCGGCCCTCCGGAGGTGTCTCCGCATGACCACCCCCATGGTGAAGGCCGAGGGCGTCCACAAGTCCTTCGGCGCCGCCCACATCCTCAAGGGCATCGACCTGGAGGTCGCTCCGCGTGAGGTGTTCTGCCTGATCGGCCCGTCCGGCTCCGGCAAGTCGACCTTCCTGCGGTGCATCAACCACCTGGAGAAGATCAACTCGGGTCGGCTGTCGGTCGACGGCGAGCTGGTCGGCTACCGGCAGAAGGGCGACAAGCTCTACGAGCTGAAGGACAGCGAGGTCGCGCTCCAGCGCCGCGACATCGGCATGGTCTTCCAGCGCTTCAACCTGTTCCCGCACATGACGGCGATCGAGAACGTCATGGAGGCCCCGGTCCAGGTCAAGGGCGAGGCCAAGGCCGTGGCCCGGGCCCGCGCCGAGAAGCTGCTGGACCGGGTGGGCCTCTCCGACAAGGCGGGGAACTACCCCTCGCAGCTCTCCGGCGGGCAGCAGCAGCGCGTCGCCATCGCCCGCGCGCTGGCGATGGAGCCGAAGCTGATGCTCTTCGACGAGCCGACCTCCGCGCTCGACCCGGAGCTGGTCGGCGACGTCCTGGACGTCATGCGCGGCCTGGCCGAGGACGGTATGACGATGATCGTCGTCACCCACGAGATGGGCTTCGCCCGCGAGGTGGGCGACGCGCTGGTCTTCATGGACGACGGTGTGGTGGTCGAGTCCGGCCACCCGCGCGACGTGCTGACCGACCCGCGGCACGACCGGACGAAGGCGTTCCTGTCCAAGGTGCTGTAGCCGTCGTACTCAGGCGAGAGCGCCCCGGGCCTCATGAGGCCCGGGGCGCTTCTGCGTGTCCCGCCCGCCGCTACTTCACGGCGAGCACCAGGGCGTCCGAGGGGGACGACCAGACCGCGCGGGCCTCACCGAAGCCGGAGGCGATGAGCGTACGGGCGTGCCAGTCGGCGGAGGGCATGTCGCCGTCCGCGTGCTCGCCGTAGATCGCGAACCGCTCGGCGGTGGGCGCGGCGAGGACCGGGTCCTTCGCGGCGACGGCCCACCACTCCGCCCAGTCCAGCGCCCCGGCGGCCTTGGCGCGGTCCATCGCGGCGTGCCGGTGGGCGCGCTCGGCGGCGTTGATCCGGGGCGTGCCGGTTTCGATCATGCGGTCGGCGTTCATGAACACCCCGCCGTCCCGGACGAGCCCGCCGATCTGCCCGTAGAGGACCGCCAGCGGCTCACTGTGCAACCAGTGCAGGGCGGTGGCGGTGAGGACGGCGTCGTACGAGGTGTGGGGCAGCCGGGCGGTCCAGTCCGGGTCCTTGAGATCGGCGGTGACGAAGGAGACCCGGTCGTCGCCGTCGAAGGTGCCGCGGGCGATGGCCAGCAGCGCGGGGTCGAGGTCGACGCCGGTGCTCGTGGCGTTCGGGAACCGCTTGAGGAGCCGGTCCGTAATACTTCCCGTACCGCACGCGAGGTCGAGCACCCGCGGTTCCGGTCCGACGACCGCCTCGACCATGTCCAGCATCACCCGGAACCGCTCCTCGCGGTCGGGCATGTACCACTCCTGCTGCCGGTCCCAGCTCTCCTGCCAGGACTGCCAGTCGGTGCCCGTCGCCGTCTCCGTCACGTCAACCTCCACGTAATACCCATACCCGCAAGCCGACCATTACACTGGCCGATGCCCCGACTCTAGACCGACACCGTAAGGACTACAAGTGGAACTGGCCTATTACTCGGACTACGCCGTGCGCCTGGTCAACACCGAGGAGCCGGCCCGTAACAAGGACGCCCTCACCTCGGTCGAGGCGGTCCGGGAGCTGTTCGGCGCCAATCAGCAGGCGGCACGGCGGACGACGGACGCGGACGTGACCCGGTTCCGTTCCGTACGGGCGCGGCTGCGCGCGGTCTTCGAGGCGGCCGACGACGGTGACGAGACGCTCGCGGTCGACCTGCTGAACTCGCTGCTGCTGGAGTTCCCGGTGAGCCCGCAGATCTCGGGGCACGACTTCCGGGACGAGGACGGCCGGCCGGACTGGCACATGCACCTGGCGGACCATCCGTCGAACGCGACCGCCGGCTACGCGGCCATCGCGGCGATGGGCCTCGCCTTCCACCTCACCGGGCACGGCGTGGACCGCCTCGGCCTGTGCGAGGCGCTGCCCTGCCGCAACGCCTACCTGGACACGTCCACCAACCGCTCCAGGCGCTACTGCTCGGACCGCTGCGCCACCCGGGCGAACGTGGCCGCCTACCGGGCCCGCAAGCGCGAGGAGGCCGAGCGCACCGGCCGCAGCGCGGAGACCGCCCAGCCCAGCACCGCCGTCACCGACCGCTGACCCTTCGCCAGGGGCCGGTAGCGGGCCCGCACCCGGGCCAGCACCAGTTCCTCCGGCACGGTCCCGTAATCCGTGCTGTCCCCGCCCGCGAAGGTGTTGTCGCCCCGCACCCACCAGCCGCCGGACCGCCGCTCGGTGGCCCGCTTCACCACCAGCAGGTCCTGCTGGAAGGGGTGACGCAGGATCACCACGTCACCGGGGCGCACGGGCGCTCCGTACTGCACGAGCAGCAGGTCGCCGTGGTAGAGCGTGGGCACCATCGAGGGGCCCGTCACCTCCACGACCTGCAACGGACGCCGCGTCACCCGCCTGCCTCCGGACACCTTTCGCCGCTCCGACATCTCCGACACCTCCCGCTTCCTCCTCCAGCACATCGTCAGTACATCGCCCCGGGTACGGCTCCGTACATTCGGCCGACGGCCCGAATCCCACCCCGGACTTTTGACCTAAGCCCCTGGGGCAGCCACGGAAAGCGGCGCTCCACGGAGTAATGTCCCACCTGAGAAGACGATCACGAGGAGGACAGCTCCATGCTTTCCCGCCTGTTTGCCCCCAAGGTGAAGGTCAGCGCCCACTGCGACCTGCCCTGCGGCGTGTACGACCCGGCCCAGGCCCGCATCGAGGCCGAGTCGGTCAAGGCCGTCCAGGAGAAGTACCAGGCCAACGAGGACGCGGACTTCCGCACCCGCGCCATCCTGATCAAGGAGCAGCGCGCCGAGCTCGCGAAGCACCACGTGTCGGTGCTCTGGAGCGACTACTTCAAGCCCCCGCACTTCGAGAAGTTCCCGGAGCTGCACCAGCTGATCAACGACACCCTGAAGGCGCTCTCCGCGGCCAAGGGCTCGAACGACCCGAAGACGGGCCAGAAGGCCCTGGACCTCATCGCCGAGGTCGACCGGATCTTCTGGGAGACCAAGAAGGCCTGACCCTGATGGAACCGGCTGACCGGGCCCGTACCGGCCGCTGAAGCCGATCATCAGGCCGCACCCGGTCCGCCGGTCGCCGAATTCGGTGACGCGGGGGCCGGGTGCGGTGTCGTGTGCGGGCCGCGCGGTCGTTCAGGCCGCCGCGGGACCGACGGTGCGCTCAGGCCGCCGCGCGCTCCGCGAGCGGGCGGCGGCGCAGGGCGGGCTCGGTCAGTGAGCGCGGCGGGAGTGAGGCGGCGGGGTTGTAGAGGTTCACCCCGGGCCGGACGATCTCGTCGATCCGGTCGAGGGCGGCGTCGTCCAGGGTGAGCGCCACCCCCTTGAGCAGGCCCTCCAGCTGCTCCATCGTCCGGGGCCCGATGATCGCCGAAGTGACGGCGGGGTGAGCCGCGGTGAACGCCACGGCGAGCTGCGGGAGGGTGTGGCCGATGCTCGTCGCGAGTTCGACGAGCTGTTCCACGGCGTCGAGTTTTGCCGCGTTCTCGGCGATAGCCGGATCGAAGAACGCCGGCCGGATCGCGGCACGGCCCGCCGCCAGATCGATCGGCCGGTCCTTGCGGTGCTTGCCGTTGAGGAACCCGAAGGCGAGAGGGCTCCAGACCAGGACGCCCATGCCGTACCGCTCGCAGGCGGGCAGCAGCGAGGCCTCGATCCCGCGGGCCAGGATCGAGTAGGGCGGCTGGGCGGTACGGAAACGTCCCAGCCCGCGACGCTCGGAGACGTGGTGCGCCTCGACGATCTCGTCGGCCTGGAAGTTCGAGCAGCCGAAGGCGCGGATCTTCCCTTCCCGTACGAGGTCGGTGAGGACCGAGAGCGTCTCCTCGATATCGGTGGTGCGGTCGGGGAAGTGGACCTGGTAGAGGTCGATCCATTCCGTGTCCAGTCGCCGGAGGCTGTCCTCGACCGCTGCGAGGATCCAACGCCGCGAGTTGCCACCGCGGTTGGGGCCCTCACCCATCGCGAAGTGCACCTTGGTCGCGAGGACGACGTCGTCCCGGCGCCCCCGCAGCGCCTTGCCCACGATCTCCTCGGACTCGCCCCGTCCGTACATGTCGGCGGTGTCGACGAAGTTGATCCCGTGGTCCAGGGCCGCGTGCACGATCCGGACGCAGTCGTCGTGGTCGGAGTTGAAGCCGGCCTGGAACATCATGGTCCCGAGGCAGTGGGTACTGACCTCGATGCCGGTTCTGCCGAGAGTGCGATAGCGCATGGTGACGCCCCTTCGCCGTGTGGACCGGTGAACGCCGAGCGGCGGAGTGCCGGTCGGCACGGAGGACCCTAGGATCTAGATCCGGCTCTAGGTCAACCGCCGTTTACGCTGACGGGCATGGCCGAGATCACCGCGCTCCTGAGCATCGGACAGGTCGCCGAACGCACCGGCCTGAGCGTCCATGCGCTGCGCTTCTACGAGAGCGAGGGCCTCTTCCTCACCCCCGTGCGGCGCGGAGCCGGCGGGCGGCGCGTCTACGGCGAGGACGACGTGGACTGGCTGACCGTCTGCATCGTCCTCCGCGCGTCCGGCATGCCCGTGCCCGTGCTCCGCAGGTAGCCGACCTCGTCCGGGAGGGCGGCGGCAACGAGGCGGAGCGGCTCGCCCTGATGCGTGAGCACGAAGCGCGGGTCACGGCCCGGATCGACAGGCTCACCGAATCCCTGGACCTGATCAGGCACAAGGCCGCGGTGTACGAGGATTTCGTCGATCGAGGCAGCGCCACCGCCCGTCCGTGTCACGCGCCTCGTCCGTGTCACGCACCGCCCGCACGGGCGTGAAGCGGACCCCCAACCCTCCCGCAGCTCCCCCGCACCGCCCCTGGCCTCGCGCCCGGTGATGCGTTACTCTCAAAACGAGACGATACGTCTCGTCTGATTGATGACCCTCACCGGAACAGCGAGGTCCACCATGGAACGCTTCGTCGAAGTCGCCCCCGGCGTGCGCCTCTGGGCGCAGGATCACGGTGCTTCCGACGCCCCCGCCCTGCTGCTCGTCATGGGCGCGCAGGCGTCCGGGCTCGGCTGGCCCGACGAACTGGTGGAGCTGCTCGCCGCGCGTCACCGTGTGATCCGCTACGACCATCGCGACACCGGGCGCTCCACCTGGTCCTTCGATGAGCAGCCCTATCCGCTCACCGCGCTGGCCGAGGATGCCGTGGCCGTGCTGGACGCCTTCGGTGTGGAGCGGGCGCATGTGGTGGGGATGTCGTTGGGCGGGATGCTCACGCAGTTGCTCGTCGCGGATCGCCCCGAGCGGCTGCTGAGCGCCACGGTGATCGGGACAAACGCGCTCAGCTCCGTGCCGTACGCAGCGCCCGACGGCCGCCGGATCCCGCCCGAGGAACTGCCCGGCGTCGCGCCCGAGCTGATGGAACTGTGGTCCCGGCCCGTCGAGGACCACGGCCCCGAGGCCGAGCTGGAGCGGCGTGTGGAGCACTGGCGGGCGCTGGGCGGAGGCGTGATCCCCTTCGACGCCGACCGCGCGCGGGATCTGGAGCGCCGGATCATCGCGCACACCGGGCACCATCACGCCGGCACCGCGCACGCCCGCGCCGACTACTCCGGCATGGACCGGACCGAGCAGCTGGCCCGCAACCAGGTGCCCGCCCTGATCATCTCGGCCCCCGCCGAACCGGTCGCCCCTCCCCCGCACGCCGAGCACCTCGCCCAGGTGATCCGCGGCGCCCGGCTCGTCGAGATCCCCGGCATGGGCCACGCCCTGCCCCACGAGGTCCACGCCCCGCTCGCCGCCGCGATCCTGGACCACACCGGCCGGAGCTGAACCGCTGAGCCCCCGGACCGCGTCGCCCGCGTCACACCGGTCGGAGCTGCCCCCCGCGCCGCGTCGCCCGCGTCGTACCCCGCGTCATACCTGAGAGCCACCCCGCAGGTGCGCTCCTGAGCGGGACGTCAACTACCCTCCCTCGTCCATAACTTCTGTACCGGAAGCGCCTCATGGCCCCGGTACGGAAGGACCTCGCCCCATGCCCGACCGCCCGCGCAGACCCCGTCTGCGCCGCGCCCTGCTCGCCGCCCTCGTCGCCTTCGCCGTGGCCGTGCCGGTGTCCGGAGCGGCCCGGCCCGCCGCTGTGCCCGCCCCCGCGCCGACCGCCCTCGGGCCGCTGCGCGAAGCGGGCCCGGCGGGGTTGGCGGAGCGGTACGCGGTGAGCCGGCGGGACATCCGGGCCGCCGGGCGGGTGGCGGAGGCGCACGGGGATCTCCGGCGGGAGGCCTCCCTGCGGGCGATGGCCGCGCCGGGGCGGCAGTTCCTGTCCTTCGACGGGCGCGACGGCGGCCGGAGCACGGAGATCGTCGGGGAGCTGGCCACGGCCCGGCGGATCGCGGTGCTGGTGCCCGGTGCGGGCGTCGGCCTGGACGCGTACGGGCGGCTGCGGCGCGGGGCGGTGGCGTTGCAGCGGGAGTTGGGCGGCGGCGCGGCCGTGGCCGTCTGGCTGGGGTACCGCTCGCCCGCCACCGTCAGCCCGGCCGCCCTGACCACCGGGCGGGCCGACGAGGCCGCTCCGGGGCTGCGGGCGCTGGTGGACGGGCTGCACGCGGTGCGGCCCGCCGCCCGGATCAGCCTGCTCTGCCACTCCTACGGTTCGGTGATCTGTGCCCGGTCCGCGCCGGGCACCTCGGCCGACGCCCTCGTCCTCTACGGCAGCCCCGGGGTCGGGGTCGAGGATGCCCGCTCGCTGCGCACCCGGGCGCGGGTGTGGGCGGGCCGGAGCGGCGGGGACTGGATCGCCCGGGTGCCCCATGTGCGGGTACGGGTGCCGTTCGTCGCGACCATCGGGTTCGGGACCGATCCGGTGGCGGCACGGTTCGGGGCCGAGGTGTTCGACGCGGGCGACGGCGGCCACAGCGACTATCTGCGGCCCGGGTCGGGTTCGTTGACGAACCTCGCCCGGATCGTGGCGGGCGCCGAACCGCTGGAGGCCTCCCGATGACGGGACTCGTCGCGCGGATCGAGGCCGCCACCCCGCCCGGCCGCGACCGGGCCGTGGACGCCCTGCGGGCCCTGGCCGTCCTCGGCGTGGTGGGCGGGCACTGGCTGGTGACCGCGCTGGTCGCGGACAGCGGCACCGTACGCGGGGCAAGTCCGCTGACGTATCTGCCCGAACTGACGCCGGCCTCCTGGGTGTTCCAGACGCTCGCGGTGTTCTTCCTGGTGGGCGGGCAGGTGGCGGCCGGGAGTTGGGCCTCGGCGCGGACGCGGGGCGTGCCGTACGGGTCATGGGTGGGCGGCCGGCTGGCGCGGCTGTTCCGGCCGGTGGCGGCGGTGCTCGTGGTGTGGACACTCGCGGCCTCCCTCATGCTGCTGGCCGGGGTGGGCGAGCCGACGGTCCGGGCGCTGGCCAAGCTGGTCTGGTCTCCGCTGTGGTTCCTGCTCGTCTTCGCCGCGCTGACCGTGCTGACACCGCTGGTGGCCCGGCTGCATCCGCTGTGGCCGCTGGTGGTGGTGCTGCACGTCGACCTCGTACGGCTGGGGCTGGGCGGTCCGCGCGAGCTGGGGTGGATCAACGTGGTCGCGGGGTGGCTGGTGCCGTACTGCCTGGGGGCGCTGGTGGCCCGGGGCGGGCTGCGCGGGCGGACGAGCCGGTGGGCGCTGCTGCTCGGCGGGGCGGCGGCGGCCCTCGCGCTGGTGCTGTGGGCCGGGTATCCGGCCGCCATGGTCGGCGTTCCGGGCGGCCGGATCTCCAATCTGGACCCGCCGAGCCTGGCCGCCGTGGCGTTCGGCCTGGCGCAGTGCGGGGCGGCGCTGCTGATACTCGGGCCGCTGCGGCGGGTGCTGCGCAGGCCCGCCGTGTGGGCGGTGGTGGCGGTGGTGAACCTGTCGGCGATGACCGTGTTCCTCTGGCACCAGACGGCGATGATCGTCGTGACGGCGAGCGCGCTGCTGATCGCGGACGGCCCGCTGCCGGGGCTGCACACCGTGCCCGACGGCGCCGGCTGGGTGGTCGCCCGGTCGCTCTGGCTGCCGGTGTTCGCCGTGGCCCTGCTGGGGTGCTGGGCGGCGTTCCGGGGTTACGAGCAGGGCGGACGGCGTACCGGCGGGAGCTCCCTCGTCGTACGGGAGTCCGCCCCCGAGCGGAAGGGGTGGGCGCGTAGTGCCTAGTCTGAGGACGAACGGAGCCGAGGGGGCGGTGGGGGCCGTGACGTCATCGAGGGCGGGGCGCCTGCGGGCGGCGGCACGCCGTGCGCCGCATGCGCTGTACGAGGAGTTGTGGGCCGCGCCCGCCGACCGGGTACCGCGCATGGGCGAGCCGGGCTCGCCGGTGTGGCGGCCCTCGTTGCTGGTGCTGCTGGTGATCACTGCGGTCGGCATCATGGTGGTCCGCGTCAGCGAACTCGTCCCGCAAGGAAGCCCGGTCTACCTGTTCGCGATACTGGCCGCCGGCGCACAGTCGGCGGCGCTCGTGGCGGGAATGATCCGTCCCGTGGGGGCGTGGTGGACGGCGACGGCGCTGTCGGTGGTGACGGTGGTGGTCACCGAGGCCACCGCGCCCACGGAAGGCTCGTTCCCGTGGATCCCTGGCGTCTTTCCCATGCCGGAGCTGCTGTATTCCCCGCCCTTCGCGGGACTGGCTCTGCAGGGAGCCGCCCTGTTCCTGCTGGCGCTGCGGGTGCGGCCCCGGCGCGCGGTCGCCGCGCTGGCGATCACCATGGGAGTGGTACTGCTCCTGGCCCGTTACACGCCTCGGCTGCCGCACATCAACCTCCTGGTGTCCGCACTCGTGTTCGTCACGGCGCTGGCCCTCGGCATCGCGCTCCGCAGTGTGCGCCTCGCCCGTAAGGACCTCGTCGTGCAGGCCGAGTTGACCGCCGACGAGCGGGCCCGGCGCACCCTGCTGGAGGAGCGCAACCGGATCGCCCGGGAGCTGCACGACGTGGTCGCCCATCACATGTCGGTGATCTCCATCCAGGCCCAGGTCGCCCCGCATCTGGTGGAGCACCCCACCGAGGAGCTGCGGGAGAATCTGACCGGCATCCGCGAGAACGCGCTCGAAGCCCTCGCCGAACTGCGCCGCGTGCTGGGCGTCCTGCGCTCGGAGGACGCGCCCGCGCAGAGCACGCGGCATGCCCCGCAGCCCGGTCTCGACCGGCTCGGCGAGCTGGTCGCCACCGTGCGCTCCACCGGTCTGGCCGTCACCGTCTCCACCACCGGCGAACCCCGCCCGCTGTCGCCGGGCGTCGAGCTGTCCGCGTACCGCATCGTGCAGGAGGCGCTGAGCAACGTGATGCGCCACGCGCCCGGTGCGAGCGCCGAGGTGGTGATCGGCCACCGGTCCGCCGGAGTGTCCGTCCGGGTCGTCAACACCCCGCCCGACCGGCCGGCCGCCCCCTCCGCCGGTGTCCGGCACGGTCTGCTGGGGATGCGCGAACGCGCCGCGATGCTGGGCGGCGAGCTCGCCACCGGACCGACCCCCGAAGGCGGCTGGGAAGTCGCCGCGCTCCTGCCCGCCACCACGACCACCGAGGACGCCCCATGACACCGCCCATCCGTGCCGTGATCGCCGACGACCAGATGATGGTCCGCCAGGGCTTCACGGTCCTGCTGAACGCCGAGCCGGACATCGAGGTCGTCGGGCAGGCTGTGAACGGTCTCGACGCCGTCGCCAAGGTCGACGAACTCGCCCCGGACGTCGTGCTGATGGACATCCGGATGCCCGAGCTGGGCGGGATCGAGGCGACCCGCCGGATCACCGCGCGCGAGGGCTCCACCGTCAAGGTGCTCGTGCTGACCACCTTCGATCTCGACGAGTACGTGTACGAGGCGCTGCGCGCGGGCGCCTCCGGCTTCCTGCTGAAGGACGCCTCGGCCGATGAACTCGCTCACGCGGTACGGGTGGTGGCGGCGGGCGACGCACTACTCTCCCCCAACATCACCAAGCGGCTGATCGTGGAGTTCTCCCGCACCGCCGGAGCCCCGCGCGCCCCGCTCAAGGCCCGGATCGGGGATCTGACGGAGCGCGAGACGGAGGTGCTGTCGCTGATCGCGGGCGGCCTGTCGAACGCGGAGATCGCCGGGCGGCTGATCCTCGCGGAGCAGACGGTGAAGACCCATGTGGGCCGCATCCTGGTCAAGTTGGGCGTCCGCGACCGGACCCAGGCGGCGGTGTTCGCGTACGAGTCGGGGCTGGTGCGCCCGGCGGGCCTCTGACCACCCGGGACGAGGGGGCGGCGACCTCCCGGGCCGAGGAGCTCTGACCTCCCGGGCCCGGCGCGGGGCCCGTTTCGTAGGATCGGCTCCGTGACAACGGGGAACGGGGCAGGAACACAGAGCGGCGGAGCGGTGGCGCCCACCGGGATCGAGCGCGCGCTGTCCGCGGCGGTCGCGGGCGGGAGCGCCGACGCGGTGGTGGAGGTGCTCGCGCGGACCCGGCTGTATGTGCTCGTCGCCCGGCTGCACGCGGACATCCCGGGCTGGACGGCCCCGCTGCCCACGATCCGCGACGAGGCCACCCGGCGGACCTGCGTCCCGGTCCTGACCCCGGGGGTGCTGCCGCCCTGGCATCCGGACTGGGTGTTCCGCGCGGTGAGCCTCGGCGAGCTGGCCCGGACCTGGCCGTACGACGTGCGCCGGCTCGCGGTGAACCACGGCACCCCGTACGCGGCGATGGTCGACGCCCGGCCCAAGCACCTGAAGGCCTGGCTGAAGGCCGACGAGCACTCCGGCGGGCCCGAGCACGGTGTGCTGCTCACCGACAGCGGCGGACCGCTGCACGGCCCGCTCGCCCACGGCCTGGCGCTCGGCGCCCATCTGGCCGTCACCAACGGCCTGATCTGGAACCGGCTCGGCGCCGTCTACGAGGACTACGCGACCGACCGGGCCCGGCTGCGCAGTCCGTGGGGCATCCCGCACCGTGCCGAGTACCGCGACCGCCTCGCGTCGCTGATGAAGAACCAGCTGGTCGGGCGCGCCCAGGAAGCCGTCCTGCGCACCCGGCAGAACCTGGCCGCCCGGCTGGGGCGAACGCCGAGGCGCGAGGAGTGGTCCGAGGCGGTGGCCCGTGCCTTCGCCGCGCGCGACGCCGAGGACCGGGCACTGGCGGAACGGTCGCTGCACCACATCGCCCGGTACGAGGACCGGCTCCGGGCGGACGGCGCGCTCGCCCCCGACGGCCGCGTGGACACCCTGGCCGCCTTCGACCTGGGCCGGGCGGTCAACGTCGTACGGCTCGCGCTCGGGGCCCGGTACGGCGATCCGCACGAGGCCGAGCAGGACGTGCTGCGCCTCGGCGAGCTGGCCCGGGGCGCCTACTCGTCGTGGGCGGACTTCTCCCTCGGTTATCTCATGGCCCGCATCGTCCACCGGGCCGAGGACGACGGCCCGGAAGCGGCGGAGCCCACGTACCGGCAGTCGCTCGCCGAGCACCGCGCCCTCACCCAGGACCCCACCAGCCCCTACCGGAACATCGCGTGGTCATGAACCCGATCCACCCGAACCAGCCGCACCACTACCCGGCTCCCCCGGCAGCCCTGACCCACCAGGCTCCCCCGGCTCCCCTGACGCCCCCGGCTCCTTCGCCTCCCTGGGTTCCGCCGTCCGAGACCGAGCAACTCCTCCACGAGGCGGCGCTGCGCGGCGACGCACGGGCCCAACTGGCGGCCCTGGCCGGGGCCGAGCTGTACATCCCGGCCCCGCGCGCCGAGGTGGACGCGCGGCCGGACACCATCACCTGGCGCGCGCACCACGACCCGTCGGGCTTCGTCTGCCGGCCGGTGCTCACCCGGGGCATGCTGCCCGCGTGGCATCCGGACTGGGTCTTCCACGGGGTCTCGCTGCGCTGGGCCGCGGAGTTCGGCTGGTCCGACCCCCGTATGTTCCTCGGGGTGAACGTGGGCACGCCCGGCCAGCTGCTGCTGCCGACCGGACCTACGGACCTGGCCCTGTGGCAGCGCGCGTACGCGGAGAACGACCGGCTCCCGGAGAACCGGCTGCTCGCGCTGCGCCACGGCGCGCTGCACGGGCCGTTGGCGTACGGGCTAGCCTGCGGGGCGCATCTGGCGATCGGGAACGCGGTGCCGTGGAACGAGGTCGGGACCGTCTACCGCGAGTACACCACCGAGCGCGAGCTGCTGCGCGATTCCTGGGGCATCACCGATCACGCGGAGTGGCGCAAGCAGCTGGACGCGCTGCTGGAGGCCGCCAACAGCCCGCCGGAGCCGGACTTCGTGCTGCGTACCCGCGACCAGCTGGCGTCCGCGCTGGGCGAGTTGCCCTCGGCCGACCTGTGGCGCGAGACCGCGGCGGGCCACGCCCAGGACCTGGGGGCGGACTCCGGCACGGTGAAGGGCATCGAGGAGCTGGTGCGCCGGATCATGCGCTACGAGGCCCGGTTCCGCGCGGACGGGCTGCTGCCGCCGGACGGCCGGGTGCACACGACGGTCGCCTACGACTACGGGCGGGCGGTGAACCTGGCGCGCTGGGGGCTGGCGGCCCGCTACTGCGCCCCCGCCGACGCGGAGCAGGCGATCGTCTACGCGGGGGCGCTGAGCAAGTCGGCCCACCGGTCCTGGGAGGAGTTCTCGGCGGGGTACTCGCTGGGGCGGGTGCTGCGGTTCGACGAGGAGGAGTACGGGCCGTTCTACGAGAAGAACGTCCTCGCCCACCGTCTGCTGGCGGAGAGCGAGGGCAGCCCGTGGCGGCACATCCCGTGGCGGTGAGGCGGGCTCCGGCGGTCAGCCGCCGGGCAGCAGATGGCGGTAGCTGTCCGGGTTCTCCGTGAGGAATTCGGCGAGGCTCTTGGCCGGGTGGCCGGTGAGCGTGGGCACCGCGTCGGAGACCGCGGCCAGTTCCCCGGCCGCGATGGCCTCGTACGAGGTGACCCAGCCGGCCACCTCCCAGTCCTCGGCCCCGTATCCGGCGCGCGAGGCGTAGGCCTCCTCGCGGGTCTCGGGGACGTAGACGACGGGGCGTCCGGTGACCCGGCTCAGCTCCTCGGCCGCCTCGGCGAGGGTGAACGCCTCGGGTCCTGTGAGGTCGTAGACCCGGTCGTCGTGGTCCGTGCCCTCGTCCAGCAGCACGGCCGCCGCCGCGTCGGCGATGTCCTCGTGGGCGACGGCCGCCACCCGCCCGTCGCCGCCGGGACCGCGCAGCACTCCGTCGGTCCCGGTCATCGCGGGCAGCCCGGCCAGATACCAGTTGTCGCGCAGGAAGGTGTGGCGCACCTCGGCGGTACGGATGTGGGCCTCGGTGTCCCAGTGGTCGCGGGCGAAGGTGAACGTGGCGTCGGGCGCGGCCCCTTGGAAAGACACGTACACGATCCGCTCCACGCCCACCGCCACGGCGGCGTCGATCGCGGTGGTGTGCTCGCGCACCCGGTGGGGGCTTTCGTGGGCGGAGACCAGGAACAGGGTGTGGGCCCCGTCGAGGGCCCGGCGCATCGCCTCCCCGTCGCCGTAGGGGGCGGCGGGCGCATGGTCGGCGCCGGGCACGTCGGGCAGGCGGGCGGGGTCGCGGCCGAGGAGCCGTACGGGTACGCCGGTCCGGGCGAGCCGCCGGGCGACCCGGCCGCCGACCGCTCCGCTCGCTCCGGTCACCGCGGTGAGGGGGCCGATCACTGGGGTTCGTCTTCCTCTCGTCGTTCTCCGTCTCCGTGCCAGGGCCGCACCTCCACGACCGCGCCCACCGGGAGCGGTCCGTACAGATGTGGGAACTCCTCGCCGCCGGGCTTCATCGCCTCGTACCGGACGGGGTCGGCGAGGCGACCGGGGTCGACGACCAGGACCACGAGGTCCCGGTCGTCGTTCCCGTACAGCATCCGGGCCACACCGGGGAGTTGGTGGGGCAGCGAGAGGTGGATGAAGCCCTCCTCGCGGAGGGTGCGGCCGCGGGTGGACATCTCGTACGTCCCCGACCCGCGGGCCGCCTCCCACAGAGGTGCTTCGGCGAGGTGCAGCAGCGGTCCGGTCGGCGGTTCGGTCATCGGACCACGCTAACCGGCGCTGCTCCGCGCCTGCTAGAAGGTGCGGCGACGCGCCCGGCGCGTGGCCACGAGGACCGTACCGCCGGCTGCCACCAGCGCTGCCGCGATGGACCCGAGGATCCACTCGCCGCCCCGGGAGCCGGTGTCGGGCAGCTCACCCGGGTGGCTCGGCGAGTGCGTGGGGTGCGGCGTGTGGTCGGTGGGGGTGGGGGTCGGCTCGGTGGGGTCGGTGGGGGTCGGGGTGGGGTCGGTCGGGGTGGGGGTGGGGTCGGTGGGGGTCGGCGTCGGTTCCGTCGGGGTGGGGGTGGGGTCCGTCGGGGTCGGCGTCGGGTCCGTCGGGGTCGGCGTCGGATCCGTGGGGGTCGGGGTGGGGTCCGTCGGGGTCGGCGTGGGGTCCGTCGGCGTCGGCGTCGGGTCCGTCGGCGTGGGGGTCGGGTCCGTCGGGGTCGGCGTCGGGTCGGGTGTGCAGGTCGGCAGGTCGCCGTCGAAGGGGTACGCGTGGATCTCCTGGCCGCCGGACCTGCCCGACGAGGTGTGGGTGAGCGAACCCGCCGTGTAGAAGCGCCCGTTGGCGCCGCTCATGCTGAGCACGGTGTTACTCGCCGGCTGGCCGACCAGGACGCTGCCCTCGAACTGGGCCGGACCGGTCAGCGACAGATCGGTGGCGTCCGGGAAGTTCCACAGCAGGTGCTCGCGGAGGCCCTCGTTGGGGAACGAGCCCATGAACGTGGCGACGCTGCGCGTGCTGCCGTAGACGTTGACCAGGACGGTCGCGCCCTCGGGAATGCCGTTGAACACGAAGCCCGTGTTGCCGCCCGACTCCGACTCCAGGTCCACGTCCACGTCGAAGATCTGGATCGCGGACGAGCCGTCCCCGGTGAACGTCATGGTGTCGCCGACCACCTGCCAGGTGCCGGTGGCCTGCCGGTGCTCGTCGCCGTCGTACGCGTAGCAGTGACTGGCCTCGGTGAGCTGCGGGCGCAGCCCGGTGTACGGGGCGGCCGCATCCGCGTCGAAGCGCGGGGCGGTGGTGGGGTTCACCGTGCCCGTGAGGCCCTGCGCGTGCGCGACGCGGCCGGAGTGCGAGCCCTCCTCTGCGACGAGACGCTCGCCGTCGGCGATGGTGATGTCCCCGCCCGCCGTCAGATAGTCGGAGCCGTCCGGCGGCGGCACCCGCGAACCGACGCCCGCGATACCGACGTTGTAGATCTGCGAGACCCCGTCCCGCTTGTCCATGTCGAAGCGGCCGAGCGTGACGACCTTGCCCTCCGCCTCGGCCGCCGCCTCCCGGACCAGGAAGTCCCCGCCGACGAAGACGTTGATATTGCTGTCGAAGTACTCGACCGGGCCGTTGTTGGGGTCGTTCCAGCTGGGCGGGCAGGAGCTGCCGAGGCAGGGTCCCAGTCCGCCCGGCAGCGGATCGGCGCCCGCGGCCGGGGCCAGCACGCCCACCATCGCCGCGGCCGTGGCCACTGTCACTGCTGCCCGGATTGCGTTGCCGCGCCTGCGCGCCTTCTGTTCCATGCCGCGCAATATGCATGGTCATCACTTAGTCATTTTGTATGACACGCCGCTATTGCTCCGCTGTGTAGGCCTATAGGTGGGTTCTTCGCCGCGACACGCACGCGGAAGCGGTGGGTCAGAGGGCCAGCAGCTTCGCCTCCAGCCGGGGATCGAGGCCGACGGCCGGGCGGTCGGGGCGCTGGGGCGCGATGCCGCCCAGCGTGCCCAGCCAGGCCCAGGTGTCCGCGACGGTCTCCCCGACCGGGCGGCAGCTCAGCCCCGCGGCGTACGCCTTGGCGTGGTCGCCCCGGTGGAGCGTGTCGTACAGCTCGCCCGGCGGCAGCCAGACCGGCAGATCGCTCCAGGGCTCGACCCCGGCGGCCAGCAGGACCTCCGCGTCGGTCCAGCGCAGCTCGGCGTCGGAACCGGTGGCGCGCACACAGGCCGCCAGCAGCTCGCCCATGGTGGCGTGGCCGGGGCGGCTGACCGTGTTGTACGCGCCGTGCAGCCCGCCCGCCGCCGCGTCCAGGAGCCACTGGGCCAGGTCCCGCGCGTCGATGTACTGGAGCTCCGCTCCGGGCGGGCCGGGGGCGATCACGGGTCCGCCCCGGGCGATCCGCGACAGCCACCAGGGCAGCCGGCCGATGTTCTCCCCGGGCCCGATGATCAGCCCGGCCCGGGCCAGCAGCGCCCGGTCCCCGAAGGCGTCGAGGGCGGCCAGCTCACCGCCGCGCTTGGCCCGGTCGTACGGCACGTCCGCGCCGCCGTCGGGCGAGGCGCCGGCCACCAGCGGGCCGTCCTCGTCGAGTCCGGCGGCGGCCGGGTAGGCGTACACCGAGCGGCTGGAGACGTAACTGAAGTGCCCGGCGCGGCCGGACAGCAGACGGGCGGCGTCCCTGACGGCGGACGGTGCGCCGCTCCAGGTGTCGACGACCAGATCCCAGCCCGGCCCGCTCCGCGTGAGCGCAGCGAGTCCGGCCGGGCCCGCGGTCCGGTCCCCGGTCAGCGCGCTCACGCCGGGCGGGGGCGCGTGACGGCCGCGGTGGAACACCGTGACGTCCCAGCCCCTCTCCAGCGCCACATCGGTGACGGCCCGCCCCACGAACTCCGTACCACCCAGCATCAGAAGCCTCATGGCAGGACCCTGCCCGCCGGACGGTGGCGGGGGAACACGACCACGCTGTCAGCAGAACGGGGAACTTCCCGGTCGGAGAGGCGGAGCGGTCAGAGGTCAGAGGTCAGAGATCAGGGCGTGCAGGCCAGCGGGGAGCGGTGGCGCAGCAGCCACTCGTGGTAGCCGCTCGCCCGTCGCGCCGCGTCCCGGTAGGCGTCCTCCAACTGCGCGTACACCACCTCGATGTCCGTGCCGGGCCGGGAGACCAGGAGCAGCCGCACCGCGAGCGGGTCGCCGAGCAGCGGGCGGATCACCATGTCGTCACGCGGGCCCGACGTCGGCTGGCAGGGGGCGACGGCCTCGCCGAGCACGACCAGCGAGGCGGCGGTGAGGTAATCGCCGTGCAGGACCGGCGGGTTCAGTCCGGCGGCGCCGAGCACCCGGCGCACCCCGTCCCACTCGCCGTCCACCGTCGGATCGACCATCCACGGGTCGCCCGCCAGATCGCCGAGCTCCACCACCCGGCGGCGGGCGGCCGGATGGTCCCGGGAGAGCGAGATGAACTGCGGTTCGCGGTCCACGAGTACGCGCTGCTCCAGGCCCTCCGGCAGGGCGAGCGGGCAGCCCTCCACCTCGTGCACGAAGGCGACGTCCAGGCGGCCCGCCTCGACCGAGCGCAGCAGGGCGTGGGCGGATACGTCGACCCGCAGGGAGATGTCGGTGCCGGGCAGGGCGACCCGCAGCCGGCGCAGCCAGCCGCCGATGACGCGGCTCGCGGTGGAGCCGATGCGCAGCCGGGAGCCGCGGGGGCGAGCGGCCTCGGCCTCCGCCAGCGCCTCGGCGACCAGATCGCTCATGCCGTCGACGAGGGGGCGGGCGCGGCTGAGGACGGCCCGGCCCAGGGAGGTCGGCCGGCAGCCGGTGCGTTCGCGGCGGAAGAGTTCGGCGCCGAGAACGTTCTCGATCCGGCGGAGTTGGGTGGTCAGGGAGGGCTGGCTCACGCCGAGGCGACGGGCCGCCTGATGCAGGCTGCCCGCGTCGGCGATGGCGCACAGCGCCCTGAGGTGCCTCACCTCCAGCTCCATGCAGCGGAGACTATGACCGCCGCCCGCCGCGCACCAGACGTCGCAACCCCACCAAACAGCGGCAATTCAGGGAGTGTTGGGCCCGGAGGCCTGTGACGATGCCGTGCCGATGACGTGAGCATGGCATGTGGATGAGCGGTTGACGTGCGCAAAGAGAGCGGCGGGGCGGCGATAGGGCGGCGTTATCGCCGTTCGGCATCATCCCCGGCGACTGTGCGCTGCACCACACTCTTCCCCGTACCGCCCCACGCCTTGTCCGCCCAGCGGACACCCCCACGGCGCGGGTTCGATCGGACAGGTAGGAGAAATCCCCCCATGAGACACCTCAGGACCGCCGTCGCCACCGCCGCCGCCGGCCTCGGCCTCGTCGCCGCGCTCGGCACCGCACCCGTCGCCGTCGCCGCTCCGGCCCCTGCCGCCCCCTCCGCCTCCACCAGCATCGCCGCGTACAACGGCTCGGGCGAGAACGCCGAGGCGAACCGCGCCTTCCTCGACGCGGTCATGAAGTCCGTCGCCGAGAAGCGCGCCGCCAACCCGGGCATCAAGGCCGTCACGGTGACCTACAACGCGTCGAGCGCGCCGTCCTTCCGCAGCCAGATAGCCAACAGCACGCAGATCTGGAACAGCGCGGTCTCCAACGTCCAGCTCCAGGAAGGCTCCAACGCGGACTTCACGTACCGCGAGGGCAACGACCCGCGCGGCTCCTACGCGAGCACCGACGGGCACGGCCGCGGGTACATCTTCCTGGACTACGCCCAGAACCAGCAGTACGACTCGACCCGCGTCACCACGCACGAGACCGGCCATGTGCTCGGCCTGCCGGACAACTACTCCGGCCCGTGCAGCGAGTTGATGTCCGGCGGCGGCCCCGGCCCGTCCTGCACCAACGCCCAGCCGGACGCCAACGAGCGGGCCCGGGTGAACCAGCTCTGGCAGAACGGCCTGGCCGCCCTCGCCCGCTCCGCCTCCTGACACCGGGACGCACCAGCGGTACCAGCAGCACCGGCGACACCAGCAGTACCAGCGGCTGTGGCCGGCCGGTCCCGTGTCCCGGGGCCGGCCGGCACCCCCCACACGACAGAGGACCGTTCCGCTCGCGGAACGGTCCTCTGCGCGGTAGCCCCCTGAACGCCTGTCAGGCGTCGAGTTCGCTGCGGACGAGGGCCAGCAGTTCGTCCTCGGTCATGCCCAGGTCCCGGGCGTCCGCGACCGCTTCGCGGACCCGCTCCAGCAGCCGGGCCCGCTGCGGCGAGGCGCCCGCGGTGATCGCCGCGCCCCGGCCGCGCCGCAGCTCGATGAGCCCTTCCTCGCGCAGCCGCTGGTAGCCGCGCAGCACGGTGTGGACATTCACGCCGAGGGACTCGGCGAGCACCCGGGCGGCGGGCAGCCGCTCGCCCGGGGTCACCGCGCCCTCGGCGACCGCACGCCGGACCGAGGCGGCGATCTGGTCCCCGAGCGGAACGGTGGAGGTCGGGTCGACCCGGAAGAGCATGGTCAGCGCCCCGCCCGCTGCCGGTCGAGCAGCGTGTTGAGCAGCGCCGCGCCGGTGGCCGAGTCGTCGACGGTGACGGCGAACTCGCGGCCGCTCGTCAGGCTGACGACGATGGCCTCGCCCGAGCGGGTGATGACCCCGCTGCGCTCGGGGCGGATGCGGTAGCCCCAACCGCCGAACTCCGCGAGGGCGTTGACACGACGGCTGTCCGCCCCCGCCATCCGTTCCAGCGGCACCCGCACCCGGGGCCGGGGCAGCAGTCCGGAGACGGTGAGGCCGCGCCGGTCCACGGTGACGTGAGGGCGGCAGAAGGTGGCCGTCACCAGGCCGAGGAGCAGCAGCGGCGCCCCGATGAACCAGTTCTGTTCCCAGCCGACGGCGACACCGGCCGCCAGGAGCACCAGCGCGGCGACCGGCGCCCACCACGCACCGATCCCGCGCGCCCAGCCGGCCACCTCGCCGTCTTCGAGCGTGAGCCGCTCCCGGACCGCCGAGCCCTCGTCGCGGGGGTCCTCGGGTACGGGGACGAGCCGGGCCAGCAGCACTCCGAGGGCTCCGGCGACGGCGGCCGCACCGAGGGCCACGGCGATGCGCCAGAGGGGGAAGCCGTCGGCCGGGCCGCCTTCGGGGGCGTCCACGTTGACGTACAGGACGGCGACCAGCAGATAGCCGAGGAAGGCGGCGACGGCGAATCCTCCGCCGGCGAACCAGCGGTGCGAGCCGCCGTGGAGCTTGCCGTTGACCGCGATGAAGGCCCACAGCGCGGCGAACACGAGCAGCACCAGGACCGTGCACAGGAGATGGGCGGTGTGGCTCATGTACCCGTCGGCCGTGCCACCGGCGTCGAAGTGGACGGCCAGCCGGTCGGGCAGGCGGTCCTTGACGGCGGCGTAGGCAGTGAGGACGACGAGGAGAGCGAGGACAAAGGGCAGGGCGGCGAACGTTGCGCGGCCAAGGTTCTTGCGTGTCATGGAAAACCTCCGTTATTCGCATGCTAGTAGAACAATGAGGCGACGGCAACGGGATGACGCACGTCCGCCCCGTACCTGGGTGCGGTACGGGGCGGACGCGGGTGGCGGTTGGGTGGGGGCGCGGGTGGCCGTCGGGTGGCTGCGGCGGGCGGCCGTCGGGTGGGGGGGCGCAGGGGGCCGTCGGGCAGGCCGGATCAGGCGTGTTCCAGCGGGAAGGCTCCTCGGTGGCCGGTGCCCGCGCCGTCGGCCGGCCGCATCTCGAACTCGCGGCAGCTCCAGATCTCCTGGACGAACCCGGACCGCCGGTCCCACAGGTCCAGGACGTCGTCCTCGCCCGCCGAGCCCCGGTAGGCGTCCTTGGCCCCCCGGAAGCAGGCGAGACCGCCGGAGAGGCCGCGGCCGGGGGCCGGGAAGTAGTCGGAGAAGGCGCAGGCGATACAGGTCTGGATCCGGATGGAGTCCGGGAGGATCCGCTGGACGGCCGCCAGGGCCATGGCGAAGTCGCGTTCGGCGCGGGCCGATTCGTACACCGCGCCGTCCAGATGGAGGGCGAGGTGGAGGTCCGGGTCGCTCCGGCGCAGCGAGAGCAGGCAGCTGAGCGTGGCGTGGCGGAGCGCGCCCGCGACGAGGACGGGCAGCGGCAGGTCCCACTCCAGTACGCAGTCGGTGAGCGCGCCGTCCGCGAGGGCGAACATGCCGCTCTCCGGCGGTATGCCGGCGACCGGTCCCAGGTCGTCGAAGCTCTCGCCCTCGAAGTCGACCCCTCTGATCCGGATCCGGAGCTGCTGTCCGTCCGTGGTGAGAACGACGGCGTCGGAACCCTTGGTGTCCCGGTACCAGCCGGCCCACGACTCATCTGTCATGAGCAGGGACTGTAGCCCCTGCCCGGAACGGCTCCCGTACCACCCTCCGTAGTGGTTCAACCAGCCTGGGGTTCACGCCACATGGGGTACATGGGCGGGCCGTCCGGCAGGTCGACGGCGCGGCCGAGGAAGCGGAATCCGAGCCGCTCGTACAGCGTCCGGCTCCGGGCGCTGCTGGCCTCCAGATAGGCCGGCCGCCCGTCCCGGTCGCAGCGCTCCAGCTCCGCCCCGATCAGCTCCGCGCCGATGCCCTCGCCCTGGCGGTCGGGGGTGACGCCGATCATCAGCAGGTAGGCGTGCGCACGGTCGTGCGGGTGAATCGCTCCGGTCAGCCTGCCCACCAGTTCGCAGCGCTCGTTGTCGGGGTCGGCGGTCCGCCGCATCAGGGCGGGCGTGGGGTCCTCCTCCTCGGGGGCCCCGGCGGGCACCGGCAGCCACAGGGCCACCGCGGCTCCGTCCTCGGCGATGTCGATACGGCCCTCGGCGAGGGCCACGTCGACGAAGACGCCGAGGAACTTGCCGTGCACCGCGCGCCGGTGGTCCTCGTCGGGGAACACCCAGCTGCTGACCGGGTCGTGGTGGAACGCCTCTTCCATGACCGAGACGACCAGTCCCCGGTCCCGCTGCTCCGCCTGCTGGATCCGTATGCCCATGACCGGCCGCCGCCTCTCCGTTGCTTCCCTTCAACCAACCTCCGGAATACTAGAGTTGAGCAGGCGGCGCCGGTCACGCGAGGTGGCTCAGCTGGTCCGCCGGGTGACGAACTCGGCCAGCGCCAGCAGGTCGCCCGCCGCGCTCGGGTCGGGAACCGCCCGGGAGAGGTGGTGGACCGCGCGGGCCATCCGGTCGGCCGCGCAGACCTGGGCCCAGTCCCGGCCACCGGCCCGGTCCACCGCGTCGGCCGCGCGGTCGACCTCGCCGGACGTGGTCATGGGCCCTCGGTAGAGCGCGGCGAGCTCCGCAGCGGCCGGGGTGCCCGAGGTGAGGGCGGCGACCACGGGCAGCGACTTCTTGTGGGCGGCCAGGTCGGCCCCGACGGGCTTGCCGGTGCGGTCCGGGTCGCCCCAGATGCCGATCAGGTCGTCGATGAGCTGGAACGAGAGCCCGGCCTCCCGTCCGAACCCGTCCATCGCGCGGACCGCCCGGTCCTCCGCCCCGGCGTAGAGGGCTCCGAGCGCACAGGCGCAGCCGAGCAGGGCGCCGGTCTTGGCGGTGGCCATGGCGAGGCATTCGTCGAGCGTGACCTCGTCGGGGCCGCGCTCCTCGAAGGCGCAGTCCGCCTGTTGTCCGGCGCACAGCTCGATGACGCAGGAGGAGAGGCGGGCGGCGGCGCGGGCGGCGGCCGGGTGCGGGTCCTCGGCGAGCAGCCGCTGGGCGAGGGCGAGCATGGCGTCGCCGGTGATGATGGCGTCCGGGATGCCGAAGACCGCCCAGGCGGTGGGCCGGTGCCTGCGGGTGGTGTCCTCGTCGATGACGTCGTCGTGGAGCAGGGTGAAGTTGTGGGCGAGCTCGACGGCGACGGCGGCCCGGACCGCGCGTTCCGGATCGCCGCCCAGCGCACGGGCGGCGGCCAGCACGAGGGCCGGCCTGATGGCCTTGCCCGCCTGGCCGGCGGCGGGGGTTCCGTCGGCGTTCTGCCAGCCGAAGTGGTACATCGCGATCCGGCGTATGCCGCCGGGCAGCGACTCCACGGCCGATCGCAGATGTGGGTCGACGACGGCGCGGGTGCGCTCCAGGAGCGCCGCGGCCTCGTGCCCTTCCGTCGCTGCGTCCGTACTGGTCATGGTCACGGTCACTCCCTGGGGCGAGGCGATGGGTGCGGGACCCGGGGGTCCGGGCGGCAGCTGCCGCCCGGACCCCCGGGGTGACTCGGGATCAGCGCCAGCGGCCGACCTCGACGTTCTCCAGCACTCCGAGGGCGTCCGGTACCAGGATGGCGGCGGAGTAGTACGCCGTCACCAGGTAGGAGATGATCGCCTGCTCGTCGATGCCCATGAAGCGGACCGAGAGGCTCGGCTCGATCTCGTCGGGGATGCCGGTCTGCTGGAGGCCGATGACGCCCTGCTCGGCCTCGCCGGTCCTCATGCAGATGATGGAGGTGGTACGGGCGTCGGTGACGGGGATCTTGTTGGACGGGAAGATCGGCACCCCGCGCCAGGCGGGCACGTGGTGGCCGCCGATGTCGACGCTCTCCGGGACGAGTCCGCGCCGGTTGCACTCGCGGCCGAAGGCGGCGATGGCCTTCGGGTGGGCGAGGAAGAGCTTCGATCCGCGGCGGCGCGAGAGCAGCTCGTCCATGTCGTCCGGGCTGGGCGCCCCGTCGTGCGGCTGGAGCCGCTGACCGTAGTCGCAGTTGTTGAGCAGTCCGAACTCCCTGTTGTTGATGAGCTCGTGCTCCTGGCGCTCGCGCAGCGCCTCGACCGTGAGCCGCAACTGCTGCTCGGTCTGGTTCATCGGCTGGTTGTAGAGATCGGCGACCCGGCTGTGCACCTTCAGCACCGTCTGGGCGACGCTCAGTTCGTACTCGCGCGGCGCCGCGTCGTAGTCGACGAAGGTGTGCGGGACGACCGCTTCCCCCACATGGCCGGCGGAGAGGTCGATCTCCGCCTCGCCGTAGTGGTTGGTCCGCTGATGCGGAATGGAGAGCAGCCCGGCGAGATGGCTTCGCAGCGAGTCCGCGCGCTCCGCGAGGTTGAACACATCGGCACGGCTCAGGGTGAGCAGCGTGCACGGGGTGGCCGCGCGGGCCGTGTACTCCCAGACGGCGTCGCCGTCGACCAGGCCCTGGTCGCCGAAGTACGCGCCGTCGCCCAGGACTCCGAGCTCCGTCTCGTCGCCGTAGGGTCCGGCGCCGATCTTCTCGACCCTGCCGTGCGCCAGCAGGAAGACCCGGTCCGCCGCGTCCCCCGATGCGGCGAGCACCTCCCCCGCGGCCACGTCCCGCTGCTCGCACCTGCGGGCGAGCTCGGCGAGGACCTCCTCGTCCCCGAAATTACGCAGAGCGGGCAGTTCTCCCAGCTCGGCGGGGATCACGGCCACCCGGTCCCCGGTCTGGACGAACGTCACCCGGCCGTCACCGACCGAATAGCTGAGCCGACGGTTCACCCGGTACGTACCGCCCTGTACCTGCACCCACGGCAGCATCTTCAGCAGCCACCGCGAGGTGATCTCCTGCATCTGCGGCGCGGACTTGGTGGTCGTCGCGAGGTTCCGCGCAGCTGCCGTCCCCAGACTCTGCTGCGGCGGCGCCTGCGTGTCGCGAACCTCTTCACCAACGGACATCTGACGTCCTTTCGATCATGGGCTGACCTGCGTGCAAAAGCCTTTCAGCAGGAGGACCGGCCCGCCATTACACAAAAGAGTGCGACTAATCCGCCTTCGGGCGGGGCACGTTGATCCCCGTCGCCGGGCGGACCACTTAATTTGCATCCCCCATGCCACTTATCTACGCTGACCCCATGCGGTTGACGAGATTCACCGACGTGGCGCTCCGCGTCCTCATGCGGCTGGCGGTCGCCGAGGGCCAGGAGCCGCCGACCACCCGCGAGGTGGCGGCCGCCATGCGGGTCCCGTACACGCACACCGCGAAGGTCGTCGCCCGGCTCCAGCACCTCGGCCTCCTCGACGCCCGGCGCGGCCGGGGCGGCGGGCTCACCCTGACCTCCGCCGGCCGCTCCGCGTCGATCGGCTCGCTCGTGCGGGAGCTGGAGGGCCCGGAGGAGGTCGTCGAGTGCGAGGGCGACACACCCTGCCCGCTCCGCTCCGCCTGCCGGCTGCGCGGGGCCCTGCGCGAGGCCCAGGAGGCCTTCTACGCGGCGCTGGACCCGATCACCGTCACCGACCTCGTCGCCTCCCCCACCGGCCCGCTACTGCTGGGCATCGGCAGCGGCCCGCCGCCCGACTGAGCCCGGCCCACCCCGAAGCTGCCCCCGCCCGCCTTCCGGCCCGGCCAGTACGTCTCCGTACAGGTCGAACTCCCGGACGGAGCACGCCAGATACGCCAGTACAGCCTCTCCTGCGCCCCCGGCTCCCGGCTGCGGTCGATCACCGTGAAACACGTACGCGGCCGGGCCACGCCCGACGGCGAGGTCTCCCGGCACCTCCACGAGCACACCCGCGCGGGCGACCTGCTGCGCGTCTCCGTCCCCTACGGGGACCTGGTGCTCGACCACCTGGACGCGCCGCTGCTGCTGGCCTCGGCCGGCATCGGCTGCACCCCGATGCTGGAGTACCTCGCGCAGGAGGGCCACCGGGGCCCGGTCACCGTCGTGCACGGCGACCGCTCACCGGCCGACCACGCCCTGCGCACCGACCACGTCCGGCTGACGGAGAAGCTCCCGGACGCCGAGGCGCACTTCTGGTACGAGACCCCGGAGGCCGGTCACCCCGTGAACCGCACCGGCCTCGTCGACCTGGCCGGCATCACCGTACGGCCGGGCACGCACGCCTATCTGTGCGGCCCGCTCCCCTTCATGCGGGCCGTCCGCGCCCGGCTGCTCGAGGCGGGGGTCCGGCCGGCCGACGTCCATTACGAGGTGTTCGGCCCGGACCTCTGGCCGGCCGCATCCTGAAACGTCGCCGGCACGAAGGGCGGACGACAATGGGCGGGTGAACAGCCCGCCCGACCACCCGCCCCGCCTCGACGCCCTCCTGCGGCCCCGGGTGCCCTCCCCGCTGCTGGACGTCCAGGACGAGCGCTTCGCGCGGCACGGCGTGACGCTGCTCCTGAAGCGGGACGACCTGATCCACCCGGACCTGCCGGGCAACAAGTGGCGCAAGCTCGTCCTCAACCTGGAGGCCGCCGCCGGGCGCCCCGTGCTCACGTTCGGCGGCGCGTACTCCAACCACCTCCGGGCCACCGCGGCGGCCGGCCGGCTGCTCGGGTTTCCCACCATCGGCGTGGTCCGCGGCGACGAGCTGGCCCACCGGCCGCTCAACCCGTCGCTCGCCCGGTGCGCGGCCGACGGCATGCGTCTGCACTTCGTGGACCGTACGACGTACCGCGCGAAGGCCTCCCCCGAGGTCCTGGAGGGGCTGCTGAGCCGGTACGGGGACGTGGAGGTCATCCCGGAGGGCGGCAGCAACGCGCTGGCCGCACAGGGCTGTACGGCGCTGGGGCGCGAGCTCGCCGGAACGGCCGATGTGGCGGCCGTGGCCTGCGGGACCGGCGGCACCCTGGCCGGACTCGCCGCCGGCCTGGACCCCGGGCAGCGCGCCCTGGGCGTCCCGGTGCTGCGCGGCGGCTTCCTCGGGCGGGAGGTGGAGCGGCTCCAGCGCGAGGCGTTCGGCGGCCCGTCCGGCAGCTGGTCGCTGGACGAGCGCTTCACCTTCGGCGGCTACGCCCGCTCCACCCCGGGGCTGGAGGCCTTCGCCGCGGACTTCGAGGACCGGCACGGACTGCCCGTGGAAGGCGTCTACGTCGCCAAGCTGCTGTTCGCGCTGACCGCGCTGGCCGAGGAGGGGGCGTTCGAGCCGGGCGCCCGGGTGGCCGCCGTGATCACCGGCACCCCAGAGACGCCGCCCGCGCCGCTTCAGGAGTCGTCCGTCTCCCGGTAGGCGGCCGCCTCCTCCAGATCCAGCCGGCGCAGCAGCGTACGCATCATCTCGTCGTCGATCCGCCGCTCGTCCCGGAGCCGGACGAAGACCTCGCGCTCGGCCTCGATCATCTCCCGCGACAGCCGCCGGTAGGTGTCGTCCGCCGACTCCCCGGTAACCGGGTCGGCGGCGCCCAGGCGCTCCCACACGGCGTTGCGGCGGCGCTCCAGCACGCTGCGCAACCGGTCGGCCAGCGGCGGCGGCAGGCTGCTGTGCGGGTCGGCGAGCAGCTCGTCCAGACGGGCCTCGGCGGCCGCGGACGCCTCGCTCTGGGCCTGTGCCTCGATCAGCGTGACGGTCTGCGGATCGGGGCCCGGCAGCTTCAGTACGCGGACGAGGACGGGCAGCGTCAGGCCCTGGATCACCAACGTGCCGATGACGGTGGTGAAGGTCAGGAACAGCACCAGGCTGCGGGCCGGGAACGGTTCGCCGTCGTGCGTGACCAGCGGGATCGAGAACGCGACGGCGAGCGAGACGACCCCGCGCATCCCGGCCCAGCCCACGATCAGCGGCGCGGTCCAGTCGGTGCCCGGCTCACGCTCCCGGACGCGGCGCGAGAGCCACCGGGGCAGATAGGTGGCCGGATAGACCCAGACGAAGCGGACCACGACGACGGCCAGGAAGACGACGACCGCGTAGCCGAGCGCCTCCCACACCCCGAACGCGCCGAGCCCCTTCAGGACGAAGGGCAGCTGGAGCCCGATCAGGGCGAACACCGTCGACTCCAGGATGAAGGCCACCATCTTCCAGACGGCCGCCTCCTGAAGGCGGGTGGCGAAGTCGACCTGCCAGGAACGGTGGCCCAGATACAGGGCGACGACGACCACGGCGAGGACACCGGAGGCGTGCACCCGTTCGGCCGCCGCGTACGCCACGAAGGGGATCAGGAGGGACAGCGTGTTCTGGAGGAGCGCTTCCTTGAGATGCGTACGCAGCCAGTGCAGCGGCACCATCAGCAGCAGCCCGACACCGACCCCGCCGACCGCCGCCAGCAGGAACTCGCCGATCCCGGCGCCCCAGCTCATCCCCTCCCCCACCGCGGCGGCCAGCGCCACCCGGAAGGCGGTGATCGCCGTGGCGTCGTTCACCAACGACTCGCCCTGGAGGATCGTGGTCACCCGGGCGGGCAGCCCGACCCGGCGGGCGATGGCGGCGGCCGTCACGGCGTCCGGCGGGGCGACGACCGCCCCCAGGACCAGGGCGGCGGTCAGCGGCAGGTCCGGGATGATCCGGTAGGCCAGCCAGCCGACCGCGACGGTGGCGAAGAGGGTGTAGCCCACGGAGAGCAGGGCGACCGGCCGGACGTTGGCCCGCAAATCCAGGTAGGAGCTGTCCACGGCCGCCGTGTAGAGCAACGGCGGAAGCAGCAGCGGGAGCACGATGTGCGCGTCCAGGTGGTACGTCGGCACGCCCGGCAGATAGCCGGCCACGAGCCCCACGGCGACCAGCACGAGCGGGGCGGGCACCGGGGTGCGGCGGGCCGCGCCGGCGACCGCCGCACTCGCCGCGACCAGGGCCACCAGCGGCAGCGCGTCCATCCCACCGTCCTCGGATACGTCGTAATCTGCCCATCATGAGCGAGTGTGCGCATGTAGCGGATCTGCCACGCCCCGAGCCCGTGCCGCTCGGCGAGACCTGTCCCGAGTGCCTGGAGGCGGGCACCCACCCCGTGCAACTGCGGCTCTGCCTGACCTGCGGGCACGTCGGCTGCTGCGATTCGTCGCCGCTGCGGCACGCCACCGGACACTTCCGGGCGACCGGTCACCCCGTGATGCGGAGCTTCGAGACGGGCGAGAGCTGGCGCTGGTGCTTCGAGGACGGTTCGATCGTCTGACGCCTGGGTACGTCAATGCGGCGCTGGTTCTTCGTAATTGGACGCCGCAGACCCCTAGCCACTGTGCGTACTCATGGGCTTACCATGAGTGACGGTCGGGGTATGGGGTCCGTACGACACGGCATCATGGATCCGATAACGTCGCCGAGCCGAAGAACCGTCGACGGACCGCATGGCTCCGGGCCACCCTTCCCGGAACCTCGAAAGAGTTTGTGCCACCTTGGAGGTGAGGGTGTCCCAGATCGCAGGCGAGCCCGGGAATCAGGACTTCGTAGAAGTCCGGCTGCCCGCTGCGGGTGCCTACCTGTCGGTGCTGCGAACGGCCACGGCCGGTCTCGCAGCGCGTTTGGACTTCACTCTCGACGAGATCGAGGATCTTCGCATCGCGGTCGACGAGGCCTGCGCGATCCTGCTCCAGCAGGCCGTGCCGGGCTCCGTCCTCAGCTGCGTCTTCCGTCTCGTCGACGACTCCCTCGAAGTGACGGTGTCGGCGCCCACCACGGACGGCCGGGCGCCCGAGCGCGACACCTTCGCCTGGACGGTGCTCTCCGCGCTGGCCGGCAAGGTCGACTCCACGGTCGCCGACGACCGTACGGTCAGCATCAGCCTCTACAAACAGCGCGGCGCGGGCCCCGGGCCGGCGTGAGCGACGGGAACGGGGACGGTCCTGTGCGGGACGAGACGATCCGATCCGGGGTGGTGCGCCCAGCAGGCATCCCGGAGCAACAGGCCCGGCCGCATCCGGTGGACGGAGCGGACGGGCCCGAGAGCCTCAACGTCGCGGTGGAGCAGCAGTCGCAGGCAGAGCGGGCGGGCCAGATGAGCGAGCACGGGCACCACGATCCACACGACCGCAGCGGGGCCCGGGCCCTGTTCTTCGAGCTGCGGGAGCTGCCCGACGGTTCGGCGGAGAAGGCCGAGCTGCGCAACCGGCTGGTGCGGATGCATCTGCCGCTGGTGGAGCATCTGGCGCGCCGCTTCCGCAATCGGGGCGAGCCGCTGGACGACCTGACCCAGGTCGCCACGATCGGGCTGATCAAGTCCGTGGACCGGTTCGACCCGGACCGGGGCGTGGAGTTCTCGACGTACGCCACCCCCACGGTGGTCGGCGAGATCAAGCGCCACTTCCGGGACAAGGGCTGGGCGGTGCGGGTGCCGCGCCGTCTCCAGGAGCTGCGGCTGTCGCTGACCACGGCCACCGCGGAGCTCTCCCAGCAACACGGCCGCTCGCCGACGGTGCACGAGCTGGCCGAGCGGCTCGGCATCTCCGAGGAGGAGGTGCTGGAGGGCCTGGAGTCGGCCAACGCGTACAGCACGCTCTCGCTGGACGTGCCGGACACGGACGACGAGTCGCCGGCGGTCGCGGACACGCTGGGCTCGGAGGACGAGGCGCTGGAGGGCGTGGAGTACCGGGAGTCGCTCAAGCCGCTCCTGGAGGACCTGCCGCCGCGCGAGAAGCGCATCCTGCTGCTGCGCTTCTTCGGGAACATGACCCAGTCGCAGATCGCCCAGGAGGTCGGCATCTCGCAGATGCACGTCTCGCGGCTGCTGGCCCGCACCCTGGCGCAGCTGCGTGAGCGGCTGCTCGTAGAGGAGTAGCCCGCGGGCTCAGGCCTCGGGGGTCGTCCTGGGCCCGCGGCGGATGCCCAGGATCTGGGTGGTCGCCGGGTTCAGGACGAGCACGAGGCCGGTGACGGCGACCGCCGCCAGGACGATGCCGGTGGGGATGAGGGCGCCCTGTGAGCGCAGCAGCGTCCAGGCCACCGGCAGCGCCATGATCTGGGTGATCAGCGCGGGCCCCCGGCTCCAGCTGCGCAGCAGCAGCAGTCCGCGGGCGGCGATCAGCGGGATCGCGCCGAGCGCGATCAGGGTGATCCCGACCGTCTCGGCCTGCTGCGTGCTCTCCAGCTTCCCGAGCACCCCCATGATCAGCAGATAGACGCCGCCGACGGCGAGCGCCACGCCTTCGAGGGCGTTGACCCCGGCGAGGACGGTGATCCTGGTCGGGCGCTCCGCTGCGGAGGGCGACGGCGTGGAGGGTGTCTGCTGAGTGCTCACGCCTTTCAGGTTGGCATCCCCGGGGCCCGGAAGTGAAGCCGGGGTGCGCGGGGGCCCACCCGTTCGGCGGTGGACCGGGGCGGGCCGTCACGCTCCGTCACCGGGCCCGAGCGCAGCGAACCGGGACTTCAGCGCCGAACCGCCCGGTAGGTAGGCTGACCGTCATGCGCGCACTCCTCGTGGTCAACCCAGCTGCTACCACCACCAGTGCCCGCACCCGTGACGTGCTCATCCACGCGCTGGCCAGCGAGATGAAGCTGGAGGCGGTGACCACCGAGTACCGGGGGCACGCACGCGACCTGGGGCGGCGGGCCGCGGACAGCGACGACATCGATCTGGTGGTCGCCCTCGGCGGCGACGGCACGGTGAACGAGGTCGTGAACGGGCTGCTGCACCGGGGCCCGGACGTGGACAGCCTCCCGAAGCTCGCCGTGGTCCCCGGCGGGTCCACCAATGTCTTCGCGCGCGCCCTGGGGCTGCCGAACGACGCGGTGGAGGCGACCGGCGCGATTCTGGACGCCCTGGAGAACCGGACCGAACGCACGGTTGGTCTGGGCCTGGCCGCCGGCACTCCGGGAACCGAGGACGAGTCCGTTCCCGAACGCTGGTTCACTTTCTGCGCCGGTCTCGGATTCGACGCCGGAGTCATCGGCCGGGTCGAACAGAAGCGCGAGCACGGGAAGCGTTCGACGCATGCCCTGTACGTACGCCAGGTGGTGCGGCAGTTCCTGAACGAGGCCCACCGCAGACAGGGTCAGATCACGCTCGACGTGCCCGGCCAGGAGCCGGTGACCGACCTCGCGCTCTCCATAATCTGCAACACCGCCCCCTGGACCTACCTGGGCAATCGCCCGATGTACGCCTCTCCGAAGGCCTCCTTCGACACCGCGCTGGACGTCCTCGGACTGAAGCGTCTGTCCACCCCGGCGGTGGCCCTCTACGGCACCCAGCTGCTCACTTCGAGCCCCGAGAAGGGGCCGCGCGGCAAGCACGCCGTTTCACGGCATGACCTCACGGACTTCACCTTGCATTCAAAGGTCCCACTGCCCTTCCAGATGGACGGTGACCACCTGGGACTGCGTACGAGCGTGACGTTCACAGGCGTACGCCGTGCACTGCGTGTGATTGTGTGAGTGGAAGGGCCGAAAGTCCTTTAACTCGAACGTTTGGACTGGGTCCCACCCCCAAGAAGTGCGCCTGTGACCTAGTCGACACCGAGGAATCAAAAAAAACTTTCCAGAAGGGGTTGTATCCGTCGCTGAGGTTTGGGAATCTCTTCATGGCGATCGGGACGGCCCGCAACACCGGCCTCCACTGAGAGCCAGAACCCCTCCTCACCATCACAGACCACACCCAGTCCATCTGGGGGTCGGCCCGTCATCTGCGGGGGGATTCGTGAAAGCGTTCACATTCACAAGCAACAAGCGTGTAATACCAAGGAGAGGTAGCAGCCATGGACTGGCGTCACAACGCCGTTTGTCGTGAGGAAGACCCCGAGCTGTTCTTCCCCATCGGCAACACCGGTCCTGCGCTGCTGCAGATCGAGGAAGCCAAGGCTGTCTGCCGCCGCTGCCCCGTCATGGAGCAGTGCCTGCAGTGGGCGCTCGAGTCCGGCCAGGACTCCGGCGTCTGGGGTGGCCTCAGCGAGGACGAGCGCCGCGCGATGAAGCGCCGCGCCGCTCGCAACCGGGCGCGCAACGCAAGCGCCTGAGCGAGAACCGCACCAAGCCTCAGCCCGGCGGCGCGTACAGAGCGTACGCACAGCCCCGCCTTCGAGTCGCAGCGCGCAGTACCCCGAAGCGCATCGCAACGTGAGCATCACGGAGCGGGCCCGGACCGTCACCACGGTCCGGGCCCGCTCCGCTGTGTGCGCTCGCCCTGTCCTACTTGTCGCCGCTGACCGGGAGGTCCAGCACCACCTGCGTGCCGCGCTCGGGGGCCGGGACCATGCCGAACGTGCCGCCCAACTCCCCCTCCACCAACGTCCGTACGATCTGGAGCCCGAGGTTGCCGGCCCGCTTCGGGTCGAACCCCTCGGGCAGGCCGCGTCCGTCGTCGGTGACGGTGATCAGCAGCCGCCCTTCGGTGGGCGATCCACCGCGCACGGCGGAGACCTCCACCGTCCCGTGGTCGGCCACGGCGAAGGCGTGCTCCAGGGCGTTCTGCAGAACCTCCGTCAGCACCATGGAGAGCGGGGTGGCGACCTCGGCGTCGAGGATCCCGAAGCGTCCGGTGCGCCGGCAGGTCACCTTGCCCGGGGAGATCTCCGAGACCATCGCGATCACCCGGTCGGCGATCTCGTCGAACTCGACCCGCTCATCCAGATTCTGGGACAGCGTCTCATGGACGATGGCGATCGAACCGACGCGCCGGACCGCTTCGTTGAGCGCCTCGCGGCCCTGCTCTGAGTCCATCCGGCGGGACTGGAGGCGCAACAGGGCGGCCACCGTCTGGAGGTTGTTCTTCACCCGGTGGTGGATCTCCCGGATGGTCGCGTCCTTGGTGATCAACTCGCGCTCGCGGCGGCGCAGTTCGGTGACGTCCCGGAGCAGGACGAGCGAGCCGATGCGGACGCCCTTGGGCTTGAGCGGGATGGCCCGCAGCTGGATCACGCCGCCCGCGCACTCGACCTCGAACTCCCGGGGCGCGTAACCGCTGGCCACCTTGACCAGGGCCTCGTCCACCGGCCCCCGGGACGGGGCCAGTTCGGCGGTGGTGGTGCCGAGATGGTGGCCGACCAGGTCGGAGGCGAGGCCGAGGCGGTGGTAGGCGGAGAGGCCGTTGGGGCTGGCGTACTGCACGATCCCGTCGGCGTCGAGCCGGATCAGACCGTCGCCCACGCGCGGGGAGGCGTCCATGTCGACCTGCTGGCCGGGGAAGGGGAAGGACCCGGCGGCGATCATCTGGGCCAGGTCGGAGGCGGACTGGAGGTAGGTGAGCTCCAGCCGGGAGGGGGTGCGCACGGTGAGCAGGTTGGTGTTGCGGGCGATGACGCCGAGCACCCGGCCCTCGCGGCGTACGGGGATGGACTCGACCCGTACGGGCACCTCCTCGCGCCACTCCGGGTCGCCCTCGCGCACGATCCGGCCCTCGTCCAGGGCCGCGTCCAGCAGCGGGCGGCGGCCGCGCGGCACCAGGTGGCCGACCATGTCGTCCTGGTAGGAGGTGGGCCCGGTGTTGGGGCGCATCTGGGCGACGGAGACGTACCGCGTGCCGTCGCGGGTCGGGACCCACAGCACGAGGTCGGCGAAGGACAGGTCGGAGAGCAGCTGCCACTCCGAGACCAGCAGATGGAGCCACTCGAGGTCGGTGTCGCTCAGAGCGGTGTGCTGGCGGACGAGGTCGTTCATGGAGGGCACGTGTGGAGCGTACCTGTGGTCACCCGGGCCGTTCGAACCGATCGGCCCGGCGGGCCGTGCAGTGGGTACGACGATGGACAGGCGCGGCGCCCCACCGGAGAATGTCGTGCACATGGATGGACACGGGCAATTGGTCTAGTCCACAATGTTCATCAAGACCTCCGCTCTCCCCGCACAGGAGAGTGGACCGAGGCACCCGGCGCTCTCTGCCCTGACCGCGCCGGTGCCTCCAGTGGCCGGAGGCACCGCACACCGCCGGCCAGGTAGCTCCGGGCTGCGGTGCCGGACGGGCTGAGGGTCCCGTCCTGGCGCCGCGGCCCGCGGGTGTTTCCGGGCCGTACGCCTCCGGTCCTCAGCGGGTCTCGGTGACCTTGGCCAGGGCGCGGGGCGCGTCGGGATCCTGGCCCCGGGCGATCGTCACCTCGTACGCCAGCATCTGCAGCGGCAGGATCTCCAGGATCGGCTGCAACTCCTCCGGGACGCCCGCCGTGGGCAGCGAGAAGCCGGCCGACGCCGCCTCCACCTGGGCCTTGGGGCCGACCACGAAGAGATCCGCGCCGCGTCCGCGCAGCCGGTCCAGCACCGGCTGGAGGGCCTCGCCGCCCCGGCCGTCGGTGACCACGGCGATCACCGGGGAGATGTTGTCGACCATCGCCAGCGGGCCGTGCAGCAGATCCGCGCCGGAGTAGGAGAGAGCCGGGATGTAGCTGGTCTCCATGAGCTTCAGGGCCGCTTCCTTGGCCGTCGGGTAGCCGTAGCCGCGCGAGGTGATCACCATCCGCTCCGCGAAGCGGTAGCGGGAGGCCAGCGCCTTGACCTCGGCCCGGCGGCCCAGGATCGCGCCCGCGAGGTCGGGCAGGCCCGCGGCGGCCGCGGCGCCGTCCCGGCCGCCCAGGCCCTCCACGAGGAGGTAGAGGGCGAGGAGGGAGGCGGTGTACGTCTTGGTGGCCGGCAGCGCCTTCTCCGGGCCCGCCAGGATGTCGATGTGGTACTCGGACACGGCGGCGAGCGCGGAGTCCGGGTTGTTGGTGACGGCGAGCGTGACGGCCCCGGCCTCCCGGGCGGCCCGCGTGGAGGCCACCAGGTCCGGCGAGCCGCCCGACTGGCTGACGGTGACCACCAGGACGTCCCGCAGATCGGGCTTGGCCCCGTAGGCCGTCGTGGTGGACATCGAGGCCAGTCCGCAGGGCAGACCGAGGCGGATCTCCAGCAGGTACTTCGCGTACAGCGCCGCGTTGTCCGACGTACCCCGGGCGGTGAGCAGCACGAACCGGGGCTTCCGGGCGGCGATCTCGGCGGCGACCTCGTTGATGCGGGGCGCGCCCTGTTCGAGGATCCGGCGCAGCATCGCGGGCTGCTCGGCCATCTCGCCGGACATGATGCGGCCGGGCTCGTCGCCCTGGCCGCTCCGGTCGGCCGGAGGGGTGGCGGACATGTGGGGGCCTCCCTGCGCTGTCGGCGTACGGGACGGCGCGTGCGCGGGGGGTGCGCGATCCGCGCCGTACCGGACAAGTCGACCAGGCAATGCGGTGGCCCGCCAGCGGGCCGGGGCGTGCGGGGCCGGGGGTGCGGTCCGGGTGCGGCCGATGGGCGGACTGTTCACCGTACGGCTGCTCGATTCTGCTAAATTGGGAACTTGATTGGTCTATACCACCGGCTCCCCTAGTCAGATCGGCAGGCACAGCGTGGAAGTTGTCATCGTCCCGGACGCCACGGCAGGCGGCGAACTGATCGCGGAGGCCATCGTCGCCCTGCTCGGCCGCAAGCCCGACGCCCTGCTCGGCGTTGCCACCGGCTCGACCCCGCTGCCCATCTACCGCGCGCTCGCGTCGAAGGTCGCCGCCGGCGCGGTCGACGCCTCGCGCGCCCGGATCTGCCAGCTCGACGAGTACGTCGGGCTGCCCGCGGGCCACCCGGAGTCGTACCGCTCGGTGGTGCTGCGCGAGGTCGTCCAGCCGCTCGGGCTCTCCGAGGCCTCCTTCATGGGCCCCGACGGCTCGGCCGAGGACGTCCAGGCGGCCTGCGAGGCGTACGACCGGGCGCTGGCGGAGGCGGGCGGTGTCGACCTCCAGCTCCTGGGCATCGGCACGGACGGGCACATCGGCTTCAACGAGCCGTGCTCCTCGCTCGCCTCGCGCACCCGGATCAAGACGCTGACGCAGCAGACCCGGGTCGACAACGCGCGCTTCTTCGACGACGACATCGATCAGGTGCCGCACCACGTGATCACGCAGGGCATCGGGACGATCCTGGACTCCCGGCACCCGATCCTGCTGGCCACCGGTGAGGGCAAGGCGGAGGCCATCGCCCAGACGGTGGAGGGGCCGGTCGCCTCGATCGTGCCGGCCTCGGCGCTCCAGCTGCATCCGCACGCGACGGTGGTGGTGGACGAGGCCGCGGCGTCGAAGCTGAAGCTGGCGGACTACTTCCGGGCCACGTATGCGGCGAAGCCGGAGTGGCAGGGGCTGTAGGTCCTGCCGCCTGCCGTGCACGGCCGAGGGCCGGGACGCCTTGACGGTGTCCCGGCCCTTCGCCGTCGTGCCGCCCGTCCGGCGAGAGGCTTGTCCTCAATCGCCGGACGGGCTTGATTTCGGCCCCTGTCGGGTCAGGCCTTCGTACCTGTTATCGCTTCTGCTGCTGCTACGCCGCAGACTCGGGCCGCGCCATGGGTGGCTATGTACAGCGAGCCCCTCGGGTCCGACTGGGGCAGGCCCATCTCGGCCACGATCGTGTCCGGGCGGGCCGCCAGCAGGGCGTCGAGCGCCCCGCTCATCCAGCTGTGCCGGTGCTCGTCGCGGACCACGGCGACGATGCGCCGCTCCCCCGCCGCCGCCAGGATCGCGTCCGCGACGGCCTCGGTCTCCTCGGTGTAGGTGTCCGTGCCGGTGCCGGGCAGGATCCTGTCCAGCTCGGCGGCGATGCCCCACGGGGTCTCGTCGCCGACCGCGATGTTCGCCTCCGCGCTGAACGAGGCGACGTACGCCGCCTCCGTCAGCCGGTCGCCGGAGCCGGTCACCCGGACCGCGCGGCGGGCGGCCACCAGACCGATGTCGGAGCTGACACCGGTGCCGGGCGCGGTCCCCTCCTGCACTGCCGCGCCCGGCTCCGGGACATCCCCCCGGGCCCTCTGCGTCCAGGACGCGAGGGCTCGTACACGGGCGGCCGCGTCGGCGAGCCGCTCCTCGGTCAGTTCCCCGCTGCGCACGGCCGCGACGAGGGCGTCGCGCAGCCGCAGCACCGTCTCCTCGTCGGCCAGGCCGCCGCCCACACAGATGGCGTCGGCGCCCGCCGCGAGGGCGAGGACGGACCCGCGCTCGATGCCGTACGTACCGGCGATGGCGTCCATCTCTACGGCGTCGGTGACGATCAGGCCGTCGTAGCCCAGCTCCTGGCGCAGCAGACCGGTGAGGATCTGCGGGCTCAGGGTCGCCGGGCGGTCCGGGTCGAGTGCGGGAAGAAGGATATGCGCGCTCATCACCGATTTGGAACCCGCCGCGATGGCCGCCCGGAAGGGCACCAGCTCACGGGCGTGCAGGGTGTCGAGGTCCACGTCGATGCGGGGCAGCGCGAGGTGCGAGTCGACCGCGGTGTCGCCGTGCCCGGGGAAGTGCTTGGTGCAGGCGGCGACACCGGCGGCCTGGAGCCCCTCGATGTACGCGGCGGTGTGCCGGGCGGCCAGGCGGGTGTCGGCGCCGAAGGAGCGCACGCCGATGACCGGGTTGCCCGGGTTGGAGTTGACGTCGGCGGACGGCGCCCAGTTGAGGTTGACGCCGCACTCGGCGAGCCGGCGGCCGAGCTCCTGGGCGACGGCCCGGGTGAGGTGGACGTCGTCCACCGAGCCGAGGGCGAAGTTGCCGGGGAAGGAGGAGCCGTGCGTGACCTCCAGGCGGGTCACGTCGCCGCCCTCCTCGTCGATGGCGACGAGGACGTCGTCCCGCTCGGAGCGCAGCCGTCCGGTGAGGGCGGTGAGCTGTTCGGGCGAGGTGATGTTGCGGCCGAACAGGCCGACGGAGGCGAGGCCTTCACCGACGCGGCGCAGCAGCCAGTCCGGTGCGGTGGTTCCGGTGAACCCGGGCTGGAGCACAGCGAGCGCGTCGCGCGTCACGGTGTCCGTGGTGGAAACGAGGGTGGTCATGAGCCCGCACTATCCCTTCACGGCGCCGGAAGTGAGGCCTGCGGCCATCTTCTTCTGAATGATCATGAAGAACACGACGACGGGGATGGCGATCATGGTCGATGCCGCCATGAGCGCGCCGTAGTCCGTTCCGCGCTCGGTCGTGAACGTCATCAGCCAGACGTTCAGCGTGTACTTGGAGTTGTCGTTGATCAGGATGTACGCGAAGAGGTACTCGTTCCACGCGTTCACCAGGGCGAAGATCGACGCGGCGGCGAGCCCGGGGGCGAGCAGCGGGAAGATCACCCGGCGGAAGGCCTGGAAGCGGGTGCAGCCGTCCACCATCGCGGACTCCTCCAGCTCCACCGGGATGTTCACGACGAAGCCGCGGATCATGATGGTGGCGAAGGGCAGCGTGGAGACCAGATAGACGACGATCAGGCCCCAGTACTCGTCGATCCCGCCCATGGCGTTGAGCTGGGCGTAGATCGGGATGAGCATCGCCGTCGGCGGCAGCATCTGGACCAGGATCATGATCAGGACCAGGGCCTTGCGGCCGAAGAACCGGAACCGGCCGATCGCCAGGGCCGCCAGGGTCGCGATGATCATGCCGCCGACCACCGCGGTGACCGCGACGATCAGGCTGGACTGGATGGCGGTGGCGAAGTTCTGCTGCTCGGTGGCCCGGACGAAGTTGTCGAAGGTGATCGACGTGGGCCACAGGGTCTGGTCGTAGCTGCGGATCTCGTGGTTGGGCCGCAGGGCGCTGATGACCAGCCAGTAGACCGGGAAGACCATGACCAGGGCGACGACGAGGCCGATGAGGTCGAAGTGCAGCCGGCTCTTCTTGCGGTCGGGGCGCAGCACCTGCGTCTGGACCTGTGTCTGGGTCGAGCTGCTCATTCGACCTCTCCCGTCTTCATGAGCTGGCGCAGGTAGTACACGGCCACGCCGGACAGCAGCAGCACCGTGATCAGGGCGATCGCGGTGCCCTGGCTGAAGGAGGTGGACTCGAACGCCTTGGAGTAGGAGTAGAGGCCGAGGGTCTCGTACTCCGGCTCGGGCTTGTTGCCGCGCAGCAGCCAGATCTGACCGAAGACGTTGAAGTCCCAGATCACCGAGAGGGTGGCGACCATGGTGAAGACCGGCTTGATGACCGGCCAGGTGACGAACTTGTAGATGCCGTAGGCGCTGGCGCCGTCGAGGGCGGCGGCCTCCTCCAGTTCCTGCGGGACCTGGGTGAGGGCGGCGTACAGGGTGACGACGACGAACGGGATGGCGCCCCAGACGACCAGCAGGGTGATGATGCCGAAGCCCTGGATCGGGTTGAGGTACCAGTTGTGTCCGAGCCAGTCCTCGCCGGCGACCTTGGCGATCAGGGTGTTGATCAGTCCGTAGTCGGAGTCGGCCATGAAACGGAAGATCGAGGCGGCCACCATCAGCGGCATCGACCAGGCGGCGATGAGGCAGGCGGTGAGCACCAGCCGGACCCAGGTGGAGAGCTTGCGCATCAGCAGGGCGACCAGCAGCCCGATCCCCATGGTCAGCGTCACACAGACGGCCATGAAGACGACCGTGCGGAAGGTGACCCACCAGAACTCGGAGTCGCCGAGGATGTTGGTGAACTGCTCGAAGCCGACCCATGGCGCCGGTTCTCCGGACCACAGCTCACGCCGGCCCATGTCCTGGAAGGACATGACGACCGTCTTGCCGAGCGGGTAGAGGTAGACGGCGGCGATCGCCACGATCGCCGGGAGAATCAGGAGATAGGGGAGCAGTTCCCCCTTCTTCCGCTTTCTCTTCTGCACCCGGGGCGCGTCCTCGTCGGAGGACGACTTCACCGTCGCCTGCGGGTCGGGTGGTACGGGGACCGGCGGCCCGGCGGCCTTGGTATCAGCGGCAGACACGTGGCTGACCTTCCATCGCGGGTCCGGGGCGGGCCCCGGAATTCACGGCATTCACTTGCGGGAAAGGAGCGGGGGCCCGGCGCTGACGCCGGGCCCCGCCTGGCGATCGGAAGGTCAGGATTCCTTGTTGATCAGCGCGTTGATCTTGTCGTCGGCCTTCTTGGTGGCGTCGGCGACGGAGGAGCCCTTGACGATCTCCAGGAGCATGTTCTGGAGGATCTCCTCCTTCTCGATGGAGGCCCAGCCCGGCGCGATCGGCGTGAACCAGGCGTCCGGCACCGCGTTGGCGATGGCGGCGGTCTCCGGCTTGGCCTTCAGCGGCTCAAGCTGCTTCTCGTTGTTGGGGAGGATGTTCTTCGACGCGAGGACCTCCATGGACTTCGCGTTGGTGAAGAGGGAGATCCACTCCTCGCCGAGGTCCTGGACCTTGGACTTGGAGACCGTCGCGAGGTCCGAGCCGCCGATGAAGGACGGGAGGGCCTTGCCCTCGGGGCCGGGCATACCGGCCGTGGCGATCTTGCCCTCGAGCTTCGGGTTGCCGTTCTCGCCCGTGGTGACGCTGCCGGCCTCCCAGGCCTGGCCGTAGATGACCGCGGCCTTCTCGTTGGCCATGACGTTGGCGTGGTCCTGCTCGTCCTTCGTCACATCGGCCTTGTTGTACTTCTTGACCAGGTCGATGAAGTGCTGGATGCCCTTCTGGGCCTCCGGGGTGGAGAGCGCGGACTTCCACTCCTTGCCGCCCTCGTCGTACGTGGCTATCTGGCCACCGTAGGCGGCGACGTAGGACATCGCGGCGTACCAGTAACGACCCGGGAAGTAGAGGGAGGAGGCGCGCTTGTCCTTCTTGCCCAGCTCGGTGGAGACCTTGTCCATCGCGGCGAGGAACTCGTCCTCGGTCTGCGGGAGAGCGTCGCTGCCGGTGCCGGCCTTCAGCATGTCCTTGTTGTACACGGCCAGACGGGCGCTCGCGTAGTAAGGGACGCAGTAGGTCTTGCCCTCGAAGGAGCACGTGTCCTTCAGACCCTTGATCCAGGTGTCCGAGTTCTCGTACTTCTTGGGGTCGATTTCTCCGAGCGCACCATTGAGGATGTACTGCATGGTCTCGGTATTGCCGAGTTCGACGACATCCGGGAATTTGTCACCGGCGAGGGAGGTGTCCAGCTTCTTGACCTTGTCGGCCCACTGCTGGTATTGAACCTTGACCTTGACGCCCGGGTACTTCTTGTTGAACTCGGCGTTGACGTCCTTGACCAGTTCCGGCCAGGTGGACCGGGCCTCGCCCATGAGCCAGACGGTCAGGGTTTCCTTGCGGTCCTTCGGGTCCGCGGACGAGTTCTTGTCGTCCGAACCACACGCCGCGACCGAAACCAACATGCCCGCGACACCGATAGCCGCGATGAGCTTGCGCTTCACGTCAAACCCTCCTCAGGGATGCTGCAACCCCACCCACCGCGAAGACATTCGACGAGTTCTGCTGGGGCTGGACCTGGTCTTTAATGGTTTAGACCAGTACCGGGAGCTTGGCCTAGACCTTTAGGGGTGTCAAGGGTGTATAAGAAGTGCACTCGCGTCCGTTATAGGACCGACACCTAAGGGAGGGCGACGACCCGTGACCGGACCGTGCCACCATGTGAGCCGCGACAGACGGAGGAGCCGGTGACGGCAGCAACGCAGCAGTCGGGAAGGCGGGCCATGGGTGCCGACGGGGGCAGTACGGGGAGCGAGACCGGTGCCGGTACGCGCACGGCGCGCGTACCGAAGTACTACCGGCTCAAGCGCCATCTCCTCGACATGACGGACACTCTGCCGCCCGGCACCCCGGTGCCGCCCGAACGCACCCTGGCGGCCGAGTTCGACACCTCGCGCACCACCGTGCGCCAGGCGCTCCAGGAACTGGTCGTCGAGGGCCGCCTCGAACGCATCCAGGGCAAGGGCACCTTCGTCGCCAAGCCGAAGGTCTCCCAGGCCCTCCAGCTCACCTCGTACACCGAGGACATGCGTGCCCAGGGACTGGAGCCGACGTCCCAACTGCTGGACATCGGCTATGTCACGGCGGACGACACGCTCGCCGGCCTGCTGGACATCTCGACGGGCGGCCGGGTGCTGCGCATCGAGCGGCTCCGGCTCGCCAGCGGGGAGCCGATGGCGATCGAGACCACACACCTTTCGGCCAAACGCTTCCCGGCGCTGCGCCGTTCGCTGGTGAAGTACACCTCGCTCTACACCGCGCTCGCCGAGGTGTACGACGTCCGTCTCGCCGAGGCGGAGGAGACCATCGAGACCTCGCTCGCCACCCCGCGCGAGGCAGGTCTGCTGGGCACCGACGTGGGTCTGCCGATGCTCATGCTGTCCCGCCATTCGGTGGACGGCCAGGGCGAACCGGTGGAGTGGGTGCGCTCGGTGTACCGGGGCGACCGCTACAAGTTCGTGGCCCGTCTGAAGCGCCCGACGGACTGAGAGCCGGCAGAGCGCGAACAGGCGGTGGCCCGGGGACCCTTCCCCGGGCCACCGCCTGTTTTCGGTCATCCCGAGTGGGGCGGGGACCGCGTGAACCGATCCCCCATCCGACCCGTGTCATGACTGCGGAGCTTCGGTGGAGACATCGGCGATACGCGACCGGTATGCGGACAGGGGTTCCGGAGAGCGGCCGTACCACCTAGATTTCGCGCACGTTACGACAGTGATCGCGCGAGGGGACGGATCGATATGCCGGAAACGCCCACATCAGCACCACCGGTTCCACCCGCACCCGGACGGCGGGCGCCGACCCCGAAGTCCATAGTCGTCTGGAGCCTGGTGGCCCTGGCCGGCGCCATCGGCTGGGCCACCCTCGCGCTCTCGCGGGGTGAAGAGGTCTCCGCCGCCTGGATGCTGGCGGCGGCCCTCGGCTCGTACGCCATCGCGTACCGCTTCTACTCCCGGTTCATCGCCAACCGGGTCCTGAAGGTCGACAAGAACCGCGCGACCCCCGCCGAACGGCTGGACAACGGCGTCGACTTCCATCCCACCGACCGCCGGGTCCTGTTCGGCCACCACTTCGCCGCCATCGCGGGGGCCGGGCCCCTGGTCGGCCCCGTGCTCGCCGCGCAGATGGGATATCTGCCGGGCACGATCTGGCTGGTCGTCGGCGTCATCTTCGCCGGCGCCGTCCAGGACATGGTGACGCTCTTCTTCTCCACCCGCCGCAACGGCCGTTCGCTCGGCCAGATGGCACGCGACGAGATAGGGCCGGTCGGCGGGATCGCCGCCCTGGTCGCGGTCTTCATCATCATGATCATCCTGCTCGCGGTCCTCGCGCTGGTCATCGTGAACGCGCTCGCCCACTCGCCGTGGGGCGTCTTCTCGATCGGCATGACGATCCCGATCGCCCTCTTCATGGGCGTCTATCTGCGCATCCTGCGGCCCGGCAAGGTCAGCGAGGTCTCCTTCATAGGCGTCGCGCTGCTGCTCCTCGCGATCGTCTCGGGCGGCTGGGTCGCGGAGTCGTCGTGGGCGGACTTCTTCACGCTGGAGCCGGGCACGCTGGTCATCTGGATGATCGTGTACGGGTTCCTCGCCTCCGTGCTCCCCGTGTGGCTGCTGCTGGCCCCGCGCGACTACCTCTCCACCTTCATGAAGGTCGGCACGATCGGGCTGCTGGCCCTGGGCGTGATCGTCGCCCTGCCGACCCTGAAGATGCCCGCCGTGACCGACTTCGCCTCCAGCGGCTCGGGCCCGGTCTTCGCCGGCTCGATGTTCCCGTTCGTCTTCATCACCATCGCCTGCGGCGCGCTCTCCGGCTTCCACTCCCTGGTCTCCTCCGGCACCACGCCGAAGATGGTCCAGAAGGAGACGCAGATCCGGATGATCGGCTACGGCGCCATGCTGGTCGAGTCGTTCGTGGCGATCATGGCGATGATCGCGGCCTGCATCATCGACCCCGGCCTCTACTTCGCCATCAACGCGCCCGTCGGCGTGATCGGTGACAGCGTCCAGTCCGCCTCCCAGGCCGTGGCAAATTTCGGGTTCACCATCACCCCGGACGCCCTGGCCCAGGCCGCCAAGGACGTCGAGGAGGCGAGCCTGCTCTCCCGGACCGGTGGCGCGCCCACCTTCGCGCTCGGCATGTCGGAGATCTTCTCCGCGGTGGTCGGCGGGACCGCGATGAAGGCGTTCTGGTACCACTTCGCCATCATGTTCGAGGCGCTCTTCATCCTGACCACCGTGGACGCCGGCACCCGGGTCGGGCGCTTCATGCTCCAGGACATGCTGGGCAACGCCTACAAGCCGTTCCGCGAGGTCAGCTGGAAGCCGGGCGTCTGGTTCGCCAGCGCCGTCGTGGTCGGCGGCTGGGGCTACTTCCTCTGGGTCGGCGTGCACGACCCGCTGGGCGGCATCAACCAGCTCTTCCCGCTCTTCGGCATCGCCAACCAGCTGCTGGCCGCCGTCGCGCTGGCCGTCTGCACCACCCTGCTCGTCAAGTCCGGCCGCCTGAAGTGGGCGTGGGTCACCGCGGTCCCGCTCGCCTGGGACGTGGCGGTCACCCTCACCGCGAGCTGGCAGAAGATCTTCTCCGAGGACGTGAAGGTCGGCTTCTTCGCCCAGCGCGACAAGTACCAGGCGGGCATCGACGCGGGCGAGGTTCTGGCCCCCGCGAAGAACATGGACGACATGCGGACCGTCGTCACCAACTCCACCGTCGACGGGGTGCTGAGCGCGCTGTTCGCGCTCCTCATCATCGTGGTGCTCGTGGACGCCGGGCGGGTCTGCTACAAGGCCATCCGCGACCCGGAGAGCGTCAAGCTCCACGAGGCGCCGTACGTCGAGTCCAAGCTCGTCGCCCCGGCCTCGCTCATCGCGACCCCGGAGGAGAAGGCCGAACTGGTCGCCGCCGGCGTCGGCCCCGAGGGCGGCATCCGCAAGGAGGCCGCGGGAACGGGGAGCCCGACATGACCGTCGCGGACGTCCGGCGGGTGGCGGGACGGATCCGCTGGTACGTCCGTGAGCTGACCGGCGAGTCGGCGTACGACCGCTATGTGGCGCACGCGCGGGTCCACGATCCGGACGCCCCGGTGATGACCCGCCGCGCCTTCGAACGCAGTCGCACGGACGCCCGCGAGGCGGATCCACGCGAGGGCTTCCGCTGCTGCTGAGCACCACCGGCCGCATCGGGGCCGCCGCACCCCTCCCAGGGGCGCGGCGGCCCCTTTTCGCGCCTGCCCCGGTGGAGCGGGCGGCGACCCGGAGGGCCTTCCGGTGTCCGGCCGCCGTTCGATCTCCCGGTGCGGGGAGCCCTCACCGTACGAAAGGATGTGCTCATGACACCGTGCTCCCGGTCGCCCCGGCTCCGGCCCCTCCTCCTGACCCTGACGCTGGCGCTGACCCTCGCGGCGGCGGGCTGCGGCACCGAGCGTCCGCCCGGCTCGGAGGCGGCGGACCGGAGCTCCTCGGGCGATCCGGCGCCCGACCGGGCGGAGTTGGAGGAGCGGGCGCGGGCCGTACAGACCGTCGCGGAGCATGTGTGGGTGACCGAGGCCCCCGGGTACACCCTGGCGCGCCAGTCGGTCGGGGTGGTCGGCGACGACGGGTTCGGCAGCGTCTACACCACGCCCGAGGGCCAGCAGATCCAGCTGTCGGTGGAGCGCCGCCCGCACGCCGAGGCCGACTGTACGAAGAATCCCGCGCCCGCCGGCGGCCAGGAGCCCCTGGAGACGTGCGAGCGGGACGGCGGCCAGTGGTACCGGGCCACGGAGTCCGGCCACGCGTACGCCCAGGAACAGGGCGGCCTCGTGGTCACGTTGAGCGGAGTGCGCGACAAGGTGGACCGGGCGACGCTGCGGTCGTCGGCGCGGGCCGCCCACCGCGCCGACGACCACGAGCTGGACCAGGTGCTGCCGCCGGCCGGGGAGGCCGCCGGGCGACAGCCGGTCGAGCGCGGCGATCTGCCGCCGGTGGGCGACGGCGCCCCGAACAACGATGTGGGAGCGAGTGGCTGATGGATCTGACGATCAGAGCGGCGGAACCCGCCGAGTACGCCGTGCTCGGCGAGATCATCGCCGAGGCGTATCTCGGCGACGATCTGCTGGACGGCCCGCAGGACCCGTATCTGCTCAAGTTGCGGGCGGTGGAGCAGCGGGCGGCCGAGGCGGAAGTGCTGGTCGCGCTCGACGCGGACGGGGCGGTGCTCGGCGGTGTGACGTATGCCGCTCCCGGCACTCCGTGGCGCGACATAGCCGGTCCGGAAGAGGCCGAATTCCGGATGCTGGCCGTGGCCCGCGCGGGGCGCGGACGGGGTGTGGGAGAGGCTCTCGTACGGGCGTGCGTCGAGCGGGCCCGATCCGCCGACGGCGTCCGGGCGCTGGTGCTGTCGACGCAGCCGGCGATGCTCGGAGCCCATAGGATCTACCGTCGGCTCGGCTTTCTGCGGACCCCCGAACGGGACTGGGAGCCGGTGCCGGGCCTGCGCCTGATGACCTTCCGGCTGGAGCTGGGGGCGGCCTCCTGAGGGGCTTATTAAATCGACGCGACACAACATGTGGGGGCCGCAGCATCTGGCGGCCCCCACATGTATGCTCGACCTCGCTGTCGTCGCAGGGGAATCCGGTGCGAATCCGGAACTGTCCCGCAACGGTGTGATCAGTGTGCTTTTGCACACCTGAAGTCCGAAGACCTGTCGACAGCGCGTCCGGCTCGACCGAACCGGATGCCAGACGTCCGGGCCTCGCGGATAGGCCGGTGGACGCCGTCAGCTGTGCTGCCCTGCCTCGGGTTTCGCGCTGCCCGGCTTCCCCGCCTGCTGCCGGCCCCCTGCCGAGCGAGGGAAAGCCCAGTGACCATCGCGCCCGCCGATCCGGTTTCAGCCACCGAATCCGCCGAGTCCACCACGGCCGGGAACGCCCCGAACGACGGACCCGGGACCGCTTTGCTGCGGACCTTGACCGACCTCACCGTCGATCTGCCCGACACCGACCCCGGCCGGGTCGCCGCCGCCGCGCTGCGCGGGCGCAACGCCCGTTCCGACGAGGCCGAGTTGCGCTCGCTGGCCACCGAGGCCGCCGCGGGGCTGATCTCCGAGGACCCGGCGTACTCCCGGCTCGCCGCCCGGCTGCTGACCCGCACGATCGCGGACGAGGCCGCTGGGCAGGGCGCGACGTCCTTCTCCGCCTCGGTCGCCGTCGGCCACCGCGAGGGCCTGATCGCCGACCGCACCGCCGCGTTCGTGGCGCTGCACGCGACCGCGCTCGACCAGCTCGTCGAGCAGGCCCTGGCGGACGGCGCCGACGACCGCTTCGGCTACTTCGGTCTGCGTACGCTGCACAGCCGCTATCTGCTGCGCCACCCGCTCACCCGCCAGGTGATCGAGACCCCGCAGCACTTCATGCTGCGTGTGGCCGCGGGCCTCGCCGAGGACGAGTCGGTGCGGGCGCTGGACGAGGTCGCCGCGCTGTACGGGCTGATGAGCCGGCTGGACTACCTCCCCTCCTCCCCCACGCTCTTCAACTCCGGCACCCGGCACCCGCAGATGTCCTCCTGCTATCTGCTGGACTCGCCGAAGGACGAGCTGGACTCGATCTACGACCGCTACCACCAGGTGGCGCGGCTCTCCAAGCACGCGGGCGGCATCGGTCTGTCGTACTCCCGCATCCGCGCCCGGGGTTCGCTGATCCGGGGCACCAACGGGCACTCCAACGGCATCGTGCCGTTCCTCAAGACGCTGGACGCCTCCGTCGCGGCGGTGAACCAGGGCGGCCGGCGCAAGGGCGCGGCGGCGGTCTACCTGGAGACCTGGCACGCCGACATCGAGGAGTTCCTGGAGCTCCGCGACAACACCGGTGAGGACCAGCGGCGTACGCACAACCTGAACCTGGCGCACTGGATCCCGGACGAGTTCATGCGCCGGGTCGACGCGGACACCGACTGGTCGCTGTTCTCGCCCGCCGAGGTGCCCGAGCTGGTCGACCTGTGGGGCGACGAGTTCGACGCGGCCTACCGCGCGGCCGAGGCCAAGGGCCTGGCCCGCAGGACGATTCCGGCGCGTGAGCTGTACGGCCGGATGATGCGGACCCTCGCGCAGACCGGCCAGGGCTGGATGACGTTCAAGGACGCCTCCAACCGGACCGCGAACCAGACCGCCGAGCCGGGCCGGGTCGTGCACTCCTCGAACCTGTGCACAGAGATCCTGGAGGTCACCGACGACGGCGAGACGGCCGTCTGCAACCTGGGCTCGGTCAACCTGGGCGCCTTCGTGGCGAACGGCTCGATCGACTGGGACCGGCTGGACGCCACCGTGCGCACCGCCGTGACCTTCCTGGACCGAGTCGTCGACATCAACTTCTACCCGACCGAGCAGGCCGGGCGCTCCAACTCCCGCTGGCGGCCGGTCGGCCTGGGCGCGATGGGCCTCCAGGACGTCTTCTTCCAGCTGCGCCTGCCCTTCGACTCCCCCGAGGCCCGCGCGCTCTCGACGAAGATCTCCGAGCGGATCATGCTGGCCGCGTACGAGGCGTCCTGCGACCTCGCCGAGCGCTCGGGCCCGCTGCCCGCGTGGTCGGAGACGCGTGCCGCGCGCGGTGTCCTCCACCCGGACCACTACGACACCGAGCTGAACTGGCCGGAGCGCTGGGACGCCCTGCGCGCCCGGGTCGCGAAGACCGGTATGCGCAACTCGCTGCTGCTGGCCATCGCGCCGACCGCCACCATCGCCTCGATCGCCGGGGTGTACGAGTGCATCGAGCCGCAGGTCTCCAACCTGTTCAAGCGCGAGACGCTCAGCGGTGAGTTCCTCCAGGTGAACGCCTACCTGGTGGACGAGCTGAAGAAGCTCGGCGTGTGGGACGCCCGCACCCGTGAGGCGCTGCGCGAGGCCAGCGGCTCCGTGCAGGGCTTCGCCTGGATCCCCGAGGACGTGCGGGCGCTGTACCGCACGGCGTGGGAGATCCCGCAGCGCGGTCTGATCGACATGGCGGCGGCCCGTACGCCGTTCCTCGACCAGAGTCAGTCGCTCAACCTGTTCCTGGAGACGCCGACGATCGGCAAGCTCTCCTCGATGTACGCGTACGCCTGGAAGCAGGGGCTGAAGACGACGTACTACCTGCGTTCGCGCCCGGCGACCCGGATCGCCCGTGCCGCGTCCGGCCAGGCGGCGGCCGCCACCCCCATTCCCGTACAGCAGGCTTCGGCTCCCGACGCGGACGCCATCGCCTGCTCTCTCGAAAACCCCGAGTCCTGCGAGGCCTGCCAGTAATGAGTAACGAAGAGAAGAACCTGCTCGACCCGGGATTCGAGCTGACCCTGCGTCCCATGCGCTACCCGGACTTCTACGAGCGCTACCGGGACGCGATCAAGAACACCTGGACCGTCGAGGAGGTCGACCTCCACTCGGACGTCGCCGACCTCGCGAAGCTGTCGCCGGGTGAGCAGCACATGATCGGCCGGCTGGTGGCGTTCTTCGCGACCGGTGACTCGATCGTCTCCAACAACCTCGTGCTGACGCTGTACAAGCACATCAACTCCCCCGAGGCGCGGCTGTACCTGTCGCGGCAGCTCTTCGAGGAGGCCGTGCACGTCCAGTTCTATCTGACGCTGCTGGACACCTATCTGCCCGACCCGGACGACCGGGCGGCCGCGTTCGACGCGGTCGAGGAGATCCCCTCGATCCGTGAGAAGGCGCAGTTCTGCTTCAAGTGGATGGACTCGGTCGAGAAGATCGACCGGCTGGAGACGAAGGCCGACCGCCGTCGCTTCCTGCTGAACCTGATCTGCTTCGCGGCGTGCATCGAGGGGCTGTTCTTCTACGGCGCGTTCGCCTACGTGTACTGGTTCCGCTCGCGCGGTCTGCTGCACGGTCTCGCCACGGGCACCAACTGGGTGTTCCGTGACGAGACGATGCACATGAACTTCGCGTTCGAGGTCGTGGACACCGTCCGCAAGGAGGAGCCGGAGCTCTTCGACGACGCGCTCCAGCAGCAGGTCACCGACATGCTGAAGGAAGCGGTCGAGGCGGAGCTGCAGTTCGGCCGCGACCTGTGCGGCGAGGGCCTGCCGGGCATGAACACCGAGTCGATGCGCCAGTACCTGGAGTGCGTCGCCGACCAGCGGCTCGCCCGCCTCGGCTTCCCGACGGTGTACGGCTCGGAGAACCCGTTCTCCTTCATGGAGCTCCAGGGCGTCCAGGAGCTGACGAACTTCTTCGAGCGCCGCCCGTCCGCCTACCAGGTGGCGGTCGAGGGCTCGGTCGGGTTCGACGACGACTTCTAGACCCTGACCCAGATCCTCAGGTGAGGGCGCCGCGTGGCCGTGACAGGCCGCGCGGCGCTTTCCGTTTGCGGGGGTCCGGCCGCCCGCCGGCCGCGGTCCGCCTCCCGCAGCTGGCGGTCGATCCGGCGTTCGCGAACGGACCCGACGGCGACGGGCGCGAGGACGAGGGCGAAAAGTGCTGCTACGACCAGGTAGTTCAGGAATGTGTTCATGCCTCTACTCTGGCCCGCCCGGACGAAAAACATCAGTGGCAGGACTGCCATGGGGCATCAAATAGCTGCCACACTCGCTCCATGCTGACCAATGTCGCCGCCCTCCTCCTCGACGAGGTCCACCCCTTCGAACTCGGCGTCCTGTGCGAGGTGTTCGGCCTCGACCGCAGCGACGAGGGCCTGCCGGTGCACGATTTCGCAGTGGTCTCCGCCGAGGGCCCCGTCCTGAACACCCACGCGGGCTTCACCATCACCACGCCGCACGGCCTGGAGCGGCTGGAGGAGGCCGACCTCATCGCTGTGCCGGCGGGCAGCCACTTCATGCAGCGGGAGTATCCCGAGGAGGTCCTCGACGCGCTGCGCCGGGCCGTGGAGCGCGGCTCGCGGGTGCTGAGCGTCTGCTCGGGGGCGTACGTCCTCGGCGCGGCCGGGCTGTTGGACGGCCGTCGCTGCACCACCCACTGGCGGCACGCGGCGGAGCTGTCCCGGCGCTATCCGAAGGCGATCGTCGAACCGGACGTGCTGTACGTGGACGAGGGCCCGGTGATCAGTTCGGCGGGCACGGCCGCCGGGATCGACGCCTGCCTGCATCTGATCCGGCAGGAGTACGGCCAGGACGCGGCCAACACCCTCGCCCGGCGCATGGTGGTGCCGCCGCACCGGGACGGCGGGCAGGCGCAGTACATCAGCCGCCCGCTGCCCCGGAACGCCTGCGACACGGTCGGCTCGACGCTGGCGTGGATGGAGCAGCACCTCGACCAGGAGATGAGCGTGGAGCAGCTGGCCGCGCAGGCGCACATGTCGCCGCGCACCTTCGCCCGGCGGTTCCAGCAGGAGACCGGGACCACGCCCTACCGCTGGCTGCTGCGGCAGCGGGTCCTGCTGGCCCAGCACCTGCTGGAGACCTCCGACCGGACGATCGACACGATCGCGGGCCAGACGGGCTTCGGTACGGCGGCGACGCTGCGACACCAGTTCGTGCGGTCATTGGGCACCACGCCGAACGCCTACCGCCGTACGTTCCGGGGCCCGGCGTCCACGGCCGTGCCCGACGTCGCCTGAGAGGCCTCAGTCGTTGGGGACGGTCTCGTAGCGCGGCGTGCCTTCTTCCATCTGCCGCAGCGCGTCCTTGCGCTCCCGCTTGGAGAGCCGGTCGATGTAGAGGTAGCCGTACAGGTGGTCCGTCTCGTGCTGGAGGCAGCGCGCGAAGTAGCCGCTGCCGCGCACCTTGATCGGGTTGCCCTTCGCGTCCTGCCCGCGCACCACCGCGTAGTCGGGGCGGGCGAGCGAGGCGTACGCGGTCGGGACCGAGAGGCAGCCCTCGTTGGAGTCGTCCAGCACCCGCATCTCGGGGGCCAGCTCCTCCAGCACCGGGTTGCAGACGACGCCGGTGTGGCGCTTGCCGTCGTCGTCCGGGCAGTCGTAGACGAAGACCTTCAGGTCCACGCCGATCTGGTTGGCCGCGAGCCCGACGCCCTCGGCCGTCTTCTGGCTGGCGAACATGTCGTCGATCAGCTGGGCCAGCTCGTCGTCGAACGCGGTGACGTCCTTGCACTCCTTGTGCAGCACCGGGTTGCCCACGACCGTGATCGGACGGGAGGTGCCGCGCGCACGGTAGGCCGCCTCGCGCTCCTCGCAGTCCTCCGTGTCGACGATGAACCCCTCGTCGTCCACGCCGATCCGCCCGTCCGTCTCCTGCTGCGACATGTCCGCCGTACGCCTTCCTGCAAAACCTGAACTCGGTGACCCCGCCGCATCCCTTCGGAACCGGGAAGCGCGGGAGGAGCAGCACCGCGATCGGTGCGCGTACAGCCTACGGGCAGCGGTCAGCAGACTTCTTCGAGATCCCGCCACTCACGGCTGTCCGGACTGTCGGCGACCCAGCCGTCCAGCAGCCCGCGCACCAGTCCGGCGGGGGCCGCGAGGCCGCACTCGCGCTCCGGGACCCACAGATCGCCGGCGCCCGCGGTGCGGTGGCCCAGCGGTCCCGGGTGGCCCGGCTCGCTGTGGTCGTGCGGGTCCAGGTGCTCGCCGTCGCCCTCGTCGCTCTCCATCCGGCTCTCCGAACACGCCCGGCACAGCAGCCGTACGGAGGAGGACCAGTCCTCGGCGGCGAACCCGGCGTCCGATGCCAGCTTCTCCAGCGCGTCCCGGTCGTCCTCGGTGGCCGCCTCCAGCAGCACCACCCAGGTCGGCACCGGAGAGGGCGCCCACAGCTCGATCTCGTCGAACACCGGATACGAGGGCCCGGCCGCGGTGACCCGCTCGCCGTTGGGCACCCCGTCGTGCAGGACGACCTCGCCCCAGCGCCGCCCGGAGGACGGCAGCGGGATGGACAGCACCTCGATCCGGGCCGGGTCGAGCCGGCGGCCCCAGACCACCTCGGCCTCGCCCTCCGGCGAGAGCCGCACGGCGGCGCTGCCCAGCTCCATGCCGGTCGGCTCGGTGGTGGCCGCGCTGTGCTGGCCGCCGCCGGGGACCTTCAGGCCGTACGCCTGCCAGGCCCGCCGCGCCAACGGCCAGTCCTGGAGCGCGGTGGCCGCGATCCCGACGTTCCACCAGTCCGGGGCGCCGGACTCGCGGTCCAGCAGCGCGACGGCCCGCAGACCCGCGGCCCGCGCCTGCTCCCAGTCGTGCCGGAACTTGTGCAGCAGCGCCAGATTGAACCAGGACTCCGAGAGCCAGGGCTCCAGATCCGCCGCGCGCGTCAGCAGCGCCCCCGCGTCCTCGTACCGGCCGTCGCCGATCAGCGTGAACGCGCGGTCCGTGGCCTGCCGCCAAGAGGCGGACGGCCGATGCCGTACCTTCCCGAAGATCCTCACGATTCCCGCCTGTCCCGACTGGACACCCTCGTCATCCGCTCTGCTTTCGCATCCAACCATGCCCAGCCGGACGCCCGCTCATTACCCATGGGTTACCCAGCTCCGGCCGGGGTCAGACCGCCCCGCGCGAGGACGCGTCCCAGGGCCTCCACCACCTGCGGCCGGTGGTCGCGCCCGGTGCCGGACCCGAGCCGCTCCAACGTGCCGGGGGGCCCGCCCACGCATTCCCCGCGCGGGCCGTCCTATGCGTCGGCTGCCCTGACGATCCTGGCGGCGAGCGGCCGCGACCGCTACCGCCGGGGAGGGGGCCGGCGTACGGGCCCGGAAACGGCTGCGCGGCTCACCGGGCCACTACGGACCCGGTGAGCCGCGCGGACGAGCGGGCGGCCGGACTGCCGGACGACTATTCTGCGGCGGTCGCCGACCGGTCCGGGTCCTGCGCCGTCACATCGTGATCGGGCACGGTCTCACCGGCCCGGATCAGGTCGATCCGGCCCATCACCTTGGAGCGCAGGTCGGTCGGGACGTCGTCCTGCCCGCAGCAGCGCTTGACCAGCTTCTTCACGGCCTGTTCGAGGCCGTACTTCTCCAGGCACGGGGAGCACTCCTCGAAGTGCACCTCGAACTTCGTGCAGTCGCCCTCGGGCATCTCCCGGTCGAGAAACTCGTAGAGATGGTCGAGGACCTCCGAGCAATCCGTCTCGTGCGGCTCTCCGCAGCTCATGAGGCCGAGCCCTTCCGATCGTCCGAGTCACCGGCACCGGCCGCGACGAGCCCGCGCTCACGGGCGTAGTCCTCCAGCATGCCGCGCAGCTGGCGACGGCCGCGGTGCAGCCGGGACATCACCGTACCGATGGGAGTCCCCATGATGTCCGCGATCTCCTTGTAGGCAAAGCCCTCGACATCGGCGAGATACACGGCGATGCGGAACTCCTCGGGAATCGCCTGGAGCGCCGACTTCACGTCGGAGTCCGGGAGATGGTCGAGTGCCTGGGACTCCGCCGAGCGCAGACCGGTCGACATGTGCGACTCGGCCCGTGCCAGCTGCCAGTCCTCGATCTCCTCGGCGGCGCTGCGCTGGGGTTCCCGCTGCTTCTTGCGGTACGAGTTGATGAAGGTGTTGGTGAGGATGCGGTACATCCACGCCTTGAGGTTGGTGCCCTCGCGGAACTGGTGGAAAGAGCCGTACGCCTTGGCGTAGGTCTCCTGGACCAGGTCCTCGGCATCGGCCGGGTTGCGCGTCATGCGCAGCGCGGCCGAGTACATCTGGTCGAGAAAGCCGAGGGCGTCGCGCTCGAAGCGCGCGTTGCGCTCGGCCGGCGTCTCCGGTGCACGGCCGTCGTCGGTCCCTGTGTCGGTCCCAGTGACCGGACCCACCTCCTCCAACGATGTGGCGGAGCCGAAACCGGACCCGCTCGCCTCGGAGAATAGTCGACCTTGCTGGGAGACGGCCTGTCGATTGATGCCGCCCTTCGCCCGCTCGGAGGTGGTCTTCGCCGCAGGCAGCACGGTCCACTCCAGGTCAGCGGCGTTCGAGCGGCTGGGGCAGATGGTCGAACCCATGCGACGGACTCCCTCTCCACGTACGACGTTGTTGTACCGACGTCCCGAACAACAGCGCCCCGCCACGGAGCATTCCCGGGGCCTGTGCCACCCGCACGAGGCCCGTGTCACCTACGTCGTCCGTACCTCATCCACATCGCCGTACGTCATCCGAGTGACGCGATCCACTCCGCGACCGCGTCGGTGAGGAGGCCCATCGTCTGTTCCTCGGTCGCCCCGGATCTCTTCGGCACCGCGAACCCGTGGTCGCCGTGGGGCACTTCGGTCAGCTCGTACGGACCGGGCGGGAACTCGTCGGGCTTGCCGAACGGGTCGTTGCCGCCCTGCACCACCAGGGTGGGCACTCCGGCGCCGAGCAGTTCGTCGGCGCGGGACTTCTCGGGCCTGCCCGGCGGGTGCAGCGGGAAGCTGAGCGCGAGGACGGCCGCCGCGCCCAGCTCGGTGGCGGTCCGGCAGGCGACCCGGGCCCCGGCGCTGCGGCCTCCGGCGACGACGGGCAGCCCGGGAGCGGCCAGGGCGGGCCACAGACCGCGCCAGCCGGTGTCCAGGGTCTTCGGGGCGGGGGCCACCTTCTTGCCGGCCACCCGCCAGGGCTGCTCCACCAGGGCGACGGTGACACCGTGTCCGGGCAGGGCGGCGGCGAGGGCCTTGAGATCGCGGGCCTCGATGCCGCCGCCCGCCCCGTGGCTCACGGCCAGCACGAGGCGGGGTGCGGAGGCGGGAACCCAGGTGATCCTGGCCTCGCCGGCGTCGGTGGTGACGTTCTGCGTACGTGGTTGACGGCTCACCGCGCCATCCTCCCCCGCCGGCAGGTCAGAACAGCGTGGACTCCTCCGGCGCGGCCAGCTCCTCCAGCAGTTCGGGCCCGTTGTTGCGGACGTTGCTGACGGCGGTGGCGACCGGGTAGGCGCGCATCAGGCCGCCGGGCGGCGGCTCCAGCAGGGCCCGCAGCTCGTCCTCGCCGGTGTGCGAGGGGTCCAGCCAGGCGTCCCAGCGGTCCGGGGTGAGCATCAGCGGCATCCGGGGGTGGATGTCGGCGAGCGCGCCGGGGCCCTCGGCGGGGGCGACGGCCAGCGGGGTGGTCTCGGCCTCGGTGGTGATCACCGAGCAGGTCACCCACCAGGCGTTCTCGTGGTCTCCGGGCAGCGTCGTATCGCGCCAGAACTCGTAGAGTCCGGCCATCGCGAAGACCGACCCGTCGGCCGGGGTCACGAAATACGGCTGCTTCCGGGCCCGCTTCTTGCCCTTCTTCTCCTCCAGCTGCCGCTCCTCGGCGCCGGTGACCCACTCGTAGTAGCCGTCGGCGGGCAGGATGCAGCGGCGCTGGGCGAAGGCGCGGCGGAAGGAGGGCTTCTCGTGCACGGTCTCCGCGCGGGCGTTGATCATCCGGGCGGCGCCCTCGGGGGTCTTCGACCAGGACGGCACGAGTCCCCATTTCAGGGCGCGCAGCTGGCGAACCGGACGCCGGTCGTCGGCGTCCTTAACAGGACGCTCCAGAACCGCGTAGACCTCTTTGGTCGGCGCCACGTTCCAGTCCGGCTCCAGGGTCTCGGTGGGTTCCCACTTCTCGACGCCGAAGAGCCCGGTCAGGTCCTCGGGCGCCCGACTGGCTGCAAACCGTCCGCACATGGATGCCAGACTGCCACGACCGCCCACCCCCACCGCAAGGAGTCGCCCGCCGATGAACAGCACCGAACTGGGCGATCTGTGGGATCGCGTCACCGGGACCCAGTCCGCTCCCGAGCAGTGGCTGGTGGTGGTGACGGCCGCCCTGGCGCTCATCGCCGTCGTGCCGAACCCGATATGGCGGCTCGCGCGCAACACGATCACCATCGCGCACGAGGGCGGCCACGGCCTGGTGGCCCTGCTCACCGGTCGCCAGCTCTCCGGTATCCGGCTGCACTCGGACACCAGCGGGCTGACCGTGAGCCGCGGCAAGCCGACGGGCATCGGCATGATCCTGACGGCGGCGGCGGGCTACACGGCCCCCTCGCTGCTGGGCCTGGGCGGCGCCTGGCTGCTGACCAACGGCCGGATCACCCTGCTGCTGTGGGTGGCGACGGCGCTGCTCGCGGTGATGCTGGTGATGATCCGCAATGTGTACGGGGCCCTCACCGTCATCCTGACCGGCACCGCCTTCCTGCTGGTGTCCTGGCTGGCCTCCTCGGACGTGCAGTCGGCGTTCGCGTACGCGGTGGTGTGGTTCCTGCTGCTGGGCGGGGTGCGGCCGCCGTTCGAGCTCCAGTCCAAGCGGCGCCACGGCGGCGCCCCGGACTCCGACGCGGACCAGCTGGCCCGGCTGACCCACGCCCCGGCGGTGCTGTGGCTGTTCCTCTTCCACGCGGTGTCGCTGTGCTCGCTGATCGGCGGCGGACGGTGGCTGCTGGGCTGGTGAGGCCGGGCAGGGCGCTCCGGTCCGTACCACTCCCTCGTTACGAGTCGGTTTCCGCCCTTTTGGTCAGGATCGGGGTCGGCGTGGAACCACTAAAGTGATGGCCATGACCGAGAGTTCCGTGCACCCTGCCCTCTGGCCCGCCCCCCACGCGAGCGGAGCCGTCGACGCGACCGTCACCGTGCCCGGATCCAAATCGGTCACCAACCGCGCGCTCGTGCTGGCCTCGCTGGCCGCCGAGCCGGGCTGGCTGCGCCGCCCGCTGCGCTCCCGCGACACCCTGCTGATGGCCGAGGCGCTGCGCGCGATGGGCGTCGGCATCGAGGAGACCGTCTCCTCGTCGTCCGCGACCAGCCCGTCCGCCGCGGCCTCCCCGGACAGCTCCGGCGAGGCCTGGCGCGTCATTCCGGCGGGGCTGCACGGCCCGGCCACGGTCGACGTCGGCAACGCGGGCACGGTCATGCGCTTCCTGCCGCCTGTCGCCACGCTCGCCGACGGCGAGATCCGCTTCGACGGCGACCCCCGTTCGTACGAGCGCCCGCTGACCGGCGTGATCGAGGCGCTGCGGGCGCTGGGCGCGCGGATCGACGACGACGGGCGCGGTGCGCTGCCGCTGACCGTGCACGGCGGCGGGGCGCTGGAGGGCGGCCCGGTGGCGATCGACGCCTCGTCCTCCTCGCAGTTCGTCTCGGCGCTGCTGCTGTCGGGGCCGCGCTTCAACCAGGGCGTGGAGGTCCGGCACACCGGATCCACGCTCCCCTCGATGCCGCACATCCGGATGACCGTCGACATGCTGCGGGCCGTCGGCGCCCAGGTGGACGAGCCGGAGACGGGCGGCGAGCCGAACGTCTGGCGGGTCTCGCCCTCCGCCCTGCTCGGCCGGGACCTGACGATCGAGCCGGACCTGTCCAACGCCCAGCCGTTCCTGGCCGCGGCCCTGGTGACCGGCGGCCGGGTCACGATCCCCGACTGGCCCGAGCGGACCACCCAGCCGGGTGACGCGCTGCGCGAGATCTTCACCGCGATGGGCGGCAGCTGCGAGCTGACCGAGCGCGGGCTGACCTTCACCGGCACGGGCCGCATCCACGGCATCGACGTGGATCTCGGCGAGGTCGGCGAGCTGACCCCGGGCATCGCGGCGGTCGCGGCGCTGGCCGACTCCCCCTCCACGCTGAGCGGCGTCGCCCATCTGCGGCTGCACGAGACGGACCGGCTGGCCGCGCTGACCAAGGAGATCAACGAGCTGGGCGGCGATGTCACCGAGACGGCCGACGGGCTGCACATCCGCCCGCGCCCGCTGCACGGCGGCGTCTTCCACACGTACGACGACCACCGCATGGCCACCGCCGGGGCGATCATCGGCCTGGCGGTGAAGGGCGTGGAGATCGAGAACGTGGGCACGACCGCCAAGACCCTGCCGGACTTCCCGGACATGTGGACCGGAATGCTCGGGGCCTAGGACATGCGCCGTTACGGGAAGAACCCCGACGAGGACGACATCCGCGTCCGCCCCAACCGCAAGGGCAACCGGCCGCGTACACACATCCGGCCCAAGCACGAGGACGCCGAGGACGGCATGGTCCTCACCGTCGACCGGGGCCGGCTCACCTGCCTCGTCGAGGGCCGGACCGTGGTGGCCATGAAGGCCCGCGAGCTGGGCCGCAAGGCCGCCGTGGTGGGCGACACCGTCTCCATCGTCGGCGACCTCTCCGGCGAGAAGGACACGCTGGCCCGGATCGTGCGCATCGCCCCGCGCCGTACGGTGCTGCGCCGCACGGCGGACGACGACGATCCGTACGAGCGCGTGGTCGTCGCTAACGCGGACCAGCTGGCGATCGTCACCGCGCTGGCCGACCCGGAGCCCCGCCCGCGCATGATCGACCGCTGTCTGGTGGCGGCGTACGACGGCGGGCTGACCCCGCTCCTGGTGCTGACCAAGTCCGACCTGGCCTCGCCGGACAAGCTGCTGGAGGCGTACACCCCGCTCGGCGTTCCGTACATCGTGACCAGCCGTGAGGAGCTGGAGAACGGCGACGCGGCCGACCAGGTGCGCACCTTCCTCAACGACCGTGTCACCGCCTTCGTCGGGCACTCCGGGGTCGGCAAGACCACGCTGGTCAACGCCCTGGTGCCGAAGGACCGGCGGCGGACCACGGGCATCGTCAACGCGGTCACCGGCCGGGGCCGGCACACCACCACCTCGGCCCTCGCGCTGCCGCTGCCCGGCGACCGGGGCTGGGTCGTCGACACCCCGGGCGTGCGGTCCTTCGGGCTGCACCACGTCGACCCGTCGCGCGTCATCAACGCCTTCCCCGACCTCCAGCCGGGCACCGAGAACTGCCCGCGCGGCTGCACGCACGACGGGGACCAGCCCGAGTGCGCGCTGGACGCGTGGGTGGCGGAAGGCCACGCCGACCCGGCGCGACTGGACTCGCTGCGCCGGCTCCTCGCGACCCGGGAACGGCGCGAGGGCGACTGACGGCCACACATCCGGCCGGATTCGGTTCCGGCCACGCGGACACGTTTGCGAGCTTCAACGACTGGTAAAGGCATAATCGCACCGAGCGGGACGAAGCCGTCACCTATGCGGGAGGCAACTGACGATGGCGTGGCTGCTGGTCGTGGTCGCAGGACTGCTGGAGACCGGCTTCGCCGTGTGTCTGAAGCTCTCCCACGGATTCACCCGGCTCTGGCCGACGATCGCGTTCGCCGCGTTCGCCCTCGGCAGCTTCGGTCTGCTGACCCTGGCGCTGCGGAAGCTGGACGTCGGTCCGGCGTACGCGGTGTGGACCGGGATCGGGGCGGCCGGCACCGCGATCTACGGCATGGTCTTCCTCGGCGACGTGGTCTCCACGCTGAAGCTGGTGTCGATCTCGCTGGTGATCATCGGTGTGATCGGCCTCCAGCTGTCGGGCTCCGCGCACTGAGACCCGCGGGCCCTCGAACCACCGGCCCCGGCGTCTCCCCACCTTGAGCCGCCGCCTCTTGCGCCGCCGGCCCTTGAGCCGCCGCCTCTTGCGCCGCCGGCCCTTGAGCCGCCGCCCCTTGCACCACCGGCCGCGCCGCCTCCCGTACGAGACTGAGCGCGCGGCTGTCCGCGGCGTCGTCGCCCGGCACCGGGACGATCACACAGGACAGCGCGAGGCGTAACGCGATCTCGCCGCGCCCGTCGGTGGCCCCGGGCGACGCGGCCGCCATCCGGTCCCGTACCAGCGCGAGCAGTTCCTCGGGGGTCGGCGGCGGCCGGGTGCCCGTACGCCCCGGGGAGCCCGGCCGGCGGTCCGGACGGGGCAGCCCTTCCGCCCAGTGCCCCGTGAGCAGCGCCTTGACCAGCGCGTCCCGGCGGGCGGCCCGTACGGTCCAGAGCGCGACGGCGGCCGGGCGGTCGGGCGCGGGGGCGGTCAGGGCGCGGTCCACCCCGGCGAGATAGCCGTCGGCGGCCCGTCGCAGCAGGGCTCCGGCCAGTCCGTTCTTGGTGCCGAACTCGTTGTGGAGGGTCTGCCGCGAGACGCCCGCCAGGGCGGCGACGTCGACCATGCGCACGGCGCGCCAGGGCCCGTCGTCCAGCGCCCGGAGGGCGGCGTCCAGCAGGGCCTGCCGCGCTGTCGGCATCGTCGCCTCCCCCGCCCCGGGATCCTGCGGTTCAGAGTTGACGCGGTCCCGGGGGCTGTCAAGGGTTCCGGGCGGCGGCAGGGGCGCTGTAGCCCGCGCCCGGCGTCGCTGGATACTGTGACGGCATGCCCGACTACCACGATGATCTGCGCTTGGCCCATGTGCTGGCGGACGCCGCCGACGCGGCGACGATGGACCGGTTCAAGGCTCTCGACCTGAAGGTGGAGACCAAGCCGGACATGACGCCGGTGAGCGAGGCCGACAAGGCCGCCGAGGAGCTGATCCGGGGCCACCTGCATCGGGCCCGCCCGAGGGACGCGATCCTGGGCGAGGAGTACGGGGTCGAGGGCAGCGGACCGCGGCGCTGGGTGATCGACCCGATCGACGGCACCAAGAACTATGTGCGCGGCGTGCCGGTGTGGGCCACGCTGATCTCGCTGATGGAGGCCGGGGAGGACGGCTTCCAGCCGGTGATGGGCGTGGTCTCCGCGCCCGCGCTGAACCGGCGCTGGTGGGCGGCGAAGGGCGCGGGCGCGTTCACCGGCCGCAGCCTCACCTCCGCGACCCGGATGCACGTGTCGAAGGTGGAGCGGATCGCCGACGCCTCGTTCGCGTTCTCCTCGCTGTCCGGCTGGGAGGAGCAGGGCCGCCTCGACGGCCTCCTGGACCTCACCCGGGCCTGCTGGCGGACGCGGGGGTACGGGGACTTCTGGCCGTACATGATGGTCGCGGAGGGTTCCGTGGACATCTGCGCGGAGCCGGAGCTGTCGCTGTGGGACATGGCGGCGACCGCGATCATCGTGCAGGAGGCGGGCGGCCGGTTCACCTCGCTGGACGGGGTGGACGGTCCGGGCGGCGGAAACGCGGCGGCCTCGAACGGGCCGCTCCACGACGAGCTGCTGGGCTATCTCAACCAGCGCTACTGAACGCCCCTTCTTTCCGGGCCTGTTTGCCGGCCTGTCCGAAACCGTACGGTTCACGAAGCGCTCGGGGGCGTGTTGTGTGCTTTTCGCACGCCCTCCCGAGCGCCTCGCCCACCCCTTGTCGACCCGCCCCAAGGGTGCAACTCTGAGAGTCCCCCCACTTGTGAACTTGTGAATCGACTCACAGAGTCGGCTCACCGAGGAGGTGGCTCGTTTCATGCTCGTCCGTGACGCCATGAGCACGGTGGTCCTCACCATCGGCCCCACCCATACGCTCCGCCAGGCGGCCCGGCTGATGTCGGCCCGTCGCATCGGGGCAGCTGTCGTCCACGACCCGGACACCTGCGGGCTCGGCATCATCACCGAGCGCGACATCCTCGACGCGGTCGGATCGGGGCTCGATCCCGACCAGGAGACCGCGTCCGCCCACACCACCACCGACGTGGTGTTCGCCGCCCCGTCCTGGACCCTGGAGGAGGCCGCGGAAGCCATGACGCACGGCGGGTTCCGGCATCTGATCGTGCTGGACGGCGACGGCCCGGTGGGCATCGTGTCGGTGCGCGACATCATCCGCTGCTGGGCGCCCGCCCGCCGGCGTACGGTCGCGGCCGCCGGCTGACGGCTGCCGGGCGCCATTCGCCGAGCGCCGGGCGTCGGAAAGGCCGGTGGGCCGGACCCCCGTGAGGGGATCCGGCCCACCGTCGACGACAGGCGTCCGGTCAGCCGCGAAGGGCCTGGACCGCGGTTTCCAGCCGCTTGCCGAAGTCGCCGTCCGCCTGGCGGAAGTTGTTGATCGCGCGCTCGGCGATGTCGTCGCGCGAGACCTTGGCGATGAACCCGGCGAGGTTCTCGATCAGCCGGACCTTCTCGTCCTCGGAGAAGAGCCGGTAGAGGTCGCCCGCCTGCACGAAGTCGTCGTCCTCGGCGTGGCTGGGGGCCTCGGTGCTGCCGGTGGTCCCGGTGACCGGGAGCGGCTGCCACAGCGGCCGGTCGGTCTGGAACGGGCCGCCGAAGCTGTTCGGCTCGTAGTTCTTGGCGCCCTTGTGACGGCCGTCATAGAGGAAGCCGTCCCGGCTGTTGGTCCGCGCCTCGGTGGCGTGCGGGCGGTTCACCGGCAGGTGGTCGGCGTTGATGCCGACGCGGTAGCGGTGGGCGTCGCCGTACGCGAAGAGGCGGCCCTGGAGCATCTTGTCCGGGGACGGGCCGATGCCCGGCACGAAGTGCGCGGGGCTGAAGATCGACTGCTCGACCTCGGCGAAGATGTTCTCCGGGTTGCGGTTGAGCTCCAGCTTGCCGATCTCGATCGGCGGGTAGTCCGCGTGCGGCCACACCTTGGTGAGGTCGAACGGGTTGAAGCGGTAGCCGGCCGCGTCCGCCGCGGGCATGATCTGGACCTGCACCGTCCAGGACGGGAAGTCGCCGTTCTCGATCGCCTCGCGCAGATCGCGCTGGTGGCTGTCGGGGTCCTCACCGGCGAGCTTGTTGGCCTCGTCCTGGGTGAGGTTCTTGATGCCCTGGTCGGTCTTGAAGTGGTACTTGACCCAGAAGACCTCGCCGGCCTCGTTGTTCCACTGGTAGGTGTGCGAGCCGTACCCGTTCATGTGGCGCAGCGTGGCCGGAATGCCGCGGTCGCCGAAGAGCCAGGTGACCTGGTGCGTCGACTCGGGCGACAGACCCCAGAAGTCCCAGACGTTGTCCGCCTCCTGCGAGCCGGTGTACGGGTCGCGCTTCTGGGTGTGGATGAAGTCGGGGAACTTGATGGCGTCCTTGATGAAGAACACCGGGGTGTTGTTGCCGACGAGGTCGTAGTTGCCCTCCTCGGTGTAGAACTTCAGCGCGAAGCCGCGGGGGTCGCGCACGGCGTCGGCGGAGCCGAGGTTGCCCGCGACCGTGGAGAAGCGCAGGAACGTCTCGGTCTGCTTGCCGACCTCGGAGAGGAACTTCGCCCGGGTCCACTGCGAGACGTCGCGGGTCAGCGTGAACGTGCCGTAGGCGCCGGCGCCGCGGGCGTGCACGATGCGCTCCGGAATGCGCTCACGGTTGAAGTGGGCGAGCTTCTCCAGCAGCGCCTGGTCCTGGACGAGGACCGGGCCGCCGGCGCCCGCGGTCTCACTGTTCTGGTTGTCGGCGACCGGCGCCCCGGCCTCCGTGGTGAGCGGTCCCTGCGTCACGTGCGCCTCCTGCGTCATGTCCTGCACAGCTGCCTGTCCTCTGTACAGCCCTGTCCCTTGGCGAATGCCGGTTTCGATCCTACAATGGACATTGTCTAAGTCAAGTGAGCATCCAAAGTCACACTCGATCGGGACTCGATCCCGCCACTGTTAGGCTGGGCCCCATGAGCGACCTGCTGGAACGACTTCGTGGACGTGGCTGGCGCATGACGGCGCAGCGGCGTGTCGTGGCCGAGGTCCTCGACGGGGACCACGTACACCTGACGGCGGACGAGGTCCACGCGAGGGCCGTTTCCCGGCTGCCCGAGATCTCGCGTGCCACCGTCTACAACACCCTCGGCGAGATGGTGTCCCTCGGCGAGGTGCTGGAGGTCTCCACCGACCGCCGCGCCAAACGCTACGACCCGAACGCACACCGCCCGCACCACCACCTGGTGTGCGCCCAATGCGGCGCGATCAGGGACGTGCACCCGGCGGGCAACCCGCTGGCGGACCTGCCGGCGGACGAGCGCTACGGCTTCACGGTCTCCGGCGTCGAGGTGACGTACCGCGGCATCTGCCCGAACTGCGCCGCCACCGGCTGAGCCGACCGCGCCGGGTCCGCCCGTCGAACGGGTGGGCCCGCTTTTCGCGGTCCGGGGGTTGCCCCTCGACGCCCTCGTGCCTCTCACCGCTCCAAATGACCGTGGGGACATCGCGACGTCCTGCTAACGTCTGCGCCATGAAGCGCGCTGCTATGACGACGACGCCGGAGAGTATCCCGGCGCGCTGACAGACGATCTGATCCGAAGCCCCGGGGCAAGTGCCCCGGGGCTTCGTCGTAGGCCCGGTCACTTGCTCCGCCCCCAGCGAGGAGACCGCGATGACCACCAAGCACGACCACCGGAAACTGGGCCGTGAACTGGGCCTGTTCGACACCGATCCGCTGATCGGCGCGGGCCTGCCGTACTGGCTGCCCGACGGCGCGGCCGTACGGCACACCCTGGAGGAGTACATCCGTGCCGCCGAGCGGCGGGCGGGCTAGCACGTGTACTCACCGGTACTCGGCAAGCGGGAGCTGTACGAGATCTCGGGGCACTGGGCGCACTACAGCGACGACATGTTCCCCCCGATGGACCTCGGCGGGGAGCGGGTCGTCCTGCGGCCGAGCCTGTGCCCCCATCACGCGGTGATCTACCGGTCCCGTTCCCACAGCTACCGCGAACTGCCGCTGCGCATGGCCGAACTGGGCGGCATGTACCGCTCCGAGCTCTCGGGCGTGCTCGGCGGACTGACCCGGGTGCGGGCCATCCAGCTCAACGACGCACACATCTTCTGCACCCTGGACCAGGTCGCCGAGGAGGCGCGGGCCGCGCTGGAGATGATTCGCCGGGCGTACGAGGCGCTCGGCATCACCCCGACCCGTTACCGGCTCTCCCTCCCGGGCCCCGGTGGCAAGTACGTCGCCGCACCCGAGAAGTGGCAGCGGTCCACCGCCCTGCTGACCGACGTCCTCGACCGCTCCGGCCTGCCCTACGAGGCGGCCGAGGGAGAGGCCGCGTTCTACGGTCCCAAGATCGACGTCCAGGTCACCGACGGCGCCGGCCGGGAGTCCACCCTGTCCACCGTGCAGGTCGACTTCCACCAGCCCGAGCAGTTCGACCTGCACTACATCGGCGCGGACGGCGCCAAGCACCGCCCGGTCATGGTCCACCGGAGCATCATCGGCAGTGTGGAGCGAGCCGTCGCCCATCTCATCGAACAGCACGGCGGCGCTTTCCCCGCCTGGCTCGCCCCCACTCAGCTGGTGATCCTCCCGATCTCCGACACCGAACTGCCGAACGCCGCGGCCCTCGCCCAACGCTGCACTCGTCTCGGACTGCGTGCCCGGATCGCGGGACCGGACCGCGGCAGCCTGGGGGCCCGCATCCGAGAGGCCCGCCTGGTTCCCTACCAAGCCGTCATCGGCGCAAAGGAGGCCGCTGACGATCACGCCGCACTGCGTTTGCGTGATGGACGCCGACTCGACCCGCAGCCGGTCAGTGACGTGCTGACCCGCATCAGCGCTCTCATCGGGGCCCACAGCACAGACCTGTGGGCCGACGCCACCTCGTAGCAGCGTCATAGCAGCGTCGCGATCAGCGCCTGCTGTCGCCCGGCGCCGCGACCGCCGGACATGACGAAGGCCCGGATCTCGATGAGATCCGGGCCTTGGCCTTCAGTAGCGGGGACAGGATTTGAACCTGCGACCTCTGGGTTATGAGCCCAGCGAGCTACCGAGCTGCTCCACCCCGCGTCGGTGAATGCAACATTACGCCAGCGGGTCGAACGGCGCAAATTCATTCACACCGGCCCCGGAGGCCGCCTCTCCGGCGTCCGGGGCCGGCGTCCGGGCTCCGGGCTCCGGGCTCCGGGCGTCCGGCGTCCGGCCGGTCGCGGTGTTACGCGGTCAGCTCCTGGTGCAGCGCCTCGCGCAGCCGCGCGGCCCGCTCGGCCACCTCGGCCGGGCCCAGCTCCACCGCCCGGGCGCACCAGCGCTGCCCCTCGGTGAGCTCGCCCCGGCGGGCGGCGAGGAGTGCCAGACGCAGCGCGGCCCGGCCGTGTCCGGCGCCGGCCGCACGGGTCCACCACAGGGCGGCCTCGCGCTCGCTGCCCTCGCGGGCCAGCAGCAGCCCGAGGTTGAAGGCCCCGTTGCGGCTGCCCGCCTCGGCCGCCTCCCGGTACCAGTGGGCGGCGCTCTCCACGTCCCCGCGAGCCGCCGCGAGCATGCCGACCCGGACCTGGGCGCGGCGGTGGCCCTGCTGGGCGGCCCGCTCGTACCACTCCTCGCACTCGGTCTTCTCCGGCATCGGCTCGCCCAGCGCGGGCGGTCCCGGCGGCGGCTGGCGCGCGTCCAGCACTCCGGCCAGCCGGAACGCGGCCTCGGCGCTTCCGCCGCCCGCGGCGCAGCGCAGATGCCGCTCGGCCTCGCGGTCGTCGCCGTCCCGCAGCAGGGCCATGCCGACCTGGAGCGCGGCGTCGGTGTGCCCGGCCGCCGCGGCGCGCTCGTACCAGCCCAGCGCCGTACGGTCCTCGTCGCGACCGGCGTGCAGGATGCCGAGGTTGAAGGCCGCGTCGACGCTGCCCGCCTCGGCCGCCTTGGAGAACCAGGGCTCGGCCCCGGTGTGGTCGCCCGCCTGGAGCAGCAGCACGGCGAGCGCGTTGGCGGCCTCGCGGTGCCCGGCGTACGCGGCACGGCGGTACCACTGCTCGGCCTGCGGGACGCGGTCCTGGGCGGCGCAGAGCAGCCCGAGGTTGTACGCCCCGTTGACGTCACCGGCGTCCATGGCGGCCCGGTACCAGCGCTCGGCGGTCTGCTGCTCACCGCGTGCGGCGTGCAGCGCGCCGAGCGCGTTGGCGGCGTTGCCGTCACCGTCCTGGGCAGCGCGCAGCCACCACACGGCGGCGCTCTCCTCGTCACCGGCGTCGCGCAGCAGGAAGCCCAGCGCGCACGCGGCGCGCGGCTCGCCGTCCTTGGCGGAGGTGAGATACCAGCGCCCGGCCTCCTTGAGCTCGCCGCGCTGCTCCAGGATCGCGCCAAGGTGCAGGGCGGCCCGCCGGTGGCCCCGGGCGGCGGCCTGGCGGTACCACTGCTCGGCCTCGCCGACCCGGCCCGCGGCGGGGCCCGCCACGGGGCCGTCGCCGTCGGCCGCGGCCTTGGCACCGGACTCCTGCGCGTCGGGAGCGGGCACGGGCGCGGGCGGGCCGCCGGGCAGGCCGAGGCCCGTTCCGGTTCGTCCGGAAGCGGCGCCCCGGCCCAGGCCGAAGGCGTCGTGCGGGTCCTCCACGGCCTTCCGCTCCAGGGTGCGGGCCAGCCGGTAGGCGGCCTCGCGGTGCCCCTGTTCGGCAGCGGCGCGCAGCCAGCGCTCGGCGCCGACGTCGCCACGGTGCTCCAGGAGGTCGGCCAGCGCGTACGCGCCCAGCGCGTGGCCCTGCTCGGCGGACTGACGCAGCCAGTACTCCGCGCCGGGCTCGTCGCCGCGCTCGCGGAAGTGCCGGCCGAGCGCGTGCGCGGCGGCGGCGGATCCGGCCACGGCGGCGATGCGCCACCAGCCCGCGGCCTCGTCCGGGTAGCCGCGCTGGTGGAGCAGGACGCCCAGGTTGTTCGCGGCGGCCCGGTCCCCGTCGGCGGTGGCGGCGCGCAGATAGCGCTCGGCGCCGTCCAGCTCTCCCCGGCGCAGCAGCAGCGCGCCCAGGACGCTCATGGACGCGGTGTCCCCCGCGTCGGCGGCGCGCCGGTGGCGCGCCTCGCTCTCGGCACTGTCCGCGGCGTCGACCGCGTCCGTGGTGTCCTCGTCGGACGAGCTCGCGGCGGGGCTCGGGTCGGTGGCGCCGGTCCGCTGGACCGGTGCGCCCGTCCCGGCGATGGCAGCGGCGAAAGCCGCGTCTACCGCGCTTTCCACATCTTGGCCGCGCTGCTGCACAAACCGCCCTGTCTCCAACAGAGTTGCCCTGTCCCCCATAAATACCATCGTCGCACCACCTGTAACCCGCGTACACCTGGTATATCGCGGCCAGTGAGGTCACTACAGCGTTTTGTCGACATGCCCACAGGGAGACAAGTCAAACACGTCCGGAAGCAACTGCTGCCCAGCGAACCGCACTTCACGCCCACAGCCTGGGATAGACACGGCCTCACGCACGACGGACATGACGAAGGCCCGGATCCCAATGGATCCGGGCCTTCGTCTTTCAGTAGCGGGGACAGGATTTGAACCTGCGACCTCTGGGTTATGAGCCCAGCGAGCTACCGAGCTGCTCCACCCCGCGTCGTTGTGTTCAAACCGTACCACGACGCGGGGTGGACTCTGCTCAGCTGCCCTGGTCGGAGCCCTTGTCGGCTCCGTCGGCGACATCGGGCTTCTCCGCCGGATCCGCCTTGTCGACGCCCGCCGGCTTCCCGGCGGACGCGGGCTCGGCCGAACCGTCCGGCTTGGCGTCGCCCGCCGGCTTCTCGGCGTCGTCGGCCTTGTCCCCCTCGCTGCCCGCCTTCGGCTGCGCGGCGGCGGCACGTTCCAGAGCCTCCTGAAGAGCCTCCTGGGCCTTGCCGTAAGCCGGCCAGTCCTGCTCCTTCAGCGCCTTCTCGCCGTCGGAGTAGGCCTTCTGGGCGTCCGCGATGGCCTTCTTGAGCGCGGCGCTGCCGGTGGCCGGGGGCTCGTCGGTCTCGCCCGGCGGATCATCGGTGTCGGGCGGTGTCGTGGCCCCGTCGTCCTCGACCCCGAAGACGGCGTTGAGCGCGTCCTTGAGGTTGTTCTCAAAGACGATCTTCGAACCGTACGAGGCGGCCACCTTGCGCAGCAGCGGGTAGTTCTGGTTGCCACCGCGCGTGTAGACCGGCTCGATGTAGAGGAACCCGCCCTCCAGCGGAACCGTCAGCAGGTTGCCGTACTCGATGTCCGAGTCGGTGCCCTTGAGGTTCCTCACGAACTCGGCGACGTCGTCGTTGCCGTTGAGCTCACTCTGTACCTGGCCCGGGCCCTTCACCGTGGAGGTGACCCGTAGCAGCCGCATGGTGCCGTAGTCCTTGCTGGCCGCGTCCGCGTTCACCGCCATGAAGGCTCCCAGGTTGGGGCGCCCTCGTGGAGTGAACGTGGTGGTCAGCGAGAACTGCTGCTCATCCTCGCCCGGCATCTTCATGCTCAGGTAGTACGGCGGAACGGAGCCCGGCTCCTTGTTGGTCGGGTCGTCCGGCACCTGCCAGGCGTCGGAACCGCTGTAGAACTGCGCCGGGTCCTCGACGTGGTAGCGGGTGAGCAGCTCGCGCTGGACCTTGAAGAGGTCCTGCGGATACCGCAGGTGGTCCATCAGGTCCTGCGGGATGTCCGTACGGGCCTTGACCGTGCCCGGGAACGCCTTGCGCCAGGTCTTGAGGACCGGGTCCTCGGTGTCCCACTCGTAGAGCCTGACCTTGCCGTCGTACGCGTCGACGGTGGCCTTCACCGAGTTACGGATGTAGTTGACCTGGTTCTGCTGGGCGACGACCGCTCGCTGGTTGGTGGTCAGCGAGTCGGCCGTGGTGTCGCCGAGCGTCGTCCGGGACGCGTACGGGTAGCCGTTGCTCGTGGTGTACGCGTCGACGATCCACTGGATCCGGCCGCCGACGACCGCCGGGTAGGCGTCGCCGTCGATGGTCAGCCACGGGGCGACCGCCTCGACGCGCTCCTTGGGCGTGCGGTTGTACAGGATCCGCGAGCCGTCACCGATGGCTCCCGAATACATGATCTGCGGCTCGCTGAAGGAGACCGCGTACGCGGCACGGTTGAAGGCGTTGGAGAGACTGACCCCGCTGTCGCCCTCGTAACTGGTGGTCTTCTCGCCGTCCTCCTCGTAGTCGAGCTCCTTCTGGGGCCCGCCGACGATGGAGTACTGCTCGGTCTTCTCGCCGTAGTAGATCCGCTGCTCGTACTTCCCGAACTCACCGGTGGAGGGCAGACCCGACTCGGTGAAGTCCGGAGACCCCGTCGGGTTGGTTCCGGTGGTGGTGCCGCGGGCCGCGATGGCGCCGTAGCCGTGGGTGTACGTGAAGTGGTCGTTGATCCAGTTCCGCTTGGGCAGGCCCTGGATGTTCAGCTCACGCAGACCGATGACGGTGTCCTGCTCCTTGCCGTCCTCGCCCTTGTAGCGGTCGACGTCCAGCGTCTTGGGGAACTGGTAGTAGTTCCTCCGCTGCTGGAGCTGCTGGAAGGCCGGGGAGACGACGTTGGGGTCCATCACCCGGTAGCTGGCGGCGGTGTTGGCCGCGGCCCGCAGCTTGGTGTCGTCGTTCGTGGTCGACTGACCGTCGTAGTCGTCCACCTTGGCGTCATCGATGTCGTACGCGTCGCGTGTGGCATTGATGTTCTTCTTGATGAACGGCGCTTCCTTGGCCTGCTCGTTCGGCTGGACCTGGAACTTCTGCACGATCGCCGGGTAGAGCCCGCCGATCAGGATCGCCGAGAGCACCATCAGGCCGAAGCCGATGACCGGGAGCTGCCAGGTGCGGCGCCACAGCGTCGCGAAGAACAGCACCGCGCAGATCGCGGCGATGCAGAACAGGATGGTCTTCGCCGGGAGATAGGCGTTGGCGTCGACGTACCGCAGGCCCGTCCAGTTGTCGGTGGCCTTGAAGTCACTGGACTTCACGGCCAGCCCGTACCGGTCGAGCCAGTACGCCACGGCCTTCAGCGAGACGAAGATGCCGAGCAGCACCGAGAGGTGGCCGGTGGCCGCACCGGTGGCGCGGGCGCCGGGGCTGGTGATGCGCAGCCCGCCGTACAGATAGTGGGTCAGCGCGGCGGCGATCAGCGACAGCACGGTCGCCGCGAAGCCGAAGCCCAGCAGGAAGCGGTACCACGGCAGGTCGAAGGCGTAGAAGGAGACGTCCAGCTGGAACTGGGGGTCCTTCTGCCCGAACGCCACGCCGTTGACGTACATCAGCCACGTGCGCCACTGGCCGGAGGCGGACGCTCCGGCGATCAGTCCGACGAGCGCCGTGACGGCGAGCAGCACCCACTTCTTGTAGGGGGCGATGCTCATGCGGTAGCGGTCCAGGCTCTGCTGTTCCAGCGACATCGCGCTCAGCGGCGGCCGGAGCCGGTGCGCGAGCCAGATGTTCACACCGATGGCGAGCGCCATCAGCAGTCCGAAGACGAGGAACAGCCCGATCTTGGTCCACAGGGTGGTGGTGAAGACGGATGAATACGCGACCGACCTGTACCAGAGCCAGTCCGTCCAGAACCCGGCGAACATGACGAAGGCCATGGCGAGAACCGCCAGGACACCCAAAGTCATGAGCAGGGTACGGGCGCGCCGGGACGGGCGGCCGACTCTGATCCGTGGCCCGGTCGGGCCTCCGCCGCGGTCCGGCATCTGGAAAGCCAACGTGCGCACCTCGAAGTTCGCGGTCGTGTGGACAGGCCCAGCGATCCTAGAGCCCACCTATGCAACTTACTAAGGCTTTACCTAGTTCCCGTTCCCGGGGCGGAAGGAGGCAGGATATTGCCCATGCCCAACGTTTCCCCCGCAGGACCCCCGATGGCCGCGAGTCCGCTCACCGTCGCCGTCCTCGAAATCGACGCCTATGCCTCCAACCTCGGCTGGGACCAGCCCGCCCGGCTGTTCGCCCTGGTCGACACCGCGCAGCTGCGGGTCCAGGAGCCCGGTCTCGCCGCTCAGCTGGGCCTTGAGGACCCCAGCTCGTCCGTCGCCGCGCTCACCCCGATCGAGCAGGACGAACTTCCCCCGGGCACCGCGCTCGACGACTTCCTCGGCACGATCGCCTGGCCCGACGCCGTGGTCGGCTGCGCCATGACGGTGGAGCGGCTGATGCTGCCGCCGTCCGCGGAGGCCTCCGTGCCGGAAGGTCTCGGCGACAAGCAGCTGACCCAGTGGGTGGCCAAGCACCCGGACCGGCAGGAGGTGCGGATGACCGTGGCCGTCCTGCGGGACGGGGCCCGCGAGTCCGCCGTACGGCTGCGCGAGAAGGACTCCCCCACCGAGGTGCTGACCGGCGCCGGTCTGGTGCCCGGTCTCGCCGAGGCGCTCGCGGCGACGTTCGAGTCCTGATCCGGCCGCTGCCCGGGGCCGCACCGCGGTTCCCGGGCGGCGCGGCCGTCAGCCGGTCGAGCAGCTCGGCAGTCCGGCGGTCTTCCCCGCGCGGATCTGCTCCAGCGACTTCGTGGCGTCCTCGATGGTCTTGACCCGCACCAGGGTGAGGCCGCTGGGGGTGTCGGCCGCGGCCGAGGCGCAGTTGTCGTCGGGCGTGAGGAAGTAGCGTGCGCCGGCGTCGCGGGCGCCGACCAGCTTCATGTTGATGCCGCCGATCGGGCCGACCTTGCCCGCGTCGTCGATGGTGCCGGTGCCCGCGACGAACTTGCCGCCGGTCAGATCGCCCGGGGTGAGCTTGTCGATGATGCCCAGGGAGAACATCAGCCCGGCGCTCGGTCCGCCGACGTCCGCGAGCTTGATGTCGATCTCGAACGGGAACGTGTGGTCGGTCCCGGCCCTGATCCCGACGATCGCCCGGTTCTTCCCGCCCTCCTCCGCGCCGTCCTCGGCGGCGGGAGCCTTCGCGGTCCTGATGGTGATCTTCTCGCCGCCCTCGGGTTCGCGGCCGGCCTTCTCCGCCGCGGCGGCCTCCTTGGCGGGAACGATGGTGAAGGTGACGTTCTCGCCCGGCTGGTGCTTGGTGACGAGCTTCGCCACGTCGCCGGGTTCCGTGACGGCCGTGCCGTCGACGGCCTTGATCACGTCGCCCGCGTGCAGCTTGCCCTCGGAGGGGCTGCCCTTGACCACCGTGGAGACCACGACCTGCGTGGAGACCGGGATGTCCAGCTCCTTGAGGGCGGCCACCTTGGCGCTCTCCTGGGACTGGCTGAACTCCTCGGCGTTCTCCTGGGTGGACTGCTCCTCGGTCTTGCCGTCCGGGTAGAGCGTGTCGTGCGGCACCACGACGCTGTCGTGGGCCAGCCAGCCGTAGACGGCTTCGACGATGTTCATCCGGTAGTCCGCTCCGGTGACGCGGACCGTCGTCATGTTGAGATGGCCGGATGCCGGGTACGTCTTGCGACCGGAGATCTGCAGTACGGGCTCGCCACGCGCTTCACCGAGGGTGTTGACCGTCGGTCCCGGAGACATCTCCGCGTACGGCACTTTGATCAGCACGCCTGCGCAGAGCAGCGCGATGAGGACGAGGGTGGAGGCGAGCATCGTCGCGGTGCGGCGTGGCATGGAACGACAGTACGGGAAGGGCCTGTCAGTGCACCGCCGGGGCCGGTCCGTACGGGGCGACCGGAACGCGGCGGCAGGTGGTCACGCGGCGTGCGGCGGTCTCAGAGAGCCTCGGAACCGGAGTGCGATTTCTCCATCGCGTCACGGAATCTGGCGTAGCCGGCGAGTTCGGTGACATCGCCGGTCGTTCGATTGCGGGCAGCCCAACTCGCCCATATCGCACCACCGACAGCAGCGAAAAGTGGAATCAACAGCCAAGCGAGAGCCGCCATCACGACCTCCCTACCCCATGAGCGACCGGATGCCCGATCAGCAGATTAACGATCCGGAAGACCAACGCTCGTGGCGGGGGTGCGGTTACGCAAATCGGGGGCGATGCGCCCCGGGGCGGTTTGCGCTCAGCAGGCTCCGACCCACTCCTCCGTGCCGTCCGAGAAGCGCTGGTGCTTCCAGATCGGAACCTCGTGCTTGAGGTCGTCGATGAGCTTGCGGCAGGCCTCGAAGGCCTCGGCCCGGTGCGGGCAGGCGACGGCGACGACCACCGCCAGATCGCCCACCTCCAGTTCACCCACTCGGTGGACGGCCGCCAGGGCGCGGACCGGGAAGTCGGCGACGACCTTCTCCGCCACTCGGCGCATCTCGTCCTCGGCCGAGGGGTGACAGGAATAGCCGAGCGCGCCGACGTCCTGTCCGGCGTCGTGGTTGCGCACGGTGCCGACGAAGAGCGCGATGCCGCCCGCCGCGTCGTCGCCGACGGCGCGGAAGACCTCGTCGACGGAGAGCGCTGTGTCCCGGATCGCCAGCAGCCGGATGGGGTCGGCTGCCGCGTGCTCGCCGGGGTGGTCGTGGGTGCGTGCCATGCTCCCATCGTGCCGTACGGCGCCGACATCCCGGAATTGCCTGTTCTACCGGCGGCCGACCGACCGGTTTGGAGCCTCCTACAGGCCCCCGGGCGCGGTGGGCGATCAGATCCGGCGGCGGGCCTTGCGGGCGCGACGGACCACGGCGGCGGCGCCGAGCAGGGCGACCGTGGCTCCGGCGGCTCCGGCGGCGGTGGCGTCCTTGCGGCCGAGGCGGCGTCCGGCGAGCGTGTGCCGGCCCTCGACCTCTTCGAGGAGGGCGCCGAGCACCTCCTCGTTCGTCCACTTCGGCCGCCAGCCCACATCGTGCAGCCGGCTGACGCTGACCACCCAGGGGTGCATCGTGTAGGCGAGGTCGCCCGCCGGGGACGGGGTGAGGCCGATCCGGTGCAGCCGGGCGGCGGCCCCGAGCGCGACGGCGGAGGGCAGCTCCATCCGGCGTACGCCGCTGAGCTCCTCGACCTCCTCCTGCTCCAGCCAGCCGTCGCAGCCGACCGCGAACTCGCCGTCGATCTTCTCCAGGGCGGCGTACTCCAGGGCCGTCACCAGGTCCTCGACATGGCAGAACTGCCAGGTGGGGCGTGATCCGGCGACGACCAGGAGGCGCGGGGACTCGAAGTAGCGGGTCAGGGCGGTGTCGGTGCCGCCGACCAGGACGGTGGGGCGCACGACGGTGACGTTGAGCCCGGGGTGGGCGCGCGGGGCCCGGCGGCCGAGCCGCTCGATCTCCAGGAGGTCGCCGACGCCGGTGGCCTCGGCGGTGGCGCGCAGCTCGGCGTCCTCGGAGAGGGGTACGTCGTTGTCGGCGAGGGCTCCGTAGACCATCGCCGAGGTGCACAGCACGACCCGGTGGACCCCGACGGCGGCCGCGGCGGTGAGCACGGTCTGGGTGCCGCGTACGTTGTACGCGGTGCGGGCGGCGGGGTCGGTCTCCAGGTCGAGATCGAGGGCCAGGTGCACGACGACGTCCGCGCCGCGCAGCTTCTCGGCGATGGCCGGATCCCGTACGTCCAGGATGTGCCAGGTCGCCTCGGAGACCTCGCCGCGGCGCTCGTCGATCGCGATGACCTGCTTGATCGCGTCGGAAGCGGCGAGATGGGCGGTCAACAGTTCGCCGATGCCGGTGGCGGCACCGGTGACCGCGACGACGGGGCCCCGGTTTCTGGGGGTCCTGGGGCGTTTCTCTTCAGGTGCGTTCTCGGGCGAGGGGTCGGTCAGGTTTCGCGCTGCGCGAACCTGCGGATCTGGGGAACTCACCGGGCGTCTCCAGCGGTTGTCTTCAGTACGTACCCGAATGACGCGTACGTACCAGGTGGCGTCCATCCTGCCGCAGGCCGGGAGTCGGCGGAGCACTGAGGCCCGAAGCGGGCGTGGTGTCTACGCTGGATGGTGATGTCGGGCAGTCGCCGTCGGTTCGAGCCGGCGGCCCTACGAGCCGAGGAAACCCGTGAGTGACACCCCATTCGGATTCGGCCTTCCGCCGGAGGAGCCGGAGAACGGCGACGAGGGCAAGAAGAAGGACCCCACCGAAGGTGGGCAGAGCGCGGGCGGGCCCGGAAGCCCGTTCGGATTCGGGCCGGGGGCGGGCGGGGACAACCCGTTCGCCGCAATGTTCGGCTCGATGAATCCGAACGATCTCGGCGCGGCCTTCCAGCAGCTCGGCCAGATGCTGAGCTACGAGGGCGGTCCCGTGAACTGGGACATGGCCAAGCAGATCGCCCGCCAGACGGTCTCGCAGGGCGCTCCGGACGGCACCAAGGACGCCAGCGTCGGCCCGTCCGAGCGCACGGCGGTCGACGAGGCGCTCCGGCTGGCGGACCTCTGGCTGGACGGCGTCACGTCGATGCCCTCCGGTTCGGTCTCCACCGTGGCGTGGAGCCGGGCGGAGTGGGTCGAGGCCTCGCTGCCGGCCTGGCAGCAGCTGGTCGACCCGGTGGCCGAGCGAGTGGGCCTGGCGATGGGCGATGTGCTGCCCGAGGAGATGCAGGCCATGGCGGGCCCGCTGATCGGCATGATGCGGTCGATGGGCGGCGCCATGTTCGGGCAGCAGATCGGGCAGGCCGTGGGCGTGCTGGCCGGTGAGGTCGTGGGCTCCACCGACATCGGGCTGCCGCTGGGGCCGGCGGGCAAGGCCGCCCTGCTCCCGCTGAACGTGGAGCGGTTCGGCAAGGACCTCAGCGTCCCGCAGGACGAGGTCCGGCTGTATCTGGCCCTGCGCGAGGCCGCTCACCAGCGGCTCTTCGCCCATGTGCCGTGGCTGCGGTCGCATCTGTTCGGCGCGGTCGAGGCGTACGCCCGGGGCATCAAGGTCGACACCAGCAAGCTGGAGGACGTCGTCGGCCAGTTCGACCCCTCGCAGCCGGAGCAGCTGCAGGACGCCCTTCAGCAGGGCATGTTCCAGCCCGAGGACACGCCCGAGCAGAAGGCGTCCCTGGCCCGGCTGGAGACGGCTCTCGCGCTGGTGGAGGGCTGGGTGGACGCGGTGGTCCACGAGGCCGCGAAGTCCCGGCTGACCTCGTCCGACGCGCTGCGCGAGACGATGCGCAGGCGCCGCGCCTCCGGCGGACCCGCCGAGCAGACGTTCGCCACGCTCATCGGCCTCCAGCTGCGCCCGCGCCGGCTGCGGGACGCCTCGCGCCTGTGGGCCTCGCTCACGGACGCCCGGGGCCTGGAGGGCCGGGACGCGCTCTGGTCCCACCCGGACATGCTGCCGACGGCCCACGACCTGGACGACCCGGACGGCTTCGTCCATCACGAGCAGGCCGACTTCTCCGAGCTGGACAAGATGCTCGGCGAGGCGGCGAAGGGCTCCGGCAAGCCGAAGGCCCCCGAGGCCGAAGCCGAGGCCGACACCGAAGCAGACGATCAGGGCGAAGGCAGGAGCAAGGGCGACGAGGACGGCAAGGGCGGCCCCGACCAGTGAGCCTGCACGACGACGCCACCCTCGTACTGAAGGGTTACGCCCCCGACGGCCCCGAGGACACGCACGGCGACCAGGCGGAGCTGCGCCGGGTCTACCTGGACCACCTGGCACTTCACGACGACGGCATGTGGAAGGCGTGCGGGGCCGGGCATGTGACGGCCAGCGCCCTGGTGATCGATCCGGAGCGCGGCAAGGTGCTGCTGACCCTGCACCGCAAGCTCCGGATGTGGCTCCAGATGGGCGGCCACTGCGAGGAGCGGGACGCCACCCTGGAGGCGGCGGCGCTCCGCGAGGCCACGGAGGAGTCCGGCATCACGGGGCTCACCCTGCTGCCCGGCGGACCGGTCCGACTGGACCGGCACCCGATTCCGTCGCCCTGCAACTGGCACCTCGACGTGCAGTACGCGGCCCTGGCGCCGGCCGGTGCGGCGGAGCGGATCAGCGAGGAGTCCCTGGAGCTGCGCTGGTTCGACTACGCGGACGTGCCCGGGGTGGCCGACACCTCGGTCGTACGGCTGATGGAGGCGGCGCGGTCCCGGCTGTAGCGGCGGGCTGAACAGATGTGCGTAAGGGGCGGCCCCCATGGAGGCCGCCCCTTACCGCTGCCGCTGTGCGGGTGCCGGTCAGTTCCAGGCGTTGTTCTGGTTCTGACCGTGCGCGCCCTGCTGGCCCACGCCGAACTGGGCACGGGCACCCTGGCCGATCTGGGCGTTCTGCGGAGGCATGACCTCGCTCGGCTGGACCAGTGCGAAGCCCTGGCCGAGGAAGCTCAGCTCCCAGCCCTCGCCGGTGTTGCCGCGACGCCGGAAGACACCGGAGGAGTGCGTCTGGGCCTGCATCTGCACCCGCAGGGAGCTGGACCAGGCGACGATCGCGTCCGCGTCGGCGTTGACGTACTTCTCGGGCGTGACCTGCATCATCAGCGGCTGGCCCGAGGTCATGAGGGCGACCTTGCCCGAGCCGGAGATGTTGAGCTGGTACTTGCCGCTGCCGGAGATCCCGTACTGGCTGTCCACCGCGATGACCTCGGTGTGCAGCGAGGAGTCGAGCGCGAGGACGTAGGAGCTGTCCACGGTCATCCCCTCGCGGTCGACGTCCACGACGTGGATGTACTGCGCGAGGTTGGCGAGATAGACGGTGCCCTGGCCGGACACCCGCATCAGGTCCAGACCCTCGCCGGTGTGCGCGCGGGCGCGCCGCTGGCCCTGGGACTGGTACTCCCCGTCGAAGTCCATCAGGCCCTGGTAGGCGACCATCGCGCCCTTGCGGGCGAGGACGTCGTCCTGGCCGGTCAGCGAGACCCGCAGAAGCTGCGGGTTCTGGACCGCGTACCGGTCCTGGGTCTGCTGCTCGGTGTGGCTGAAAAGCGGACTCTGCATGATGTGTTCCCCCTCCCCCTCAGTTCCGGATCCGCAGGCGGTCCGTGCTGTCCTCGCTCGGCTGGACGACGACGATGCCCTGGCCGGAGAAGGCCATCTGGTACGCCTCGCCGCTGCCGCGGCCGATCAGCGAGCCGGCCTTGAAGCTGCGCTTGCCCTTCACCTTGAGGTTCGGGGACCAGGCGACGAGCGCGTCCGGGTCGACGTACGTCTCGTCCTCGCCGCGTCCGCAGTCGACGACGATCGGGGTGCCGCGGGAGGTGATGGCCACCCATCCGGTGCCCTGGACGACGACGTTCCACAGCCCCTGCCCGGCGAACTTGGCCATCCCCTTGACCTTCTCGACGCCCCAGGTGAGGTGGGCGTCGAAGGCGAGGAGGTTGGTGCCGTTGACGGAGAGGGAGTCGTTGTTGAGGTTGATGACGACTACGTCGGCGCCATAGTCGGCGAGATAGAGCAGCCCGTCGCCGGAGCACTTCATGATGGGCGCGCCCTCGCCGGTGATCCACTGGGAGGCGATCTGCCGGACGGCGGGCGGGTTCGGCTCGTACTGGATGAAGCCCTCGTACGCCACCATCGAGCCGGTGCGCGCGAAGAGGTCCTGCCCGGAGGCCATGGCGACCTTGAGCATGGTCTTGCCGTGGTTCTCCATCCGGGCCGTGACGGGGGTCGGGGCGTAGCCCGCGAGTTGCTGGTTCATGACGGGCTCCCTCAGACCTCGTAGGGCTGGACGACGATGAAGTTGCCGGGGGCGCCCCGGAACTGGAGGTTCACGGTCTCCCCGCTGTGTCCGGGGTACGCGTTGCGGCGCAGCCGGACCTGGCTGGAGACGATCACCTGGGAGGCGGCCGACCAGGCGACGACGGCGTTGCAGTCGGCGAACGTGGTGGGCGTGACCGGCAGGACGACCGGGGTGCCGTGGGTCTTCACGACCACGGTGCCGGTGCCCTGGAAGAGCATGGTGAACAGGGCGCCGCCCGGGATGCCGTGCCCCTCGACCCGGCGGACCTCGTACTGGAGGGACTCGTCGAAGGCGAGGACGTTCTCGGCGGAGACGCAGATGCCGTCGCCCTGCAGTTCGACCGGGTGCAGGTGCGAACCCTCCTCGGCGAGGAAGACCTGGCCTCGGCCGGTGCAGCGCATCAGCTGCATCTCCTGGCCGGTGGCGTTGCCCACGGCGCGGCCGACGAAGCCGGCGCTCTTGTAGCCGAAGTCCACCTTGCCCTGATACATCACCATGCTGCCCTGGCGGGCCAGCACTCCGGATCCGCCCATGGTCAGGTCGACCCGCATGAGCTGCTGGTTCTGCGGGGTCCAGCGCTGCCCGGTCGCGGTCTCCTTGTACGGCTGCAGGGCCGCCTGGAGACCCGCACCCGCCGCCGGCACCCCCTGGGGCACGCCCTGCGGGACGCCCGGAGGCATACCGCCGGGGGGCTGCTGACCGTACGGGGCCGGCGCGGGCTGACCGTAGGGAGCGGGGGCCGGCTGGCCGAAGGGGGCGGCGGGCGGGGCGCCCTGGCCGGGGATCTGGCCGAACTGCGGCTGCTGCGGCTGCTGCGGCTGGCCGTACGGGGACGGGGCCTGGGGCGCTTGGGGAGGCTGCGGGGCCACGGGGGCATGCGGCGCCTGAGGGGCCAGCGGGGCCGCGATCGTCGGCGCCGCGTGCATCGGCTGCTGCGGCGCGGGCGGCGGCGTGGGCGC
>NZ_JAAGMH010000069.1:0-18530 GCF_010548505.1 Streptomyces sp. SID14515 | reverse complement strand
GCTCGCTCGCCGACCGCGGCCCCGCCGGAGCCACCCGGACCGCCGCCCCCGCCCGCCACGCGGGCCCGCCGACGACGGGCCCGGAGTACTTCGACGTCCCGGCCGAGGACCCCTCGACCCTGCCGGGCCCGCAGCTGGGCGAGATCCCGCCGCAGGCCGGCGCCCCGTGGGGGGCGCAGCCGCAGCAGGCGCCCGCCGAGGCGGTGGAGCAGCCGGAGCAGGGTGCCGAGGCCGCGCAGCTCGTGGCGGAGCAGCCGGTGGCCGAGCCCGCGGTGGCGGAGGCCGTGCAGCCGGTGGCTGAGGTCGAGCAGCCGGCGGCCGAGGCAGAGCAGCCGGTCGAGGCAGCTCCCTCGGTCAAGCCGGTCCAGCCGGTCCAGTCGGTTCAGTCGGCCGAGCCGGTCACGGTGTCCGCCCCGGAGGCCCCGGCCGACCAGCAGATCCAGCCGGAGCAGCCTGAACAGCTGGTCCAGCCGGAGCAGCCTGAACAGCTGGTCCAGCCGGAGCAGCCGGTTCAGCCGGAGCAGGTGAGCCACCCGGACCAGCCGGAGCCGCTGGACCAGCAGCCTGCGCAGGCCCCCGAGGTTGCGCAGCCCGAGCCGGCCCCGCAGGCCGTCCCGGCAGAAACGGTCGTTCCCGAGCCGGCCGCCGTGGAACTGCCCCCTGCCGGACCGGTCGTCGTCCCGGAGCCCGAGGCGGCCCTGCCGGAGACCCCGGCGGACGCACCTGTTCAGCCCCCGGCCGACGAGGTGCCGGCCGCCCCCGAGGCGTCGGCGCCGGTGGACGCGCAGCACGGTGCGCCGGTGGCCCCGGAGCCCGAGGCGCAGGCCGCCCCGGTGCACGCCGCAGCCCCCGAACCCCAGGCCCCGGCACAGGACCAGCCGGTCGCCGAGCCGGTGGTACAGCCCGAGCCGGTCGCGCAGCCCGCGCAGGAGCTGCCCGTCGAGCCGGCCGCCGAGCCGGTCCCGGCCACGGCAGTGACCGAGAACCCGGAGACCGTCGCGGCTGCGGAGCCGGTCGCGCCGGAACCGGTGGCCGTGCCGCTCGCACCCGAGCCCGTACAGCCGCAGCCCGTCGCCGAAGTGCCCGCGGAGCCCGCCGAGGCCGCCGAAGCCGCCGAGCCCATGGCAGAGAGCGCCGAGCCGACGGCCCAGCAACTCCCCGTAACGGAGCAGGAAACCGCCTCGGACCCGGCCCTGGCCCCCGAGCCCGCCGAGGCGACGACGGCGGAGGCGGCGGACGAAGCAGCAGCCGCTCATGTGGCCGCGCCCGACCTCGAGGACGGCACCGGCCCCGAGGTCATCGAGACGCCGGAGCTTCCGGAGCCGCTGGAGCCAGCCGAGCAGACACCGGCCGCTGCCCCGCAGCCGCAGGCCGAGGCACCGCAGCAGCCGCAGGCAGACGAACCACAGAACACCGAGGTGTCCGAGGCGCCGCAGGACACCGAGGCGCCGCAGCAGTCCGGGCCCGCGCAGCAGCCCGAGGAGCCTGCCGAGGCGTCCACCCCGCCCGCCCCCGGCTACGACGACGCCGAGCGGGAAGCGGTCCTCCGGGTCATGCGCGAGCGCCGGGACATCCGCAACGGCTTCCGCAGCGACCCGATTCCGCACGAGGTGCTGCTCCGGGTGCTGGAGGCGGCGCACACCGCGCCGAGCGTCGGCCACTCGCAGCCGTGGGACTTCGTCGTGATCCGCTCCGCGGAGACGCGCCGCTCCATGCACGAACTGGCCCAGAGCCAGCGCGACGCCTACGCCAAGTCGCTGCCCAAGGGCCGGGCGAAGCAGTTCAAGGAACTGAAGATCGAGGCCATCCTCGACACCCCGGTCAACATCGTCGTGACCGCCGACCCGACCCGCGGCGGCCGGCACACCCTGGGCCGCCACACGCAGCCGCAGATGGCCCCGTACTCCTCGGCGTTGGCCGTGGAGAACCTGTGGCTGGCGGCCCGCGCCGAGGGCCTCGGCGTCGGCTGGGTCAGCTTCTTCGACGAGCGGGAGATGGTCCGGGCGCTGGGCCTGCCCGAGCACCTCGAAGTGGTGGCCTACCTCTGCGTCGGTTACGTCGACGAGTTCCCCGAGGAGCCCGAGCTGATGCAGGCGGGCTGGTCCAAGCGCCGCCCGCTGTCCTGGGTCGTCCACGAGGAGACGTACGGCCGTCGCGCGCTGCCCGGTGCCGAGCCGCACGACCTGCTCCAGGAGACGATCTCCGCGATCCGCCCGCTGGACGCGAAGGCGCTCGGCGAGGCGTGGGAACGCCAGAAGCGGATGACGAAGCCCGCCGGGGCGCTCGGCATGCTGGAGATCATCTCCGCCCAGCTGTCCGGGCTCTCCCGGATGTGCCCGCCGCCGATCCCGGAGCCCGCGGCCGTCGCGATCTTCGCCGGTGACCACGGGGTGCACGCCCAGGGCGTCACCGCCTGGCCGCAGGAGGTCACCGCCCAGATGGTGGCGAACTTCCTGGGCGGCGGAGCCGTCTGCAACGCGTTCGCGGCCCAGGTGGGCGCGGAGGTCTGCGTCGTGGACGTCGGCGTGGCCACGGACCTGCCCGCGACCCCCGGCCTGCTGCCCCGCAAGGTGCGCCCGGGTACGGCGGACTTCACGACGGGCCCCGCGCTCACCCGCGAAGAGGTCCTGGCCGCGATCGAGGTCGGCATCGAGACCGCCCGGGACCTGGTGGCGGCGGGCAACAAGGCCCTGCTCACCGGCGAGATGGGCATCGCCAACACCACCGCGTCGGCCGCGCTGATCTGCGTGTACACGGGCATCGACGCCTCCGAGGTGACCGGCCGGGGGACCGGTATCAACGACGAGATGCACGCCCGCAAGGTCGACGTCGTACGCCGTGCGCTCGACCTCCACCAGCCGGACGCGTCCGACCCGATCGGCGTGCTCGCGGCGGTCGGCGGTCTGGAACACGCGGCGATGGCCGGCTTCCTCCTCGGCGGAGCCTCCCTGCGTACGCCGGTGATCCTGGACGGCGTGAGCGCGGGCGCGGCGGCCCTGGTCGCCCGGGCCATCGCCCCCGAGGCACTGGCCGCCTGCATCGCCGGCCACCGCAGCGCGGAGCCCGGCCACGTCGCCGCACTCAACAAGCTGGGCCTGCGCCCGCTGGTCGACCTCGACCTCTGCCTGGGCGAGGGCACCGGCGCGCTGCTGGCGCTCCCGATCGTGCAGAGCGCGGCGCGCGCGATGCACGAGGTGGCGACGTTCGATTCGGCAGGCGTAACGGAGAAGTAGGACGCCACTGGGCCGGCCTTTCGGAGCTCCTGCCCTCCACTCTCGGCTCCTGTCCAGCAGCTTGGGCACATCCAGCCCCTCCGGCGCTCCACCCGCGCTCGTCCGGCGTCCTTCCAGCCTCTCCGGCGTTTGAGGAGCGGGGTCCGGGGCGGAGCCCCGATCTCCAGCCCGTCCGGCGCTTGAGGACGAAGGGGGGCCCGGGGCGGCGCCCCGGTTTCGGGAAGGGGCGGGTAGGGGAGAGAGCCCGCCGCAGGCGCCCACCCCGCCCACCCCAGCGCCCCGCCCACCCTCGGGCCCCCACCCGCCCCACCCCGTATCGTGTTCCCCACCCGGAACCCACTCTCCGCACGTCACAGCCGCTCCACAGCCGCAGCGGCACGCAACGCAGCACCCGCACGAGGAGCCGTACCGCCATGGCCGAGCCCGCAGACCACGCCGCGCACGCAGATCACCCCGCGTACCCCGTAGGCCTGCGCCTGCACGGCCGCCGCGTCGTGGTCGTCGGCGGCGGCCAGGTCGCCCAGCGCAGGCTGCCGCAGCTCATCGCCACCGGTGCCGTCATCACCCTGATCTCGCCCTCCGCGACGCCCTCCGTCGAGGCCATGGCGGACGCCGGGGAGATCCGCTGGGAGCGCCGCCGCTACCAGGACGGCGACCTCGCCGACACCTGGTACGCCCTGATCGCCTCCTCCGACACCTCGGCCAACGACGCCGCGTCCGCCGAGGCCGAGCGCACCCGCACCTGGTGCGTCCGGGCCGACGACGCCGAAGCCGCCACCGCCTGGACCCCGGCCACCGGCCGCAGCGAGAACGTGACCGTCGCCGTCCTCACCACCACCTCCCAGGGCCGCGACCCCCGGCACTCCGCCGCCATCCGCGACGCCATCGTCGAAGGCCTGCGCGACGGCACCCTCGCCGCCCCGCACCACCGCACCCGCACCCCCGGTGTCGCCCTCGTCGGCGGCGGACCCGGCGACCCGGACCTGATCACCGTGCGCGGCCGCCGCCTCCTCGCCGAGGCCGACGTGGTCATCGCCGACCGCCTCGGCCCCCGCGACCTGCTCGACGAACTCCCGCCGCACGTCGAGGTGATCGACGCCGCGAAGATCCCGTACGGGCGGTTCATGGCCCAGGAGGCGATCAACCAGGCGCTCATCGAGCACGCCAAGGCGGGCAAGTCCGTGGTCCGGCTCAAGGGCGGCGACCCGTTCGTCTTCGGCCGTGGCATGGAGGAGGCCCAGGCACTGGCCGCCGAAGGCATCCCCTGCACGGTCGTCCCCGGTATCTCCAGCACCATCTCCGTGCCCGGAGCGGCCGGTATCCCGGTCACCCACCGGGGCGTCGCGCATGAGTTCACCGTGGTCAGCGGCCATGTCGCCCCCGAGGACCCGCGCTCGCTGGTCGACTGGGAGGCCATCGCCCGGCTGCGCGGCACCCTCGTCCTGCTGATGGCCGTCGACAAGATCGGCGCCATCGCCGCCGCCCTGATCGCCCACGGCAAGGACCCTGCCACCCCGGTCGCCCTCGTCCAGGAGGGCACCACCGCCGCCCAGCGCCGCGTCGACGCGACCCTCGCGGACGTCGGCGAACGCGCGGTCGCCGAGGATGTGCGCCCGCCCGCCGTGATCGTGATCGGCGAGGTCGTCGCGGTCGGCCCGGACTCCGCGCCGAGGACCGCCCCGGACCAGGCCGAGTGACCGCGGCGAAGTAACCCGCGGTTACGTATCTCGATCCCAGGCGTTGGCACCACACACCGGACAAGGCAGTATCACCCTGTGGCAGACATCATCACCGTCGACGACCCCGACGACCCGCGGCTGAGCGACTACATCGGCCTGACCGACGTCGAGCTGCGACGACGACGCGAACCCGCCGAAGGCCTCTTCATCGCCGAGGGCGAGAAGGTGATCCGGCGCGCCCGGCAGACCGGGTACGAGATGCGGTCCATGCTGCTCTCCGCCAAGTGGGTCGACGTCATGCGCGACGTCATCGACGAGGTCCCGGCCCCGGTGTACGCCGTCGCCCCCGAGCTCGCCGAACGCGTCACGGGCTACCACGTCCACCGCGGTGCGCTCGCCTCCATGCAGCGCAAGCCGCTGCCGGCCGCCGACGAACTGCTTGCCACCGCACGCCGGGTGGTGGTCATGGAGTCGGTGAACGACCACACCAACATCGGCGCCATCTTCCGCAGCGCGGCCGCGCTCGGCATGGACGCCGTCCTGCTCTCCCCGGACTGCGCCGACCCGCTCTACCGGCGCTCGGTCAAGGTCTCCATGGGCGCGGTCTTCTCCGTTCCCTACGCCCGGCTCGAAGCCTGGCCCAAGGCGCTGGAAACGGTACGGGAGGCCGGCTTCCGGCTCCTCGCCCTCACCCCGGACGCCAAGGCCACCAGCATCGACGAGGCGGCCCCGCACCGGTTGGAGCGGGTGGCGCTGATGCTCGGCGCGGAGGGCGACGGGCTGTCCACACAGGCCTTGATGGCCGCCGACGAGTGGGTCCGCATCCCGATGGCGCACGGCGTCGACTCACTGAACGTGGGCGCGGCGGCGGCCGTCGCCTTCTACGCGGTGGCCACAGGCCGCCCGGCGAACTGAGCACGGACAGCCCCGCCGGGAACCGCGGGACCAGCTGAGCACGGGCAGCCCTGCCCGGGCGCCCGGCCTCAGAACGACCGCGCCGCCCTCTGCGCACCGGCCCGGACCTGAAGATCACCGGAGCCGACAGCAACATCCTGCCCGGCCTGTCCGGCCTGTCCGGCCTGGGCGACGTCCTGTCCGGCCTGCACGGCCTGTGCTGCCTGCACGGCCTGTGCCCGCGGCGCCCGTTCCCGCTGCTCGCTCCCGCCCAGACCTCGCGCCGGCCCCTGGCAGCCCTGCGCCGCCGCGATGCCCAGCGCCACCAGCAGCGTCACCACGACGAACACCACCAGCCGCTGACGCAGCAGCCGCGGATTGGCCGGACGCCGCCCCGCCGAGGTCGTACGGCCCCCGGAACGCGTGCCCGGGCGTCCGTTCGTCCCGGCCGGAGCCCCCTGCCGCTTCCCGGTCTTCCCACCCGAACGCGTCGTGTCGCGCGACGCCTGCTGCGGGCGCGAGCCACCGGTGCGCGGCGGCCCCGAACGCGCGGGCGCGCCGCGCCTGCTCGGCTGGGAGCGGGAGGCGGACGGGCCCTCCGAACGGCGGGTGTGCTGCTCGGCGTACGGATCGGCCATCCGCCCGGTCGGCCGGTCGGCGTCCTGGGCGGAGCGCTGGACGGGCGGCCGGCTCTCGTGCAGGCCCTGCGCCTCGCGCGCCGCGATCTCCTTGAGCCGCATGGACAGTTGCAGCGTGCTGGGCCGCTCCTCCGGGTCCTTCGCCAGACAGGCGCTGATCAGCGGAGCCAACGCGTCGTGCACCCCGCGCAGCTGCGCCTCCTCGTGCACGACGCGGTACAGCATCACCTCGGAACTGCCGTGTCCGAAGGGGGAGTCGGCCATCGCCGCGTACGCCAGTGTCGCGCCGAGCGAGAACACGTCCGTCGCGGGCGTCACCGCCGCGCCCCGGACCTGCTCGGGCGCGAGGAACCCGGGCGAACCCACCGCCGTACCGACATGGGTGAGCGTGCTCGCCCCGGTCGCCCAGGCGATACCGAAGTCGATGATGCGGGGGCCCTTGGGGGAGAGGAGGATGTTCGACGGCTTCAGGTCGCGGTGGACCACCCCCGCCTCGTGCACCGCCACCAGGCCCTCGGAGAGCGCCGCCCCGATCGAGGCGACCTCGGCGGCGGCCAGGGGGCCCTCCTCGGCGACCTTGTCGTGCAGCGAGGGGCCGGGCACGTACTGCGTCGCGAACCACGGGCGGTCCGCCTCCAGATCGGCGGCCACCAGCCGGGCCGTGCAGCCGCCGCGGATCCGCCGGGCCGCCGACACCTCGCGCGCGAACCGCGAACGGAACTCCTGATCCTCCGCCAGGTCGGGCCGGATCACCTTGAGCGCGACCCGCTGGCCGCGCCGGTCGGAGCCGAGGTAGACGACGCCCATGCCGCCCGCGCCGAGCCGCCGGTGCAGCCGGAACGAGCCGACGAGACGCGGGTCCTCGCGCCGGAGCCGCATCATCGCCATCGTCTGCCCATCCCCGCTGCCTGGTCCGCCTGACGAGGCACAGCTTACGTACCCCGCGCCCGGCGCGCTCAGAGGCCGCGCCCTCGCCCGGGATTCGATTGTCCGTGCCGTACGCGAGAGGTGAAGAGGGGTCAGGGCGCGGCGGATCCGGGCCCCTCGGCCGATCGTCCTGCTCAAAGGGCCACCGGACAGGGGGGATTGGATCAGGCACGGGAACGCCCGGACGCCGGGACACGGCCGTCTCGGAGGCCGTGACCGCCGCCCCGGCATACCGGGTGGTGGTGTCCCGGACGGCCCCCGGGTCGTGGGAGGCCGCCCGTCGGGGGCGTTGGGCGTGAGTGAAGTCACCCGTCGGCCGCTGTCGCGAGGCCGGCGGACGGGAAGGGGCAGGATCAGGACAGGGGCCGGCAGGCATCCGGCCAGGTCCCGGCTTCCCCTCCGGGATGACCCCAACCTCCGGTGGTCCGTCTCCACCCAGGGGAGTACGTCGATCGACGACGGCTCATCCTCCGGGAGGCCCGGGATTCGGTACGCGGGCATGACGCCCTGTTCCCGCCGCTTACCTAATGTTGAGGTCAAGCGGCGGGCGCAGCACTCGTCCCCCGAGGTCACACGCCCGCCGCCCCCCATCAGGTCAGGAGAGGAACCATGTCGGACACGGCAACGCGGACGATGGTCCGTATGCAGGGACGCAAGGCGTACGCCGCGTTCGGCGGCCGCTCGTCCGGCACCCGTCACCCCTTGGTGGCGACGGCGATGGTCCTTCCCCTGGCGGCCCTGCTCGTGGTCGTCTTCGGCGGCTGGGACGCGGTGGTCACACAGGCGTCGTCCGTGGCGGTGATGCTGGGGCGCTGAGCGGCGCCCGGGGTCCGGAAGAGCGGTCCGGACCCGCACATCCGGCCAACAGCCCCGTGGGGACGGGGGTGCGGCGGACGGCAGCGTTTGTCCGGTCAGCTGGGGAGCTGACCGGGCATCGCGCTTTCCGGACCCCTGCACATCCCCGCCGAACCGACGCACTGCCCTGGCCTCGGTCCCGGCCCCGGCCCTGGCCTCATAACCCCTTGGTCCCGGCCCCGGCCCGGCCTCAGGACCGCTCCCGGCCCCGGCGCCCACTCCAGCCCCGGCATCAACACCGGTCGCACTGGCCAGGCCGGCCGCACCAGCCGCATCGGCCGGGCCAGTCGCACCAGCCCGGCCAGCCGCAGCAGCAGGACCAGCCGGACCAGCCGCACCGGCTCCCGCGTTACGCTCACGGCGGGACCGGTGCCACGGCCGGGCCGACCGCCGCCGGGGGAGCCGTTGACCACCACCCAGAGCTCAGTCGTCCATGACCTGGGCGCCCTCGCGCACCGCCTCGTCCATCCCGCCAGGAAACGTTGCGTGTGCGAGCCGCCGCAGGTCCTCGCGGACCGGCCCGACGGCACAGTGGTCCGCAGCGGCGCGATCGTGGCGAAGGCCCACGCCGCCGACACCGACCGGGAGGCGCTCGCGGCCCGGATCGCCCTGGCCGCCGCCCCGCAGCTCACCGGAATCCTGCTCCCGCCGCTCACCGCCCCCGAGCAGCCGGAGCCCTCCGACGCCGCCCGGCGGACAGACCTCCCCGAGCCGCCCACGCCCGCCCCTCGTCCGGTCACGCTCTGGCCGTTCGGCGCGCCCGTCGACCCCACCGACCCCGAGGCGGCGCCCTGGGCCGAGGCCGCCGTGCTGCTCGCCCGCCTCCACCGGACGGAGCCCCCGTTCCCGCTCCCGCCGATGCGGGGACCGGCCAAGGCGGCACGGGCCGTCGCCCGGATGCGCGCCGCCCTTCCCGACGATCCGGCCGTCCTGCCCGTACTGGCCTGCTGGCGCGCCCTGCCCGCCTGGGCCCGGGGCGAGGGGCCGCCGCCCGTACGGCGGGCCGGCTATCTGTGCCACGGGGACCTGCACCTCGGCCAGCTCGTCCGCCATCCCGCGCCGGACGGGCCCTGGCTGCTCATCGACGTGGACGACGCGGGGGCGGGCGATCCGGCGTGGGACCTCGCCCGGCCCGCCGCCTGGTACGCGGCCGGACTGCTGGCCCCCGAGGACTGGTCCGCCTTCCTCGACGCCTACCGCTCCGCCGCGGGACCCGCGGTCCCCGCCGACGGGGACCCCTGGCCCGAACTGGACGTCCCGGCCCGTGCGCTGACGGTGCAGACGGCGGCCCTCGCCCTGGCCAAGTGCGCTGCGGAGAACCGAGATCCGGACGAACTCGAACAGTTGATGATCGAATCCTGTGCCCGAATCGCTACGTTGCCGCCCGAGTTGGCCGCCGACCACGCGTCGTAGGGTGAACGGACCGTGGCCGGGCAGACATTCCGGCGACGGCACAACGAGGGCGAGGAGCCGAGTCGATGATGCAGTGTCCGAAGTGTCACGCGCAGATGAACACGTACAACCGCAACGGCGTCCAGATCGAGCAGTGCAGCGGTTGCCGGGGGATATTCCTCGACTACGGCGAGCTGGAGTCGCTGACCCGCCTGGAGTCCCAGTGGTCCCAGCAGGCCCCGCCCGCGCCCCCCGCCCCCGGCGGTTACCCGGCCCCTCCCGCCCCGCAGGCGTACCCGGCCGCTCCCGCCGCCCACGCCCCCGCCTGGGGTGCGCCGCAGCACGGCGGGCACTACGGCCACCGCAGCCAGAAGGGCTTCGGCCGGATGCTCTTCTCGTCCTGATCGTTCCTGGGCGTTCCTCCGTGGGCCCGGCAGCCCCGTGCCGCCGGGCCGCTGAGCCTCCGGCCATGGAGCGGACGGCCGGACGATACGCGACACGACGACGAAAGAACCCCCGGTCGTGGAGACGACCGGGGGTTCTCGGTGGTGCGCGATACTGGGATTGAACCAGTGACCTCTTCCGTGTCAGGGAAGCGCTCTCCCGCTGAGCTAATCGCGCGGGGTGAACCTGCGTGTACTGCGTGCGCGATACTGGGATTGAACCAGTGACCTCTTCCGTGTCAGGGAAGCGCTCTCCCGCTGAGCTAATCGCGCGGGGATCCTTGCGGATCAGTGGACGATACTGGGATTGAACCAGTGACCTCTTCCGTGTCAGGGAAGCGCTCTCCCGCTGAGCTAATCGTCCTTGGAGGTGGAGACGGGATTTGAACCCGTGTAGACGGCTTTGCAGGCCGTTGCCTCGCCTCTCGGCCACTCCACCAGGGATGGGAGCTCGGGAAGAATCCCCCACCTTCTGCGAGCGGACGACCAGGTTCGAACTGGCGACCTCAACCTTGGCAAGGTTGCGCTCTACCAACTGAGCTACGTCCGCTTGTCTTTCCCGGTCCGCTTGCGCGTCCCGGCGACGTGTTGAACTCTAGCGGATTCCTGGGCCAGTACAAAAACGCGTTTGTGCAGCGTGCTGCGGCGACCCCGGCCCGCTCCTCGCCCCGACGCAGGTCACCGCGCACGGTCCTAGACTCATTCGCGTGTCCGACCTCGCCCCCATGGCCCGCTTCGGCGGCCTCATAGCCTCCGGTCTGCAGGATGTGACCTACGATCCCGCGGCTCTCGACTCGTCCGGTTTCTGGGCGGTATGCGCCGACTTCGAAGGCCGCACCGTCTGTGCCCGCTTCTCCGACGTGCGCAAGGAGGCGGTGCCCCCTCCCGTGCCCGGAGCCTGGCGTGGGCCCGCCGCCGGGGACTGGGCCTCCTCACTGGACCGTGACGCCTACACGGCGGGCGTACGGCGGATCCGTGAACACATCGCGGCGGGCGACGTCTACCAGGCCAACCTCTGCCGGGTGCTGTCCGCACCGCTCCCCGGCGGCGGGGCCGGGGCCGACGTCGACGCCCTGACCGCCCTGCTCGCCCGCGGCAACCCCGCCCCGTACGCGGGAACGATCCGGCTGCCCGACCACGGTGTGGAGGTCGCCACCGCGTCCCCGGAGCTCTTCCTCCGGCGCGACGGGCGGATCGTGGAGTCCGGGCCGATCAAGGGCACCGGCCGGACCGAGAACGATCTGCTGGAGAAGGACCACGCGGAGAACGTGATGATCGTGGACCTGGTCCGCAACGACCTGGGCCGGGTCTGCGCCACCGGAAGTGTGAGCGTGCCCGATCTCTGCGTGGTGGAGAAGCACCCCGGTCTCGTCCACCTCGTCTCCACCGTTAGGGGCCGGCTGGCCGACGGCGAGGGCTGGCCCGAGCTGTTCGCGGCGGCCTTCCCGCCCGGTTCGGTCACCGGCGCGCCGAAGTCCAGCGCGCTGCGGATCATCGCCGAGCTGGAGACGGCCCCGCGCGGACCGTACTGCGGTGCGGTCGGCTGGGTCGACGCCGACCGGGGCACGGCCTCGCTCGCGGTGGGCATACGGACGTTCTGGATCGACCGGACCGGGTCCGCGCCGCTGCTGCGGTTCGGGACCGGCGCCGGGATCACCTGGGGATCCGATCCGGAGCGCGAATGGGACGAGACCGAACTCAAGGCCTCCCGGCTGCTCGCTGTAGCGTCGGGTGCGCATCTGGAGACAGGAAGGACCGCGCTATGAGGATCTGGGTCAACGGCGGACTGCGGGACGCCGACGACGCCCGGCTGTCGGTGCTCGACCACGGGCTGACCGTGGGCGACGGCATCTTCGAGACGGTGCGTACGAGCGAGGGGCGTCCCTTCGCCCTGACCCGGCACCTCGACCGCCTCACCCGGTCCGCCCGGGGCCTCGGCCTGCCCGAACCGGACCACGACGAGGTCCGGCACGCCGTCGCCGCGGTCATCGAGGCCAACCCCGTGGCCCTGGGACGCCTGCGGATCACCTACACCGGCGGGCTGTCCCCGCTCGGCTCGGACCGGGGCACCGACGGGCCCAGCCTCGTCGTCGCCCTCGACGAGGTGAGCCGCCGCCCGGACAGCACGGCGGTGATCACCGTCCCCTGGACGCGCAACGAACGCGGCGCGCTCGCGGGCCTGAAGACCACCTCGTACGCCGAGAACGTCGTCGCCCTGGCCCGGGCGCGGGAGCGGGGCGCGTCCGAGGCGCTGTTCCCCAACACCGCCGACCGCCTCTGCGAAGGCACCGGCTCCAATGTGTTCGTCGTCCTGGACGGCCGTATCCACACCCCGCCGGTGGCCTCCGGCTGCCTCGCCGGGATCACCCGCGCACTGGCCGTGGAGTGGACCGGGGCCGAGGAGACCGACCTGCCGATGGACGTCCTCGCCGAGGCCGACGAGGTGTTCCTGACCTCGACGCTCCGAGACATCCAGGCGGTGCACCGGGTCGACGACCGTGAGCTCGGCCCGGAGCCCGGACCGGTGACGGCGAAGGCCATGCGGATCTTCGCCGAGCGGGCCGGCGAGGACCTCGACCCGTGAGCGGCCCCGATCCCGACCCCTCGGAGGGCCCGGAGGCCCCGAAAAGCGCGTGACGGGGTGTCGTGCAGGGGATACAAACCTTTGATGACCACGACACTCCGGCCGTCCGGGCCGCTTCAGCAAGGCGCCGACGGGGCGCGGGCCCGCCAGTACGACGTGTGCGACAACGGGCGGCCGGTCGGCGTCGTCGCGATCAGCACCGACGACGCGTTCGGCCCGACCGCCGGGGTGCTGGGCCCCCTCAGCGTGAAGGAGCCCCGGCGCAGACGAGGCAGGGGCACCATCGCCGCGCTCGCTGCGGAGGAGGTGCTGCGCGGGTGGGGCTGCACCCGGGTACGGGTGGAGGTCCCCGCCGACAACGACCCCGCCCGGCGCCTCGCGGCCGCCCTCGGCTACACCGAACGCAGCCGCAACATGGTCAAGGACCTCGGTCCGGAGACCGCCCCGCTCCCCGCGGGCCTCACCTCGCGCGCGATGAGCGAGGAGGAGTTCGCCGCCTGGCAGCAGGACGCGGTGCTGACGTTCGCGCGGGACTGGATCGACCGGGGCGTGGAGCCCGAGCAGGCCCGGCGCAAGTCCGAGGCCGACCACGCCGCCCTGCTGCCGGACGGGCTGGCGACCGAGGGGGCGCGCTTCCAGGTGCTGGTGCAGGCGGGGCAGGTCGTCGGTCATGTGTGGGTGGCGCTGCGGGAGCTGCCGCCGGGCGGCCCGGCCGGATTCGTCTTCGACGTCGAGGTGCGCGAGGAGCACCGGGGCCGGGGGCACGGGCGGGCCCTGATGCTGCTCGCCGAGGACGTCACCCGAGCCTGGGGCGCGGACCGGCTCGGCCTGCACGTCTTCGCCTCCAACACCCCGGCCCTGCGGCTGTACGAGTCGCTCGGCTACGCGACGACGCGGTACAACCTGGCCAAGGCGCTGTAGCGCTTCCCCGTCCGGCTGTGCCCGGCCCCCTGCTCGGTCGGGCCCGGCCCTGCTCGGTCGCGCCCGGCTGTGCCTGTCGGCGCCCGGTCAGCCCTGCGCGGCCAGGGTCCGGTCGACGATCTCCTCGATTCGCTCGCGCAGCCCGTCCTGGCTCTTGCCGCCGTCCAGCCGCTCGTCGCCGATCACATAGGTGGGCGTGCCGGTGACACCGATCGCCTTGGCCTCCGCGTGGTCGGCGTCGACGATCAGCAGGTGCCGGCCGTCGATCAGCGCGGTGTCGAACTCCTCGGCGTCCAGGCCCAGTTCGCGTGCCACATCCAGGAGTACCGGCTCGCCCGTGCGGCCGAGGTCGTCGGTCCGGGACAGCAGGGCCTCGATGTACGGCCAGCCCTTGCCCTGGTCCGTGGCCTCCTCGGCGGCCTGGGCGGCGGCGTAGGCGTGCTTGTGCTTCTCCAGCGGGAAGTGCCGCAGCCGGATCTCGACACGGTCCCCGTACCGGGCGCGCAGGGCGTGCACATCGTCGAGGGCTCGGTGGCAGTCGGGGCATTCGAGATCGCACCAGAGGTCGAGGACGACCGGTGCCGCAGGGGTGGAATCGCTCATGTGCGCAGTCTTTCAGGCCGGGCGGGCGCGTCCCAATCGGGACCGGGCCACCCCCTGGGGAGGAGCCCGGCCCTGAAATGTCCCTGAAGTGAGCCTCCGCCGTGGCCCCGGCGGCGGTCGTCGGTGCAGGATGGAAGGGACGTATCCCCTGCGCCTGGAGGCCCTGATGCTTGCCGAGACCATCTGTTCCGCGGTGTCGGCGGCCGGCCTGGGCATCGCCGCGGTGACCGCCTACCGCAAGCGGTTCCTCACGGCGACGAGGATCGCCGCCTACTCCCTCGTCCCGATCGGGCTCGTGCTGACCGGGGTCGTCGAGTGGGTCGCCGGGATCGCCTTCAAGCCGAGCGTCTGGCTCGGCTTCGGGGTGCTCGGCCTCTCCTGGCTGCTGTTCATGACCACCCGCGCCATCGAGCGCCGCAGCGGCACCACCCGCGCGGAACGCAAGGCCGCGCGGGCCGCCGGGCGCGACGAGGCGGTCGCCCCGGCCGCCTCCGCCCCCTCGCTCGGCGCCGGCGCCACGGCCGGACCGGCTGCCGCGAAGCCGCAGCCGCAGCCCAGGGCGAAGAAGAAGCAGGAGGCCGCCGCGCCCGGCGACGACTTCAGCGACATCGAGGCGATCCTCAAGAAGCACGGCATCTGAAACACGGCTCCGAGAGAAGCGCGGCGGCCGGATCCGGAGTCCCGCCCGGGCCGCCGGTCCGAATGCCTGACGGCGACCCGTACGCCGGAGCGATTTCTGATGGCCACGGGACGGTGAACTCCCGGGGGAATGACCCCGGTTGATCGCCAACCCGGTCGCGGGTGCGTCATGATCACCCCGAGATGGTGGACACTTCCCGGGGCGAAGCCCCCGCACCCCCCGCCGAAGAGCCCCGCGGCTGTCTCTTCGCGCTCTCCCAGCCGCCCCTGATGATCTTCCTGACGGTGATCGGGGTGCTGCTGCTGATGGCCGCCGTGCACGATCTCTTCGTGCTGTGACGGGCCGCGCCAGCGTGCGGGGCGGCCCGGGCGTCAGCCCGCGGCTTCCTTGCGCCGGGCCCGGTACGCCGCCACGTGGAGCCGGTTTCCGCACGTACGGCTGGAGCAGTAGCGGCGGGAGCGGTTGCGCGACAGGTCGACGAACGCGTGCCCGCAGTCCGGCGCCTCGCAGCGCCGCAGCCGTTCCTGCTCGCCCGCCACGATGATGAAGGCCAGCGCCATGCCGCAGTCGGCCGCGAGATGGTCGGCGATCGAGGCGTCCGGGGCGAAGTAGTGCACGTGCCAGTCGTAGCCGTCGTGGTCGGTGAGCTGCGGGGTGGTCCCGGCCGCCGCGACGAGCCGGTTGACCAGGTCGGCGGCGGTGCGGGGGTCGGGTGCCGCGAAGACCTCGGCGAACCGGGCCCGTACGTCGCGCACGGCGGCCAGGTCCTTCTCGCCGAGCGTGCCGACCCCGCTGATGTGATGCCGCTCCGCGAAGGCGTACAGCATGGCGACATCGGCGAGACCGTCCGCGGGCCCGTCCACGGGTTCGTCCGCGGGGTCGTCCGGCGGCGGCTCGCTCTCCGGTGCGGTGTTCACCAGATCGACCACCGTGTCGAGGGCGATCCGGGTGTCGTGAGGGATCAGCACGCTTCGCTCCCTGGCCTCCGGCGGGCGGGCGCCTGCCGATGGCGGCTGACTCTACTGGCTCGATCCGCCGGCGCCGGGCCCGGTGTGGGCCCGCAGGAGAGCGGAATCGGCCCTTCCGGCCGGGTGGGGCGTCCGGGCGCAGCGGCGCCGTCGTCGCGGTGGATTCCGCGACGACGGCGCCGGTGTCTGCCCTATGCGGTTGTCGGCACGACGTCGTCTCCCCGAGTCGACGGCGTCGAGCGGCTCTCTGCCTGGCTCAGCTCTCGGCCAGGATGTGGGAGAGCTCCGTGTCGAGATCGAAGTGACGATGCTCGGTGCCGGGCGGAACCGCGGCGTCGGTCCTCTTCAGGAACGACTCCAGGGCCCGCGCCGGGGCTTCGAGCAGGGCTTCTCCCTCTGGGGAGCTCAGGGCGATGCATACGACGCCTTGACCGTGACTACGAGATGGCCAGACGCGGACGTCTCCGGTGCCGGTGGGCCGGTGCAGCCCCTCGGCAAGGAGGTCGCGGGCGAATACCCATTCGACCGTCTCCTCCGCTCCGGTGTGGAAGGTGGCGTGCACGGCATAGGGATCGGCCGTGTCATACCGCAGGCCCGCGGGTACAGGCAGTGAGGACTCGCTCGACACAACGAGGCGCAGGTGCAGCTCGCAGCTGACCGTGGTGTTCATAAGCGCCAGGGCCTTTCGCTCAGTGTGCGCTCGGGGATTCGCACGTCGGCGAAATCGACATGCCACCTACGGTGGCGTTGTAAACCCCTCTGACCCATTTGTGATGCTTCGGGTCCCTCGCTCAGCGGCGTGTAACTTTGAGTTATGCGCCCATTCCAGTGACGAAGACGGGTCGGGTAAGTTGAGGTTCATGAACGCGGAGAGTGACGAGCGGAGCAAGGTCGCCGAGCAGGCGGACCCGGCGTCCGCCACGGGGGAATCGGACCGGGCGGAGCGTGAGCTGGGCTCGCGGGCGCCGGGCTTCATCAAGGCATCGAAAGCGCTCCACCTGAGCTGGCAGGTCGGGGTCTTCGTCGTCGGCCTCGGCGTCGTGATCGCGGGCGTGCTCATGCTCGTGCTGCCGGGCCCCGGCTGGCTGGTGATCTTCGGTGGCATGGCGATCTGGGCGACCGAGTTCGTCTGGGCCCAGCTGGTGCTGCGCTGGACCAAGCGCAAGGTCACCGAGGCGGCGCAGCGGGCCCTCGATCCCAAGGTCCGGCGGCGCAACATCATCCTCACCACGGTGGGGCTCGTGATCATGGCGGTGCTGGTCGGGATCTACGTCTGGAAGTTCGGGCTCACCATGCCGTGGAAGATCAGCGAGTAGCCCGGGGACGGTCCAGGAGCACCGCTGACATGGGGTAATGTTTGCGGTGCGCCCGGGCGATTAGCTCAGTGGGAGAGCGCTTCGTTCACACCGAAGAGGTCACTGGTTCGAACCCAGTATCGCCCACCCGGACAGAGGGCCCGGGAGACGGAATCCGTCTCCCGGGCCCTCTGCGTTGCCCGCCGCTTCCGCTCGGCCCGCTGACCTCGGCCCGTTCCTCCCGGCCCGGGAGACGCCGTGAACGGCATGCCCCCGGACCGGGTGCGGCTCAGCGCATCCGCCCCAGTGCGTCCTTCAGCCGGCGGGCGTCGCGCAGCCGCTGTTCGTACGTCGCGCCCACCACCAGCAACAGCAGCCCGGCCAGGGCCGGCGGCAGCCAGCGGGGAAGCGCCCCGGCCACCTGCACCACGTACGGCGCCAGCTCGTGCAGCCCGTCCAGCGCCAGCACCGCCCCGCCGAGCACCAGCAGCGCCTGGAGGCGGTGGCGCGCGCCCAGCAGCGTGATCACCAGCGCCGCGACGCCGAGCAGCAGCGGCCGGAGCCAGTCCGTGTCGGTCCAGGCCACCGCCAGGCTCGGCAGCAGCGTCGCCGCGAGCCCCGGCCCGTACGCCGTCCACGAGGACGCCTCCGGGTCCTTGCGCCGCCGCAGGACCCCGACCACCAGCGCGGGCACGGTCACCGGCAGCGTGTACGCCTCCGGGAACGACACCTCCGAGGCGGCCAGCCGTACCCAGGTGGCCAGCAGGAACAGCGCCGCCGCCAGGTAGCCCGCCACCGGCCGCCGCTCGGGCCGTACCGCCGTGCCCGCCGCCAGCACCCCGCACAGCGCCAGCACCAGGGCCAGGAACGGCGCGTCGGGCACCGCGAGCCCCACGGCGACCAGCGCACCCAGCGCGCCCGTCAGCTCCACCGGCAACGCCACCGGGTTCCGCCGCAGCCGTGCCCCGAGCAGCACGGTCAGCGCGGGCACCACGAGCACCAGCGGCGCGGCCTCGTGCGGGGCGAGGCCGAGCGACCGGCCCGCGAACCCCGTCAGCACGGTCGCCCAGACCGTCGAGGCCACCGCGAACACCGCACGCGGCACCTCGGACCCCGCCCGGACCGCCGCCCCGGCGAACAGCGCCGCCAGCACGCCGAACACCGCGTAGGAGGCCCCCTCGGACGCCAGCGACAGCGCCCCGACGCTCACCGCCCCGGCCACCGCCCCCACCAGCGCGGTCACCGGCACCGCCGCCGCGCCCCGGCCGCTCCCGGCGCCCCGGACCGCCAGGGCGAGCAGACCGGCCACCAGGACCGTCTCCCCGGCCACCGCGAGCGCGTAGGGCACGTTCAGCACGGCCCCGGCCAGCAGCAGGGCTCCCCAGCCGAGGGCCACCGCCCCCGCACCGGCGGCCCCGCGCAGCGCCGCCCCGGACGGCCTGCGCATCCCGGCACCGG
>NZ_JAAGMH010000063.1:0-397 GCF_010548505.1 Streptomyces sp. SID14515 | reverse complement strand
CCCGCCCGGCCGTCGGTGCGCTGGGCGAGCAGGCGGCCGAGCTGCTGCGCACCGACCCCTGGCAGCTGCTGGCGGTGCCCGGTGTGCGGCCGGAGCAGGCCGACGGCTTCGCCCGGGCCCTGCTGGGCGCCGGCTGCGGTCCGGACGACGGGCGCAGGACGGCGGCCCTGGTCGGCTGGCTGCTGGAGCGCGCCGCCCTCCAGGGCCACACGGCGCTGGACGCAGAGGCCGTACGGGCGGCGCTCGCCGAGCGTGCGGTCGGCGATCCGGACGCGGCGGTGCGGGACGCCGTCGAGGAAGGTGTCGCCCTGGTCTTCCGGGATGGCGGCGAGCCGGCGCCGGACGGCGAAGGGGATGAAGAAGGCGCGGAGGACGGGGCGGGCCTCGCGGAGGACGC
>NZ_JAAGMH010000047.1:0-23102 GCF_010548505.1 Streptomyces sp. SID14515 | reverse complement strand
AACCGGGCCGCCCGCAGCGCCGGTTCGGTGGAGAGCAGGGCGGCACGGACCAGGGCGGCGGAGCGCTCGGCGTGCGGGCAGGGGGCGACGGCGGCCGCTTCGATCCGGGCGGCCAGCACGGCGTCCGGCCCGGGCGCGGCGCAGGCCCGCTGGACCAGGGCGGCCAGCGGGACGGGTGGCAGAGGTGGTGCGGGCGAGGCGGGCGAGGGTGCGGGCGAGGCGGGCGAGGGTGCGGGCGAGGCGGGCGTGGGTGCGGTGACCGGGCGGCCCGGAGGGGGCGCGGTGGTGGTGACCGGCGCAGGTGCGTGAGCGGCCTCCGTCAGCAGGGCGGCGAGCAGTTCGTGGGCGGCGCGGCGGTGGGGCCAGGGGGCGTGGTGGAGTACGGCGCGGGCGATCAGGCGGTGGGTGAAGTGGACGCGGCTGCCTGCCCGTTGAAGGATTCCGTCGGTGCCGCTCGGATCGAACAAAGCCCGGTCCAGGAAGGTGCGGGACAGTCCGCTGCGGGTGCCCGCGCGCAGCAGGAACAGGGCGTCCGCGCCGGCGCCCTCCGGCTCGTGCTCCTGGGCCGCGGCGGCGAGCAGGAGCAGGGTGCGGGTCCGGTCCGGGAGGCCGTCGAGGCGTTCGGCGTGGGCGGCCAGCACCGCTTCGCCGCCGGGCAGGGGGAAGGGCAGCGGGGTGCGGCCGGCGAGCTGGTCCGGGGTGAGGCGACCGGTGAGTCCGTCGAGCAGGCGGGGGTTTCCGGCCGCCTCGCGGAGGAGTTCGGCGCGTACGACCGGGTCGAGCCCTTCCGTGCCGGAGGTCAGCCGGTCCAGGATCGCCCCGGCCGCGCCCTCGTCCAGGGGCGCCAGACGCAGCGTGGGCAGTCCGGCGAAGGCGGTGCCGTCGGCGGCCGTGAGCAGGACGGCGATCCGGCTGCCCGGGCCCAGCCCACGGGCCGCGAGGGCGAGCGCGGTCCGGGACGCCGGATCCCAGGTGTGCGCGTCGTCCACGCAGACCAGCAGGGGCCGCCCGGCGCCGAGTTCGCGCAGCCGGCCGAGCAGCGCCTCGGGGGTGACGACTCCGGTGGGGGCGAGCGCCGGCCCGAGCAGCGCGTGCAGCCCGCCGTAGCGCACGGAGCGCATCGCCGTGGCGGCCGTGGCGTACAGCACCGGCCCCCGGTCGCGGTGTGCGTCGGCGGCCTCGCGCAGCAGGGCCGTACGGCCGAGGCCGGGTGGCGCGGCCAGCACGAGCGCACCTCCGCCGCCTCGCCGCGACAGCTCCAACAGGCTTTCCAGGGTGGCGAGTTCATCGTCCCGGCCGTACAGCCGGAGCGGACTGCGCACGGTCGTCGATGAGGTCACACCGGCACCGTACGTTCGCCTCGGCGAGGGAGGAAGCGCCGCGTCCGGGTCCCGCACGGGGACGGGCCGGTGCGGTGCGCGCTCCCAGCCGGAGGCCTGCCGCGCTGTGCCGGAGCACAGCGCGGCAGGGTCCGGAGCGCCGGGTTTACGCGGTGTGCGGGCAGTTGCCCCGGTACTCCGCGATGGTCAGGCTCGGCTGCGGGAGCGGGCAGAGGAACTGCTCGTACCGGGTGTCGTTGTCGATGAATCGCTTCAGCCAGGAAATGCTGTACTTCGCGATCGTCGTGTTGGAGGTGTTCGGCGTGAAGTGCGAGGCACCGCGCAGCTCCAGATAGGCCTTGTCCAGGGAGCGGGGCAGCGACTCGTAGAACGGCTCGGAGTGCGTGGCGACCGGTGCGACCGTGTCACCGTCCGCGCCGACCACCAGGGTGGGCGTGCGCAGTTCGGGCCAGGTCTTGTCGGTGTTCCAGCCGGTCAGCGGGATGGCCGCCTTGAGGGATGTACGGCTCTTCGCCGCCTCCAGGGAGCCGCCGCCGCCCATCGAGTGGCCCATCACGCCGAGCCGGGACGCGTCGACCCGGGTCCGTACCGAGCTGCGCTGGGTCAGGTGGTCCAGTGCGGCGAGGAGTTGGCGGCCCCGGCTGTCGGGCTGGTCGAGCGTGGTGTTGGTGTCGATCGTGAAGACCACGAAGCCCTGGGAGGCCAGGCGCGGTCCGAGCCAGGCGATGGAGGACTCGTAGGCGGTGAAGCCGGGCGAGATGACGACCGCGCCGAAGGTGCCGTCGGCGGTGGAGGTCGGGTAGTAGATCGTGCCGCCGCCGAATCCGCTCGCGACGAGCGAGGAGACGGAGGTCTGGGACGTGGCGTACGAGCCGCGGCTCGCCTCGATGGAGGCGTTGGTGGGGGCCGGGCCGCGCTCGTAGGGGTTGTCGGCGGCCTGGGCGCCCGGGACCAGGGCGGTCATCAGGAGACCTGCGGTGGCCGCGGCGGCGGTCAGCAGGCTGGTCAGCGTACGGGAGCGGCTCGGGCGCGGGGGGTGCTGGTGCGAGGGGAGGTGCTGCTGCACGGGGGGATCCTCTCGGTGGTGGCGGAACCACACCACGCGGGAATCTCCGGCGGCCCGTCGTCCGGGGGCCTCGGGGTGCACCGCGTGGCTGCCGGCGTCGTTCGCCGGCGTTCGCCACTCTCACGGTGCGGCCCGTGGATACGCATCGGCGGTATCACCGGTCTCGGCGGACCGGTGATACCGCCTCGCTTCCGTACGGGCTCAGCGGACCGGGTGGCCCGCTTCCCGCAGGGCGCCCTTGACCTCGGAGATCCGCAGGTCGCCGAAGTGGAAGACGGACGCGGCGAGCACCGCGTCGGCCCCCGCCTCGATCGCCGGGGCGAAGTCGGCGAGCCGGCCCGCGCCGCCGGAGGCGATGACGGGGACGGTGACGTGCTTGCGCACCGCCTCGATCATCTCGGTGTCGTAGCCGTCCTTGGTGCCGTCGGCGTCCATCGAGTTGAGCAGGATCTCGCCCGCGCCCAGGTCGGCGGCCCGGTGCGCCCACTCGACGGCGTCGATGCCGGTGCCCTTGCGGCCGCCGTGCGTGGTGACCTCGAAGGTGCCCTGAGGGGTGCGGCGGGCGTCGACGGAGAGCACCAGGACCTGGCGGCCGAAGCGTTCGGCGATCTCGCGGATGAGGTCGGGGCGGGCGATGGCGGCGGTGTTGACGCCCACCTTGTCGGCCCCGGCGCGCAGCAGCTTGTCGACGTCGTCCGGGGTGCGGACGCCGCCGCCGACGGTGAGCGGGATGAAGACCTGCTCGGCGGTGCGGCGGACCACGTCGTACGTCGTCTCACGGTCGCCGCTGGAGGCGGTGATGTCGAGGAAGGTCAGCTCGTCGGCGCCCTCGGCGTCGTACAGCTTGGCCATTTCGACAGGGTCGCCGGCGTCGCGCAGGTTCTGGAAGTTGACGCCCTTGACGACCCGGCCGTTGTCGACGTCCAGGCAGGGGATGACCCGTACGGCGAGCGTCACTTCGCGCCTCCTCGGTAGGCCTCGACCTCGACCTCGACGACCAGGCTCGGGTCCACGAAACCGGACACGATGATCATGGAGGCGGCGGGGCGTACGGCGTCGAACAGTTCCTTGTGGGCGCGGCCGATGTCGTCCACGTCCCGGGCGTGCGTGAGGTACATCCGGGTGCGGACGACGTCCTCGCGGGTCAGGCCCACCTGCTCCAGCGCCGCGAACGCGACGTCGAAGGAGGTGATCGCCTGCTCGTACGGGGAGCCCGCGGAGATCTGGCCGTTGACGACGGAGGTGCAGCCGGCGACCAGGACGAGCCCGTTGGGGAGCTCGACGGCGCGCGAGTAGCCGAACTTCTCCTCCCAGGGAGCGCCGGTGGAGATCCGGCGTACGGAAGGGGCGGCATCGGTCATGCGGCGACCGCCTTGAGGGCCTCTTCCAGCGTGAACGCCTTCGCATACAGCGCCTTGCCGACGATCGCGCCCTCGACGCCTTCGGGGACGAGGAGGGAGATCGCGCGGAGGTCGTCCAGGGACGAGACGCCGCCGGAGGCGACGACCGGGCGGTCGGTGGCGGCGCAGACGTCGCGCAGGAGGCCCAGGTTGGGGCCTTCCAGGGTGCCGTCCTTGGCGATGTCGGTGACGACGTAGCGGGCGCAGCCCTCGGAGTCGAGGCGGGTGAGGGTCTCGTAGAGGTCGCCGCCGTCGCGGGTCCAGCCGCGGCCGCGCAGGGTGGTGCCGCGGACGTCGAGGCCGACGGCGATCTTGTCGCCGTGCTCGGCGATGACCTTGGCGACCCACTCGGGGGTCTCCAGGGCGGCGGTGCCGAGGTTGACGCGGCGGCAGCCGGTGGCGAGGGCGGCGGCGAGCGAGGCGTCGTCGCGGATGCCGCCGGACAGCTCGACCTTGATGTCCATGGCCCCGGCGACCTCGGCGATCAGGGCGCGGTTGTCGCCGGTGCCGAAGGCGGCGTCCAGGTCGACGAGGTGCAGCCACTCGGCGCCGGCGGACTGCCAGGCGAGGGCGGCCTCCAGCGGGGAGCCGTAGGAGGTCTCGGAGCCGGACTCGCCGTGCACGAGGCGGACGGCCTGGCCGTCGCGGACGTCGACGGCGGGGAGCAGTTCAAGCTTCGGCATTACAGCGTCTCGATCCAGTTGGTCAGCAGCTGGGCGCCGGCATCGCCGGACTTCTCGGGGTGGAACTGGGTGGCCCACAGCGCGCCGTTCTCCACGGCGGCCACGAACCGTTCGCCGTGCGTGGCCCAGGTGACCTTGGGCGCACGGATCTTGGCGTTGGTCACTTCGAGGGACCAGTCGTGCGCCGCGTAGGAGTGCACGAAGTAGTAGCGGGCCTCGGGGTCCAGGCCCGCGAAGAGCCGGGAGTCCTCGGGGGCCTCGACGGTGTTCCACCCCATGTGCGGGACGACGTCGGCCTTCAGGGGTCCGACCGTACCGGGCCATTCGTCCAGGCCCTCGGTCTCCACGCCGTGCTCGATGCCGCGCTCGAACAGGATCTGCATCCCGACGCAGATGCCCATCACGGGGCGGCCGCCGGAGAGCCTGCGGCCCACGATCCAGTCGCCGCGGGCCCGCTTCAGCCCGTCCATGCAGGCGGAGAACGCGCCGACGCCGGGGACGAGGAGCCCGTCGGCGTTCATCGCGCGGTCGTAGTCGCGGGTGATCTCGACGTCCGCGCCGACACGGGCGAGGGCCCGCTCGGCGGATCGGACGTTGCCGAAGCCGTAGTCGAAGACGACGACCTTCTTCTTGTTCTCACTCATGACGTACCTGTCCTCAGTCCCACAGGCCCTGGATCCGCAGGATGCCCGCCACCAGGCACATCACGGAGCCGATCGACAGCAGCACGATGACGCCCTTGGGCATCCCCTGCTTGGCGAAGGAGTAGACGCCGCCGGCCAGGAAGAGGCCGACGACGATCAGGATGGTGTTGAGGCCGGTCACAGGGCGCCCTTCGTGGAGGGCAGGATGCCGGCGGCGCGCGGGTCGTGCTCGCTGGCGTACCGCAGGGCGCGGGCGAGGGCCTTGAACTGGCACTCGACGATGTGGTGGGCGTTGCGCCCGTACGGCACGTGGACGTGCAGGGCGATCTGCGCCTGGGCGACGAAGGACTCCAGGATGTGCCGGGTCATCGTCGTGTCGTACTCGCCGATCATCGGCGCCATCTTCTCGGGCTCGGTGTGCACGAGGTAGGGGCGGCCGGAGAGGTCGACGGTGACCTGGGCGAGCGACTCGTCCAGCGGGACGGTGCAGTTGCCGAAGCGGTAGATGCCGACCTTGTCGCCGAGGGCCTGCTTGAAGGCGGCGCCGAGCGCGAGGGCGGTGTCCTCGATGGTGTGGTGGCTGTCGATGTGCAGGTCGCCCTCGGTCTTGACCGTGAGGTCGAAGAGGCCGTGGCGGCCGAGCTGGTCGAGCATGTGGTCGTAGAAGCCGACCCCGGTGGCGACATCGACCTTTCCGGTGCCGTCGAGGTTGATCTCGACCAGCACGGACGTTTCCTTCGTGGTGCGTTCCACGCGGCCTACGCGGGGGCTCATGCGTCGTGCTCCTTCTTCAGTTCGCGTACCGCATCGAGGAACGCGTCGTTCTCTGCCGGGGTTCCTGCGGAGACCCGCAGCCATCCCGGTACGCCGTTGTCCCGGACCAGGACGCCCCGGTCGAGGATCTGCTGCCAGACGGCGTGGCTGTCGTCGAAGCGGCCGAACTGGACGAAGTTGGCGTCCGAGTCGGTGACCTCGTAGCCGGTGGCGCGCAGCTCGGCCACCAGCCGGTCGCGCTCGCTCTTGAGCTGCGCGACGTACCCGAGCAGCGTATCGGTGTGCTCCAGAGCGGCGAGCGCGGTGGCCTGGGTGACGGAGGAGAGGTGGTACGGCAGCCGCACCAGCTGGACCGCGTCGACGACGGCCGGGTCGGCGGCGAGGTAGCCGAGGCGGAGCCCGGCGGCGCCGAACGCCTTGGACATGGTCCGGGAGAGGACCAGGTTGCGGCGGCCCTCGATCAGCGGGAGCAGCGATGCGTGGTGGCTGAACTCGCCGTATGCCTCGTCGACGACGACCATCGAGGGTCCGGCGGCCTGCGCGGCGTCGTACAGGGCGAGGACGGTCTCGGCGTCGACGGCGGTGCCGGTGGGGTTGTTGGGCGAGGTGATGAAGACGACCTCGGGGCGGTGCTCGGCGATGGCGGCGCGGGCGGCGTCCACGTCGATGGTGAAGTCCGCCGAGCGCGGGCCGGAGATCCAGCCGGTGCCGGTGCCCCGGGAGATCAGGGCGTGCATGGAGTACGAGGGTTCGAAGCCGATCGCGGTGCGGCCGGGCCCGCCGAAGGTCTGGAGCAGCTGCTGAAGGACCTCGTTGGAGCCGTTGGCGGCCCAGACGTTGGCCGCGGTCACCTCGTGACCGGCGGTGCGGGTCAGGTAGCGGGCCAGCTCGGTGCGGAGCTCGACGGCGTCCCGGTCGGGGTAGCGGTTGAGGCCGCGGGCGGCCTCGCGGACCCGCTCGGCGATCCGGTCGACCAGAGCTTCGGGGAGCGGGTACGGATTCTCGTTGGTGTTGAGGCGTACGGGGACGTCGAGCTGGGGTGCTCCATACGGGGACTGGCCGCGCAGTTCGTCGCGGATGGGGAGCTCGTCCCAGGGGTTGCGGGGGGTGGTGCTGTCGTACGTCACTGCTGCGGAACCTTCCAGCCGAACCTTGCCTTGAGCGCTGCGCCGTGGGCGGGGAGGTCCTCCGCCTCGGCGAGGGTCACCACATGGTGGGTGACCTCGGCGAGCGCGTCGCGGCTGTAGTCGACGATGTGGATGCCGCGCAGGAAGGACTGCACGGAGAGGCCCGAGGAGTGGCAGGCGCAGCCGCCGGTGGGCAGGACGTGGTTGGAGCCGGCGCAGTAGTCGCCGAGCGAGACGGGCGACCAGGGGCCGACGAAGATCGCTCCGGCGTTGCGGACCCGGTCGGCGACGGCGGCGGCGTCGGCGGTCTGGATCTCCAGGTGCTCGGCGCCGTACGCGTCGACGACCTTGAGGCCGTCCTCGATGGAGGAGACCAGGACGATCGCGGACTGGCGGCCGGCGAGCGCGGGCTCGATGCGGTCCTTGATGTGCTTGGAGGCGGCGACCTGCGGGGCCAGCTCGGCCTCGGTGGCGGCGGCCAGCTCCGCGGAGTCGGTGACCAGGACGGCGGCGGCCATCGGGTCGTGCTCGGCCTGGCTGATCAGGTCGGCGGCCACGTGCGCGGGGTCGGCGGTGGCGTCGGCGAGGATCGCGATCTCGGTGGGCCCGGCCTCGGCATCGATGCCGATGCGGCCCTTGAGGAGGCGCTTGGCGGCGGCGACGTAGATGTTGCCGGGGCCGGTGACCAGGTTGACCGGGGGGCAGTCCTCGGTGCCGTACGCGAACATCGCGACGGCCTGGGAGCCGCCGGCGGCGTACACCTCGTCGACGCCGAGCAGGGCGCAGGCGGCGAGGATCGTGGGGTGCGGCAGTCCGCCGAAGTCCTTCTGCGGCGGGGAGGAGACGGCGATGCCCTCGACGCCGGCCTCCTGGGCCGGGACGACGTTCATCACGACGGAGGAGGGGTAGACCGCGCGGCCGCCGGGGACGTAGAGCCCGACGCGCTCGACGGGCACCCACTTCTCGGTGACGGTGCCGCCGGGGACGACCTGGGTGGTGTGCGTGGTGCGGCGCTGCTCGCGGTGGACCAGGCGGGCGCGGCGGATCGACTCCTCCAGGGCGGCCCGGACGGCCGGGTCCAGCTCCTGAAGCGCCTGGGAAAGCGCCTCGGCGGGCACCCGGACCGACTCGATCCGGACACCGTCGAATTTCTCCCCCCACTCGATCACTGCCGCGGAGCCACGATGGCGTACGTCCTCGCAGATGGGCCGCACCGTCTCCAGGGCGGCTTCCACGTCGAACTCGGCACGGGGCAGCAGGTCGCGCAGGGCGGCGCCCTCGGGGAGGGCGTCACCGCGCAGATCGATTCGAGAGATCACACGGCAATTCTCTCAGACCGTTCCGGGCGGCCGGTCGCCCGTATCACTGGCTGATACCGATCGTCCGCACCACTGGCCGATACACGTCTCGGCCATGTCCGGCTGTCACTGCTGACCGCTAGCTTTCACGGCGTCACACAGAGGGAAGAACAGCACTACAGCATGTGTGCACGGAGGGAGCGGCCGTGACCGAGCCGCACGAAGGCGATATCCCGGACGGCCTCAGCGCAGCGGAGCTGGGCATGTGGCAGTCCTTCCGCAACGGGACCACCTATGACTTACGCAGCTACGACACGACCCACAACGATCCGTTCGCCCCGCAGGTGTGGGGGCCCGAGCGGAGCGTCGGCGCGCGCACGGTGGCACGACTGCTGCTGAGCGGTCCGCCCGCCCGGCCCGGCCGGGTGGCGGCGCTGAAGCTCCGAGGGGTGCGGATCACCGGAAAGCTGGATCTGGCGGGCGGCCGGGTGGCTCCGTACGTGGAGCTGACCGGCTGCCGGTTCGAGCAGGAGGTGGTGCTCCCCGAGTGCCACTTCACGACCTTGCGGCTGGTGGGCTGCGCGCTGCCCCGGCTGGAGGCGGCGCGGCTGCACACGGAGGGCGATCTGCATCTGCCGCGCTGCCGGATCGACCGGGGGATCCGGCTGACCGACGCCCAGATCGGCACGGACCTCCTGATCAACCAGCTCAGCGTCGGCCCGGACCGGCACGGGCGGGCCGTCGTCGGGGACGGCATGGCGGTCGCGCAGGACCTCCAGGCCGAGATGATCGAGACGCTCGGCGAGCTGAGCCTGCGCGGGGCGAAGGTGGGCGGTTCGCTGAGCCTGCGCGGCAGCCGGCTGCGCGCCGCGGAGGACCGTCGCGCGCTGAACGCCCCGCAGCTGACGGTGGAGCGCACGCTCTACATGACCGAGGCGTGGGTGAGCGTCGACACGGGGAACCAGGGCACCACTCCCCCGTACGGCGTGGTCTACGCCCCGACCCCGGCGCGCGGCACCCGCTCGCAGATCTTCGAGTGCCGGGGCGGGGTGCGCCTGGACGACGGGCGGTTCGGGGACGCGGTGGACCTGCACAAGGCCCGGTTCACCATGACCCGGCAGGAGGAGCTGTCGCTGCGCCGGATCGTGACGCCGGAGCTGCGGTTCAACGCGGAGCGCCCGGAGGAGGGCCGGGTCGTCCTGAACGGCGCGAAGGTGGTGACCCTGATCGACCTGTCGACGAGCTGGCCGGGCCCCGGCGGTCTGGCGATGGGCGGCTTCGTCTACGAGAACCTCGTCCCCTACGGCCACTTCCCGCTCTCCCGGCGCCTGGAGTGGGTGCAGGCCGCGACGCCGGAGTACGTCCCCGAGCCGTACGAGCGGCTGGCCACGGTGATGCGCAGCAGCGGCGAGGACGCGGACGCGCGCGAGGTGCTGCTCGCCAAGCAGCGCCGCCGCCGCGAGACGCTGCCGCCCGCCGCGAAGGCCTGGGGGTACCTCCAGGACTGGACGGTGGCGTACGGCTACCGGCCGGGGCGGGCGGCGGTGTGGATGGCGGTGCTGTGGGCGGCGGGCACGGCGGCCTTCGCGCAGCACACCCCGCGCGCGGTCAAGGGCGACGAGTCGCCGCTGTGGAACCCCGCGCTGTACGCGCTGGATCTGCTGATCCCGGTGATCAACCTCGGGCAGGACGGCTACTGGCGGATGGAAGGCACCTGGCAGTGGGCCGCGGCCGGTCTGGTGCTGGTGGGGTGGGTTTTGGCCACCACGGTGGCGGCCGGGGCTTCCCGGATGCTGCGCAGGGGCTGACCTCGGGGGCGTTCCCAGGCGGCCTCGGGCGGTCGGGGCCGAGGCTCCGGCCGTCCGCCCTGTGTGACCACAGGGGCGGGCGGGCCGCACGGGAGAACGCAATCAAGCCAACAGAAGCCCATTCCTTTGCCCTTTCTTGACCCGGCCCGATACAACCCATTCACTCGGCACAGAAGCTTCACAGCACACCCCTGGCGCCGCCCTCACCAGGGCTTTTCAATGGTCTGCACCATGGCCTTCCTTCGCGCTCTGCTCAGTACCGCGCGCATGATCCGGCACAGCCCTCCGCTGTCCGCCGGACTGTCCGCGGATGACGCGGTGCTGCTCGACGCCCCCGACGAGCGGCTCTCTCCCGCGCTGGTCGCCGCTGCCCTGGGCGACCACGAACCGGCCGCCAAGCTGCTCGCCACCACCCGGGACGCCGCCGACTGGGAGAACCGGGACCGCTACCTCGGCCGGCTCGTCACCTTCGCCCGCAGCCGGGACGGCTGGCTCGACCAGTGGCTGGCCGCCGCCCCGCGCGATCCGGACGCGCTGCTGGTCAAGGCGGAGCTGGCGGTTCGCCGGGCCTGGGAGTCGCCCGCCCGCGCGGAACGGCTCCGCGAGGTCGGCCCGCTGATCACCGCCGCCGCCGACGCGGACCCGCGCGACCCCGTGCCGTGGCGGCTCGCCCTGGACCACGCACGCGGCACCCACGCCACGCACACCGCCTTCGAGTCGCTGTGGGAGCAGGCCGTACGGCGCTCCGCGCACCACTACGGCTGCCATGTGGCGGCGCTGCGCTATCTGTCGGCCGCCTGGTACGGCTCGCACCGCGAGTGCTTCGACTTCGCGGAGCGGGCCGCCGAGGACGCGAGGCCCGACTCCCTGGTGCAGGCCCTGCCGGTCCGGGCGGCCTTCGCGCTGCTCCTGGACACCCAGGCGGCGGGCCGGACCACCTCCGTACTGGAGGAGCGGATCGACGCGGCGGCGGACCTGGCGATCGGGCTTTCGGCCGCCTACCGGCCCGGCGACCCGTGGCCGGCCGAGGTCCGCAACCTCCTCGCGTACGTCCTGCTCGCCCGGGGCCGCTGGGTGGAGGCGCTGCACCAGTTCAACCTGATCGGGCTGCACGCGACGTCGTTCCCGTGGTCCTCGGTGTCCGAGGACGCGCTCGGCCGATTCCTGGACGCACGGGACGGCGCGCGGCTCCAGGTGGCCTCCCTGACCCCGTTGCGCAACCGGGCCGACCACGGCCGCCCCCGGGGCCATTACGCTTGAGCGTTGTGACCACCGCCCGCCTTCCCCTTTTCCCGCTCAACGCGGTGCTGTTCCCCGGCCTGGTGCTGCCGCTCAACGTCTTCGAAGAGCGATATCGCGCCATGATGCGGGAGCTGCTGAAGAGCGACGAGGACGAACCTCGCCGCTTCGTCGTGGTCGCGATCCGCGACGGCCGCGAGATCGCCCCGACGGCCACCGGCATGCCGGACACGGTCGCGGCGGCCCCGCCCACCGAGCGCGCCCCGGCGGAGGGCTTCGGCCCCGACCCGATCCAGACCTTCCACCGGGTCGGCTGCGTCGCCGACGCGGCGACGATCCGCGAGCGCGCCGACGGCAGCTTCGAGGTCGTGGCCACCGGCACCACCCGGGTCAGGCTGCTGTCCGTCGAGACGAGCGGCCCGTATCTGACCGCCGAGGTCGAGGACCTGGCCGAGGAGCCGCCCGGCGAGGACGAGGGCGACGAGGCCGGAGCGCTCGCCGAGGGCGTCCTGCGGGCCTTCCGCGCCTACCAGAAGCGGCTGGCCGGAGCGAGCGAACGCTCGCTGGCGACCGGCGCCGACCTCCCCGACGACCCGTCGGTGATCTCCTACCTGGTCGCGGCGGCCACGGTCCTGGACGTCCCCACCAAGCAGCGCCTGCTCCAGGCCCCGGACACCGCGACCCGGCTGCGCGAGGAGCTGACGCTGCTGCGCAAGGAGACCGCGGTCATCCGGCACCTGCCCTCGCTGCCCGCGACGGACCTGACGCGGGCCCCCACCCACCCCAACTGACGAGGACCGGCCCCCGTTGGCGAAGAAATCCAAGAAGCAGCAGCCGGGCGGCACCCCCGCCACGGTCGCCCTGACCGCGGCGGGCACCGCCTTCACGGTCCACGCCTACGACCACGACCCGGCGAGCCCGTCCTACGGCGAGGAGGCCGCCGAGGCCCTGGGCGTCTCCGCCGACCGGGTCTTCAAGACCCTGGTCGCGGAGGTGGACGGCGCTCTGACGGTGGCGGTGGTCCCGGTGGCCGGCTCCCTGGACCTCAAGGCCCTGGCCGCCGCGGTGGGCGGCAAGCGGGCCGCGATGGCGGACCCGGCGGCCGCGGAACGCACCACGGGCTATGTACGCGGCGGCATCTCCCCACTGGGCCAGCGCAAGCGCCTGCGCACGGTACTGGACACGTCGGCGCGCGCGCACGCCACGATCTGCGTATCGGCGGGGCGACGCGGCCTGGAGGTCGAACTGGCGGCGACGGATCTGGCGGAGCTGACGGGGGCGACGTTCGCGGAGATCGCACGGGGCTGAGGATTTCCTCGCGCGCCTCAAAGATGTCCTCAATCGCCGGCGAGGCTATCTGTAGCCCCTCCGGCGATTGAGGAGCGGGGTCCGGGGCGGAGCCCCGAAACCAGCCCGTCCGGCGCTTGAGGACAAAGGGGGCCCGGGGCACAGCCCCGGTTTCGGGAAGGGGCGGGTAGGGGAACAGCCCGCCGCAGGCGCTCCCTACGCCGACCCGCCCTCCGAGGACGGCGAGCCCGACGACGACTCCGGCTCCCCGTAATACTTCGCGTACCCCGACCCCGCCCAGTCCGGCTCCACATCCCGCGGCCCGAACGCCGCCGTGAGCAGCAGATGGATCCCCATCGCCGCGAACGGCCAGGCCAGCATCGCCACCCACACCGCGTGCAGCTCCAGCGGAGCGTCGAACGTCACGCCCTGACCGGCCTCCCGGGCCCGCCCCACCACATCGGACGACGGCCCCAGCCAGATGCCGACCCGCCACGCCAGCAGCGAGGCGAGCACCGCGCCGAGCGCAAGACCCACCACCACGAGGACGCCCCCGCGGCGCAGCCGCCAGAAGACGGCGGCGGCGGAGAGCACGCCGAAGCCGATGGCCAGCAGGACGAACGTTCCGTCCGCCCCGATCGCCTCCTCGCCCTCGCTGTTCTTCAGGAAGACGGCCGTGTCGTCGGAGACCAGCGGAACACGCGGCGCGAGCCACAGCCACAGCAGCCCGAGCGCGATGCCCGCGAGCGCGACCAGGACGACGACGACGGCGGCCTGACGGAGCTCGGTGGCCGTGTCCGGGTCGTCCGGCGAGCCCGTGGAGAGCGCGAGGTGGGAGCCCGAGGGCGGGGCCTGCCACGGGTCGTGGGGGCCGGGCTGGTGAGGCGGCGTCAGAGGTGCGGTCACCTTGCCATCGTGCCAGGCCACCCTGTGAGGCGCCTCACCGGCTACCGTACGGCGGCCCGCCGGTACGCCCACGTCGCCACCGCCAGCGAGAGAACCCCCACCACCGCGCAGATCCCGAGGAAGAACGCGATGATCCCCCAGTCCGGGCGGGCGTCGAAGGACCGGGCCAGTGCCTCGACCCCGTACGTCGAGGGCAGCAGATCGCGCGCCCACCCCACCGGCTCCGGCAGCCGTTCGGCCGGCAGCACCCCGAGCAGCAGGGCGGCCGACATGCCCAGCTGGCCCAGCAGGGTCGCCAGCTCCGGGCGCGGGGCGAGCAGCCCGAGGGCCGCGCCGAGACCGGCCAGGGCGGCTCCGGAGAGCGGGACGACGGCCACCAGGACCCACAGATGGGTCATCGGCAGCTGGAACAGCACGCTTCCGGTGATCGCGGTGAAGACCGTGCCGGGCACGGTGAAGGAGGCATACGCACCGGCCGCCCCGAGCACCACGGCGGCGGGCGGCACCGGCAGCGTGGCGTAGTGGTCGAGCCCGCCGGACGCCCGCAGCTGCCCGAAGTACTGGGCGAGCAGGTTGAGCGCGACGAACGCGACGACCAGGACGCTGGATCCCGCGACGACCGCGCGGGCCTCCGCGCCGCCGTCCACGACGCCCCGCATCAGGACCATGATCCCGACGGACTGGAAGGTCGCCACGAAGAGCAGCGGGATCCGGGCGACCCGCGCCCGGGAGAGCTGGGCGCGGTAGACGGCGGCCAGCGAGGGCAGCAGCCGGGCGCGCGGCGCGAGGGGCGCGGCGACGGTACGGGCGGGGGGCGCCGCGGCGGGGCCGGGTGCGGGCCGGACGCGCGACGGTACGGTCCTGGCCGGAATGATGCTCGTCACCTGAGGCCGCTCCCCTTAGACACGTCCACCACGTCAAACCCGTCCCGCACGTCCCACACGCCCGAACCGTCCACCCTGTCGAGTACGTCCGCCGCGTCCGCGGCGTTCACGTCCCCCACGCCTGTCCTGTCTCTCACGCCTTCACCAGCCCCTTGGTCGCATTGGCCGCGTCTCCCCCGAGCGCGAGATAGACATCTTCCAGGCTGGGTGTGGCCAGGGTGAAATCGTCCAGCGCGGCGAAGGCCGCGCCGCCCGTCACCGCGGCGACCGCGGCCCGCGCCTCGTCGGGGCTCAGCCGCAGCACCCAGCGCCGACCGGACTCCTGGGCGGACGGTCGCAGCGCCGCCACCTCGGGGACGTCCAGCGGGGCCCGTTCGCGCCACATCAGCTCGACGCGCACCTCCCCGGCGACCTTCTCCTTGAGCCCGGCCGGGGTGTCGCAGGCGATGACCCGGCCGCGCTCCAGGACGGCGACCCGGTCGAGGACCGTCTCGGCCTCGATCACGTTGTGGGTGACCAGCAGGACCGTGGCCCCGCGCTCGGCGCGGCGGCGGTCGACGGCGGCCCAGACGGCGCGGCGGGCGACCGGGTCCATGCCGGTGGTCGGTTCGTCGAGGACCAGGACGGGCCGGTCGCCGACCAGGGTGGCGGCGAAGCAGGCGAGCCGGCGCTGACCGCCGGAGAGCTTCTTCAGCGGCCGTCCGGCGATCTCGGTGAGGCCCAGCTCCTCCAGGACGGCGTCGCGCTCGGCGCGGGCCTCCCGTACGGCAAGGCCGCGCAGCCGTCCGGTGGTCTCGGCGGCGAGGGAGACGGTCAGTTCGTCGAGGGCGGTGGATTCCTGCCCGAGGTAGCCGATCAGCCGGGACGCCCGCTCGGGGTGGCGTACGAGGTCGTGGCCCAGCACCTCGACGCTGCCGGAGTCGGGCCGCATCAGTCCGGTGAGCTGGCGGACCAGGGTGGACTTGCCGGCGCCGTTGGGGCCGAGCAGTCCGAAGATCTCGCCGCGTTCGACGTCCAGGCTGATGCTGTCCGTGGCGCGGATCTCGGGCGTCGCGGGGGTGCCTCGGCGGCCCCGGACCGCGGGATAGGTCTTGACCAGATCGCGCACCGCGCACACGGTGCCGGTGTCCCTCTGCGCCTGTGCTGTGCCCGTACTCACGAGGTACGAGGGTACGGGGTCACCCGCCCCGGCTCGCGTCCGGGGCCACCCCGCGTCGCCCCGTGCGGGGTGGCCGGGGTGTGTCCGGCGGATCGGGCCTACTCCGCCGCGGGTACGTGCTCGGCGGCGGCCCGTACGTCGATCTCCCGCCAGAAGCCGGCCCGGATCGCGTAGCGGTCGTGCTCGTCGATCTGGTCGTCCTTGTGGGCGAGGAGCCCGAAGCGGGCCGCGTACCGCAGCAGTTCGCCGTCGATCCGGTGCGGGATGCGCGGGTACATGGTGGAGAGCTTCTGCAGATGGACCGTCTCCGGCAGCCGCTCCATCCAGCGGCGGGCGAAGACCTGGCCCACCTCGAAGGGGTCGCCGCCGACGGTGGTGATGTCCTCCTCCCGGTCCGCCCAGCGCTGTTCGGCGCTGGTGACCTGGGCGAGGGTCGGCAGGGAGGCGGTCTCGGCGGGTTCGCCGAGGGGGCCGCCACGCTCCACCCATCCTTTGTCGGAGGACCAGCGCAGCGTGGCGCCCGCGGGCTGGGGCGGGTGCTGGCGGTCGGGGTGGGTGGCGTGGGCGCGCAGCGCGGCCAGGTCCTTGGGGGTGGGGACGGTCTTGTGCCCGGGGGCCGACTGGGTGTCCGCCGAGGAGGCGTCGGCGGGGGCGTTCTCGGCGGGGGTCTCGGAGCCGCCCCGGGCAGCGGCGGCCTGCGCCTCGGAGGCGCGTTCGGCGGAGGCGGCGAGGGCCGCCTCGGGCAGCGGCGCGGAGAGGATCGCGGCGATCTCGGGGCGCGGGGCGGGCGGCGGGGCGCAACCGCCGCCGGTGTCCTTGGCGCGTACCGCCTTGGTGATCCAGGCCCGGTCGAGGACGCGGCGTTCGTCGGCCTCGGCGACCAGGTCCTCGGACTGGTTGTAGTCGCCGTCGGCGGCCTGTACGGCCCAGAGGTGGACGGCGACGCCGTGTTCCTTGGCGGACATCAGACCGGGCAGCAGATCGCCGTCGCCGGTCACCAGGACCACGTCGGAGCAGGCCCGGTTCCTGGCCAGTTCGGTGAGCTCGGCGTGCATGGCGGCGTCGACGCCCTTCTGCGCCCAGCGTCCGTCGCTGCGGGTCAGGGCGCCCAGCCGTACGGTCACGCGGGGCATCACGCGGAGCCGGCGGTGCTCGGGCTGGGGCACACGGTCGGGGGCGCCGTCGAACCAGTAGATGCGCAGCAGGGGCTGTTGGGTGTCGGCCTCGGCGCGCTCGCGGAGCCCCTGGATGAGGGCCGCGTGGTCGACGGTGATGCGGGAACGGGCGGGCTCTCCGGCCAGCAGACTCGCGGCTGCGCCCAGCAAGTAGCCGGCGTCCACCAGGACGACGCAACGGTCCACGCGTTCCACCCTCTTCCAGAATTCGGGAACGGTTCAGCGGCCCGCTCCTCGATGACCGGGTCCGCTTACCCAGGGTTTCCTTCGAGTCTGCCCGACCGCGCAGGGGTTAACGGCCGGAACTGGATCATCGGCGTGGCGGATCCGGAAAGGAATACGGGAGGAAGGCGAAAAGGCGGCGGAACAGCAGGCCACTGCGGAAACCACTACGCACGGTAATGATCCAACATGCGGTGTTTGCGGCGCTATGTGAGTCTGACAGCGGTCCTGGCCCCCCAGGATTCCCCACAGGAGGCATTCACCATGGCCAAGAACAAGAACCGCAAGCAGGGCAGCCAGCACGACCGCGCGTCCGCGTCGGAGCGTAGTGCGGAGCAGGCCAAGTCGACGGCGTTCGAGTCCCAGAACCAGCCGCAGGCTCAGGCCCAGGGCAGCCCGTCCGACGTGGCGCGCAAGCATCAGCGACGCTTCGGCCACAACTGACCCGTCGGCCGCTCGCGGTAGAGACAGGCGTTGAAGACAGCGAGAGGGGCGTCCCGCACCGGCGGGACGCCCCTCTCGTCGTGTCGTGCCCGGGCTCAGCCGGCCAGGCAGGCCGGGCCGAGCAGCACCTTCAGATCGCCGAAGAGGGCCGAGTCGGCCTTGACCCGGTGCCGGTCGAGCCGCAGGACCGTGGTCTTGCGGGGGCCCTGGAGCTTGATGCGCACCTCGGTGTCGCCCCGATGGTGGCTGAGCACCTCGCCGAGCCGGGTGACCATGGGCGGGGTGATCTTCACGGTGGGGATGGTGAGGACGACGGGGGCGTTGGTCCCGGCGTTGGAGATGTCGGGAACCTGCATCTCCATGGCGACCAGCCGCGGCACGTCCTCGCGCTTGTCGAGCCGTCCCTTGACGAAGACGACGGTGTCCTCGACGAGCTGGGTGGAGACCAGCTGGTAGGTGGCGGGGAAGAACATGCACTCGATGGAGCCGGCCAGGTCCTCCACGGTGGCGATGGCCCAGGCGTTGCCCTGCTTGGTCATCTTGCGCTGGAGGCCGGAGATGATGCCGCCGACGGTGACGACGGAACCGTCGCTGTAGTCGCCGCCCATGAGCTGGGAGATCGAGGCGTCGGCCTTGTCGGACAGCACGTGCTCCAGGCCGAAGAGCGGGTGGTCGGAGACGTACAGGCCGAGCATCTCCCGCTCCTGGGCGAGCAGATAGGCCTTCTCCCACTCGATGTCGGAGAACTCCACGTCGAGCCCGAAGCCCGGCTCGTCGCTCTCCTCCTCGCCCATGCCGCCGAAGAGGTCGAACTGCCCCTCGGCCTCCTTGCGCTTGACCTGCACCACGTTGTCGATCATCGGCTCGTGGTGGGCGACGAGGCCCTTGCGGGTGTGGCCCATCTCGTCGAAGGCGCCGGCCTTGATGAGCGATTCCACAGTGCGCTTGTTGCAGACGACCGCCTCGACCTTGTCCAGGAAGTCGGGGAAGGTGCTGTATTTCCCCTTCGCCTTGCGGGACCGGATGATCGAGTCGACGACGTTCTGGCCGACGTTGCGGATGGCGGTCAGGCCGAAGAGGATCACGTCGTCGCCCTGGGCGGCGAAGTTGGAGAGCGACTCGTTGACGTTGGGCGGGAGCACCTTGATGCCCATGCGACGGCACTCGTTGAGGTAGACCGCGGACTTGTCCTTGTCGTCCTTGACCGAGGTCAGCAGGGCGGCCATGTACTCGGCGGGGTAGTTCGCCTTGAGATAGGCGGTCCAGTAGGTGACCAGGCCGTACGCCGAGGAGTGCGCCTTGTTGAACGCGTATCCGGCGAACGGCACCAGGACGTCCCACAGCGCCTTGATCGCCGCGTCGGAGAAGCCCTTCTCCTTGGCGCCCTTCTCGAAGAGGACGAAGTTCTTCGCCAGCTCCTCGGGCTTCTTCTTGCCCATCACGCGGCGCAGGATGTCGGCCTCGCCCAGGGAATACCCGGCGACGATCTGGGCGGCCTTCTGGACCTGCTCCTGGTAGACGATCAGGCCGTAGGTGAGGCCGAGGACCTCCTTGAGGGGCTCCTCCAGCTCCGGGTGGATCGGGGTGATCTCCTGGCGGCCGTTCTTGCGCTCCGCGTAGTTCGTGTGCGAGTTCATGCCCATCGGGCCCGGCCGGTAGAGGGCCGAGACGGCGGAAATGTCCTCGAAGTTGTCGGGCTGCATCTGGCGGAGCAGGGAGCGCATCGGCCCGCCGTCGAACTGGAAGACGCCGAGCGTGTCACCGCGACAGAGCAGTTCGTACGTCTTGGGGTCGTCCAGCGGCAGCGAGAGCATCTCCAGGTCGATGCCCTTGTTGGACTTCACCATCTTGATGGCGTCGTCCATGATCGTCAGGTTGCGCAGGCCGAGGAAGTCCATCTTCAGCAGGCCGAGCGACTCGCACTGCGGGTAGTCCCACTGGGTGATGGTGACGCCGTCGGTGTGCCGGACCCAGACGGGGGCGTGGTCGACGATCGGCTCGCTGGACATGATGACGCCTGCGGCGTGCACGCCCATCTGCCGGACCAGGCCCTCGACGCCCTTGGCGGTGTCGATGACCTTCTTGACGTCCGGTTCGCTCTCGTACATCCCCCGGATCTCGCCCGCCTCGCTGTAGCGCGGGTGCTTGGGGTCGGTGATGCCGTTGAGGTCGATGCCCTTGCCGAGGACGTCGGCGGGCATGGCCTTGGTGAGCCGGTCGCCCATCGCGTACGGGTAGCCCAGCACGCGGGCGGAGTCCTTGATGGCGTTCTTGGCCTTGATCTTGCCGTAGGTGCCGATCATGGCGACCTTGTCGGCGCCGTACTTCTCGGTGACGTACCGGATCACCTCGACGCGCCGACGCTCGTCGAAGTCGATGTCGACATCGGGCATGGAGACGCGCTCGGGGTTGAGGAACCGCTCGAAGATCAGCCCGTGCTCGATCGGGTCGAGGTCGGTGATGCCCATCGCGTACGCCACGATCGAACCGGCGGCGGAGCCTCGGCCGGGGCCGACCGCGATGCCGTTGTTCTTGGCCCACATGATGAAGTCGGCGACGACCAGGAAGTACCCCGGGAACCCCATCTGGATGATGATGTCCATCTCGTACTCGACCTGCTTCTGCCGGTCGTCGGGCACCCCGTTCGGGAAGCGCCGGGCCATGCCGGTCCGGACCTCCTCCTGGAACCAGGTGATCTCCGTGAAGCCGTCCGGGATCTCGAACTTCGGCATGAGGTTCTTCGCCTCGAACATGCCGGTGGTGTCGATCTGCTGGGCGACCAGGAGGGTGTTGGCGCACCCCTCCTGCCAGGCGTCGGAGGAGTCGACGGCGTACATCTCGTCCGTCGTCTTCAGGTAGTAGCCCGTGCCGTCGAAGCGGAAGCGGTCGGGGTCCGAGAGGTTCTTGCCGGTCTGGATGCAGAGCAGGGCGTCGTGGGCGGTCGCCTCGTGGGCGTACGTGTAGTGGGAGTCGTTCGTGACGAGCGGCGGGATGTTCAGCTTCTTGCCGATCTCGAGGAGCCCGTCGCGGACCCGGCGCTCGATCTCGATGCCGTGGTCCATCAGCTCCAGGAAGTACTTGCCCTCGCCGAAGATGTCCTTGTAGTCGGAGGCCGCCTGGACCGCCTCGTCGAACTGGCCGAGCCGCAGCCGGGTCTGCACCTCGCCGGAGGGGCAGCCGGTGGACGCGATCAGGCCCTCGGACCACTGGGAGATGGTCTCCTTGTCCATCCGGGGCCACTTCTGGAGCCAGCCCTCGGCGTACGCGTCGGAGGAGAGCCGGAAGAGGTTGTGCAGACCGGTCTTGTTGGACGCCCAGATCGTCTTGTGGGTGTAACCACCGGATCCGGACACGTCGTCGCGCTTCTGGTGCGGCTGCCCCCACTGCACCTTGCGCTTGTGCTTGCGCGACTCCGGGGCGACGTACGCCTCGATGCCGATGATCGGCGTGACGCCCGCCTTGGTCGCCGAGTGGAAGAAGTCGTAGGCCCCGTGGAGGTTGCCGTGGTCGGTCATCGCGATATGGGACATGCCCATCTCGTTGCAGGCCTCGAACATGTCCTTGAGCCGCGCCGCACCGTCCAGCAGCGAGTACTGGGTATGAACGTGCAGGTGCGTGAAGGGCGGCTTGGTCACGGCGTCGGGCCTCCGGGAAGTCGGGCGATGACGGACGGGGGGACAGCGTGGAAGTCTACGACGTGACGGACCCGGACGACGGGCACTCCCGGCTTCCGCCGAGCGTTGGAGAGGGCGGGACACGTGTCCGTTTTGTCATGCACTCGGTCACCTGGACCAGGGGTCCGGCCAGACACGCCAGCTACAGCAGGAGGCAGCAAGAGATGTCGGAAACGCAGACCGGCGCAGCGCAGCGCGGGGAGCAGATTCTCGCCGTTTTCGACACCGCCTTCGGGGAGCTGCTGGCCGCCGATCCGGCCGCCTTCCGGGTCAAGTTCCGCAAGATGGCGGGCTCGGCCTTCGCCTTCTACCGGGGCACGGCCTGCCTGTTCTACACCGACCTGGAGCGGGAGCGGCACGGCGGCCCGTTCCTGGACGAGCGCACCGGCCGGGTGTGGATCCACGGCGATCTGCACGCGGAGAACTTCGGCACGTACATGGACGCCAACGGCCGCCTCGTCTTCAACGTCAACGACTTCGACGAGGCGTACGTGGGCCCCTTCACCTGGGACCTGAAGCGGTTCGCCGCCTCCGTGGCGCTGATCGGCTACGCGAAGGCCCTGGCCGACGAGCAGATCACCGAGCTGGTCCGGATCTTCGCCGCCTCCTACCGCGAGCGGATCCACGCGCTGGCGACGGGCGCGAAGAACGACGAGGTGCCGCCGTTCACGCTGGACACCGCGGACGGCCCGCTGCTGGGCGCGCTGCGGGCCGCCCGCTCGCGCACCCGGTTCTCGCTGCTGGACTCGATGACGGTGATCCGGGACTTCGAGCGCCGGTTCGCGGACGGCGGCGGGGCGATCGACCTGGACGCCGCCACGCGCTACAAGGTGCTGGCCGCGTTCGACGGCTATCTGGAGACGCTGCCGGAGTCGAGCCTGACCCGGCCGGACTCCTACCGGGTCAAGGACGTGGTGGGCCGCCGGGGCATCGGCATCGGATCCGCCGGGCTGCCCTCGTACAGCATCCTTCTGGAGGGCAACAGCGACGCCCTGGAGAACGATGTGGTGATCTACCTCAAGCAGGCGCAGACCCCGGCGGTCTCCCGGCACATCACGGACGCCGCCGTGCGGGAGTACTTCCAGCACGAGGGGCACCGCACGGTGATCTCGCAGCGCGCGCTCCAGGCGCACGCGGACCCGTGGCTGGGCTGGACCGAGCTGGACGGCTCCGGTCAGCTGGTCGCCGAGGTCTCGCCGTACGCGGTCGACCTGGACTGGTCCGACATCGACGAGGTGGACGAGATCGCGGCGGTCGTCGCGGACCTGGGCCGGGCGACGGCCACCATGCACGCGGCCGCCGACGACGAGAGCGGGCACTCGCTGGTGCCGTTCTCCACGGAGCGGGCGATCGACGCGGCCATCGCGGCCGACGAGGAGAGCTTCGCGCCGCTGCTGGTCGACTTCGCCCACAGCTACGGCGCGCGGGCCCGCGCGGACCACCAGATCTTCGTGGACCTCTTCCGCAACGGCCGGATCCCGGGCCTGTAGGCCCGCAGGTCCCCGGGCGGCCCCGCCCGGGGACTCTCAGCCTCTTTTAAGGTCCGCTTACCTCCGCGCATGACACACTTTCCGGCGATGGACATCTCAGGGACGCAGCTCAGGGTCGCGCGCGCGGCGGTCTTCACCGCGCTCGTCGTCACCCTGTCCACGGCGTCCCATGTGCTGCTCTCCCGGGTCCCGCTGCCGCTGACCGCGGTCGCGCTGCTGGCCGCCGTCGTCTTCGCGGTGGCGTACGCGCTGGCCGGCCGGGAGCGCGGTTTCGGGGCGATCGCGGGCCTGCTGGTCCCGCTGGAGCTGGCCGCCGACACGCTCTTCACCACGGGCCAGCATCTCTGTTATGGGGCGGCCGGCGGCCCGGTCGCCGGCCCGCTGCGCGCGGTGGGCTTCGACGTCCTGTGCGGCGGCGGCGAGGTCGGCACGGGCGGGGCCCGGATCGCGGGCGTCGGCGCGGTGGGCACCCCGCTGGCCGA
>NZ_JAAGMH010000042.1:0-6464 GCF_010548505.1 Streptomyces sp. SID14515 | reverse complement strand
GCCAGGGGCGTGGGCGGGCTGCGCGCCGGCCGCCTCGTGCCGGGGCTCGGGGACGGGCCTGGCCGGGGAGGAGATCTCCCAGGCGTCGGCCGGGCGGGCGGTACGGGCCATCACCGAGAGCGGGTCGGCGTCCAGCTTCTGCTGCGGGCTGGGGGCGAACTTCACCGGCAGCTCGACCAGGTGGCGGGACATGATGTTGCCGACCCAGCGCAGCTCGCTCTCGCCGACGCCGAGCTCCAGGTCGGGCAGGCGCATCAGGAGGGCGTCGACGCCGACGTCGGCGATGGCGCGGCCGATGTCCTGTCCCGGGCACTCGTGGGGGCCGCCGCTGAAGGCGAGGTGGGCGCGGTTGCCGCCCATGTCGGCGGTGAGGTCGGGGCGGACGGCGGGGTCGGTGTTGGCCGGGGCGATGCCGACGAGGAGGGCGTCGCCCGCCTTGATCTGCTGGCCGCCCAGCTCGGTGTCGCCGACCGCCCAGCGGCCGAAGACGGCGGTGAACGGCGGCTCGTCCCACAGTGTCTGCTCCACCGCCTCGGGCACGGTCATGTGCCCGCCGCTGAGCCGGGCGCGGAAGCGCGGATCGATGAGGACCATGCGCAGCACGTTGGCGATCAGGTTGGCGGTGGACTCGTAGGCGGCGATGAGGATGAGTCGCAGATGCTCGACGACCTCGATGTCGGTCATCGTCGCGGGGTGCTCGACGAGCCAGCTGGCGAAGTCCGGCGCGGGGTCGGCGCGACGCCGCTCCACCAGGCGCGTCAGCACGGACACGATGTGGGCGTTGCTGGCGACGGCGGTCTCGGTGCCACGGGTCATGTCGCGGGCCGCCTGGACGAGGCGCTCGTCGTACTCCTCGGGCATGCCGAAGATCGCGCACATCACCATCATCGGCAGATGCTCCGCGAACTGGCTGACCAGGTCAGCGGTACCCTTCTCGCAGAAGTCGTTGACGAGGCGGTTACTGAAGCGGTTGATGTGGCGGCGGACGCCGCGGGTGTCGATGCGCTCCATGCTGTCGGTGACCGCGCCGCGCTGCCGCTCGTGCTTGGCGCCGTCGGCGAACACACAGACCGGCTGCCAGGTGAAGATCGGGGCGAGCGGGTGGTCCGGGGCGACGCTGCCGTCCTGGAGGGCCCGCCAGCGCCGCGAGTCCCGGGAGAACTGGGAGGGCGTACGGGTGAGGTGGAGGTTCTCGCTGTGGCCGAGCACCAGCCAGGCGGGGACGTCGCCGTGGAGCAGGACCGGGGCGACCGTGCCGTGTTCGGCGCGGAGTTTGTCGTAGAGGCCGGCCGGGTTGTTCTCCGCCTCGGGGCCGTAGAGGCGGCGCAGTCCGCCGGGGCCGATGTCGAGGTTGTGGGCCGGGCACTGGGGCGGCGGCACGGCACCGGGTTCGTGGTGGAAGGGGGTTGTCACAGGGGCTCCAGGGATCAGGAATTCCAGGGCTGGTGCACAAGCGGGCGCGCGGGGCGGGGCGTTCGGGCGCGGACCGGGCCGGGGGCGTACGCCGGGGAACGGCGCGCGCCCCCGGGCGGGTCCGGTCACCGGGCCCCGGGGTGCGGGGGCGTCAGGCCAGCGGGACGGCCAGGCTGTGCAGATAGCGCATCAGGGTCATCAGCACATCGCGGCTGGAGGCCCGCAGCCGGGCGTCGCAGTCGATCATCGGGACCTCGTCCGGCAGGTCGAGGGCTCTGCGCAGGGCCTCGACCGGGTGGTGCGGCGCGTCGGGGAAGGTGTTCACGGCCACCACGAACGGCACGCCGCGCTCCTCCAGTCGGCCGATGACGTCGAAGCTGACCTCGAGCCGTCTCGTGTCGATGAGGACGACCGCGCCGAGTGCGCCCTCGAAGAGGCCGTTCCACAGGAACCAGAAGCGTTCCTGGCCGGGGGTGCCGAACAGATAGAGGATCAGTTCCTCGCTGAGGCTGATCCGGCCGAAGTCCATGGCGACGGTGGTGGCGGTCTTCGTCTCCACCCCGGCGTTGTCGTCCACGCCGACGCCGGCCTGGGTCATGGTCTCTTCGGTCGTCAGGGGCCGGATCTCGCTGACCGAGCCGACCATGGTCGTCTTGCCGACGCCGAACCCGCCGACGATCACGACCTTCACCGCGGCGGTGGCCGTGGTGGGAAGGACGTCCTCGGTGCGCGGTCCGGTGATCGTGTCAGAGCTTCTGAAGTCCATGCATCACCGCTTCGAGAAGGGACCTGTCGGGGAGGGTGGCGCGGACGATCGGCGCGCGCGACTCGATGAGTTCGGTCGCGAGGAGATCGCTCAGGAGCGAGGTGACCACGCTGAACGGCAGGCTGAGATAGGCCGAGATCTCGGCGACGGACAACGGGGCCTGGCAGAGCCGCAGGATGGCCGCCTGCTCGGGCTGGAAGGTCGGCGAGGGCTCCGCCTGCGCGACGACCATCGTGACCAGGTCGAGCGCGGCCCGTTCGCTGTCGTCGAGATCGCCGGTGATCACGTACAGCCGTTCCGGATCGAGGAGATCCGGATCGGCCTTGCGGCGTTCTCGTCGAGGACCACTCATCCGGACTGCCCGCCGTGGCGGGGCGGACTGGTCAGGTGGGCTCCGATCCGCACGACCATGTCCCGCATCCGGGCGCCGACGAGTCCGGCGTCGACGGTCTCGCCGGCCAGGACCGCGAGGTAGGCGCCGGCCCCGGCCGCCATCAGGTAGAAGAACCCGCCCGTCACCTCGATGACGACGAGCTTCATGAGGCCGTCGCTGTACGGGATCTCGGTGGCCACCGCGGCGGCCAGGCTCTGCAGTCCGGCGCAGGCCGCCGCGAGCCGGTCGGCGACGTCGGGGTCGCCGCCGTGCATCGCGATGCGCAGGCCGTCCGAGGAGAGCACCACGATCTGGTGGATGCTCGGAACGTCGTCGGCCAGTTCCTTGAGCATCCAGTCCATGTTTCCCCGCTGCTGGATCACTTCAGGTCTCCCTTGTCCCACGCGTCATCGGAGTCTTCGCCGTGCTTTCGTTCCTGCGGTACGCCGTTGACGGCCTTGGTGAAGGCCTCCAGCCACAGGCCGGGGGGCTTCTCCTCGCCGCGTCCGTCGTCCGTGCCCTCGTCCCGGCCGGGCTGGAACCCGTTCGTGGGGGCGGGGGTCGGCGGCGTGGGCTGCTGCGGGAGGTTGTGCGAGCCGAGCGGGGCGCGGCCCCGGCTGCGGCGCTGCGGCAGCCCGTTCTCGGTCCACTCGGTGACCACGGGAAGGTCGTCCTCCATGGCCGCCGATGGCATGGCCGGGCGCGAGGTGGCCGCGGGGGCTCCGGTGGAGACCGGTGCGGCCACGGACGGCACGGGGCCGGTGGCGGCGGGCTTGGGCTTGCGCTTGCCGGGCGGCGGCACCACGTGCTGGAGCTGCGACATGTCCAGCGAGCTGGTGGGCCGTGAGGTGGCGCCGATGCCGTGGGCGATGCCCGGGGCGGGCCCGGTGGTGATCATGTCGCGCGGCACGATGAGGACGGCGCGGACGCCGCCGTACGCCGACTGACGCAGCGACACCTGGAGCTGGTACATCCGCGAGAGCCGGCCGACGACGGCCATGCCGAGGCGCGGGGACTCGCCGAGGTCGTTCATGTTGATGCCGGCCTGGGCCTGGGCGAGCATGTTCTCGGCCCGGGCGCGGGCCTCCTCGCTGAGGCTGACGCCGCCGTCCTCGATCTCGATGGCGATGCCGGTCTGCACCTCGACCGCGGTGACGTGCACCCGGGTCTGGGGCGGCGAGTAGCGGGTCGCGTTGTCGAGGAGTTCGGCGCAGGCGTGGATGAGCGGCTCGACCGAGGTGCCGACGATGGCGACCTTGGCGATCGAGTGCAGATCGACGCGCTGGTACTCCAGGATGCGGGACATCGCGCCGCGCAACACGCTGAACAGCGGTACGGGCTTGGGCCACTGGCGGCTGGGGCGCGCGCCGCCGAGCACGGCGATGGAGTCGGCGAGGCGGCCGATCAGCGCGGTGCCGTGGTCGATGCGCAGCAGGTCGTCGAAGACCTCGGGGTTGCGCCCGTAGTGGTCCTCCATCTCCCGCAGTTCACTGGCCTGGCGGTGCACGATCGCCTGGACGCGGCGGGCGACGCTGACGAAGGCGCGCTGAGCGGAGTCACGCCGCGCCTCCTCGTTGTCGATGACTTCGAGGACCTGGTAGACCTGCTCGCGCAGTGCCTTGGGCAGATGGCGGTTGGCCACGTCCGCGTCGACGATGTCGCGCATCACTTCTTCGGGCGAATTGCCCACCCGCAGCCGCCGGATGGCGGCGGGCATGACGTCCTTGGTGAGCCGTACCGTCTCGGCGTCGTGCGAGAGGATGCGGTGTTCCAGGTAGGCGATGCGCTGCTCGTACTCCGCGCGCTGGACGCGCATGGCGCGCCGGCGGCGGTGCAGCGCCACGGTGAGTACGGCGACCACGAGCGTGGCGATCGCGCCGCACACGGCGACTGGTATCCGCGCGGCCGGTGCGACCAGGGCCGATCCGGCGGCGGTTGCGCCGAGGAGCAGGGCCACGGGCAGCAGGACTACGCGGACGACGGGAATTTCTCTGTCGGTCGGCGGTGATTCAACACGGACCATCTAAAACCCTCTGGCGGTTGATTCCGGGATGTATGCGCACGTGAGCGGAGACTCAGGAACAAGTGCTCGAATTCATCTCAACTCGACTTCACTGCGCGTGAGCTTAGCCAGATCAGAACAGTGCTTCGGCATATTCACCCAACCCCCTGCGGAAGCCCGCCGAGAGGAATACACTCACCAGTTTTCCTACTCAGCGCTTCGGCGCGTGTGCGGTGAGTGATCGAGGCTGAAAGTCGCCGCCCACCGAGGCCGCAACCACCGAGATCTGGGGTGCTCAATCCATCGAAATGGCACATTCACGGTTGAATTGACGAGCCATCAACGACTCTCATCCACCAGAACCAGCCAAAGGCACAGGTGATCGAACCGGATCGAAAGGAGCAGATTCCTCGACGACGGGCGGGTGGTGCGAAAAGACGCCGTGCTGACGCGTATACGAAGGCCCCGCGCGAAGCCCCCGCACGAAGGCCCTCCGCCGCGCTCGATCCGACCGCCCTCAGCGCCGGGCGCCGCCGAGCCGCCCCTCCAGCTGTACGAGCAACTCGCCGAGCCGGGCGCCGAGTTCGTCGCGGCCTCCCTCGTCGAGACCGGCGAGCACCGCGCGTTCGTAGGCGAGCTGCTCGGGCAGCAGCCGGTCGACCAGGGCACGGCCCTCGTCGGTGAGGCGGACATGGGCGACCCGCCGGTCGCGGTCGTCGCCCCGGCGGTCGACCAGGGCCCGGTCCTGGAGGGCGCGCAGCCGCTTGGTGACGGCGGCCCCGGAGGAGAAGGTCTCGCGGGCCAGCTCGCCGGGGGTCAGCTCCCGGTCCGTACGGCGTACGGCGCCGAGGAGGTCGAATTCGGCGCGGGTCAGTCCGGCGGAGCGCAGCGGGGCGTCCTCCGCCTGCTGGAGGAGGGCGGCGCAGCGGTTGATCCGGCCGATGATCTCCATCGGTCCGGTGTCGAGCTCGGGGTTGACGGCCTGCCACTGCCGGACCACCGAGGCAACGATGTCGTCGGTCACTCCGCTCCGATCGAAGGGGCGCGGACCGCGGGTCCTCGCCGTTGTGCTGTCGCGGCGAGCGTACGGTGTCCGGCCTGCTCGGCCGCGAGAAGGCGCTGCTCGGGCAGGGCGCGCTGCCACCATTCGCCGGCCGCGGTGTCGCCCGCCTCGCGCAGTTCGACGAGGCTCGCGGTGAGCGTCCGGCGCGCCCGGTCGCGTTCGGCGGGGGCGGCCCCGGGGTCGGCGCCGGTCCGCTCGGCGTCGGCGCGGGCCCGGCGGGTGGCGTCGAGGGCCCGCTCGACCCGTCCGGCCGCCCGCCGGTTGGTGACGAGCGTCGCGGCCAGGAATCCGGCGACCGCGCCGAGGACGGTGTCCAGGACCCGGTCGCCGATCAGCTCACCGGCCGGATGGGTACCGCCGAACTCCAGGACCAGCAGGGCCATCGGGGTCACCGCGACGGAGCCGAGCCAGTAGTTGCGGGTGATGAGGGCCTCGGCGGCGAAGCTGAAGAAGAGGCAGCAGCAGACGAGGGCGAGCGGGCTGATCCGGGACACCGGCAGGACGGCCGCGAAGACGAGGACGCCCAGGAGGTTGCCGAGGGTGCGCTGGAGGGCCCGGTTCCAGGAGAGGGTGATGTTGGCCTGGTAGAGGGAGGCGGCGGTGACGATCGCCCAGTAGGGGCGGCCGACGCCGAGCGCGGCGCAGAGGTACCCGGCGAGCGCGCAGCCGGTCAGGGTACGGACGGCGACGGGCAGCAGCGGCGATCCGGGGCCGAGGCGGCGCAGCAGGGTGCGCCGGGCGGCGCGGCGGCCTTCGGGGGTCCGCAGGGCGGCGCGTTCGGCGTCGATCCCGTAGAGCTCGTCGGCGGTGCCGGGGGCCGGCGGCGGCGCGGGCACGGGCCCCCGGG
>NZ_JAAGMH010000026.1:0-12967 GCF_010548505.1 Streptomyces sp. SID14515 | reverse complement strand
CGGGCGGCGTCGCGGGTGTGTCGGCACCGCGCGCGTCGGCCCGGGGCACATCGGCCCCGGGCGCCTCGGGCGCGCCGGACGGACCGTGCGGCCCGAGCGCGCGCAGCCAGTGCGTCACCGTGGCGGCCAGCTCATCGGCCCGTACCACCGCGTCCACCTGGCCCGCCGCGAACTGGCCCTCGGCGCTGTACGCGTGCGGATCCGCGTCCGCCGGCCGTACCCGCGACCCGGCGAAGCCGACCTGCGCGCCCGGCAGGGCCAGCACCACATCCGCCCCGGCCCCCACCGTGGCCCAGCCGCCGCCGGTCGTCGGATCGCGGAGGACGGCGATCTGCGGGAGCCCGGCCGCCCGCAGCCGGGTGGCGGCGGCGGCCACCCGCTGGAGCTGGGTGAGCGCGACCATGCCCTCCTGCATTCGGCTGCCACCGGTGGCGACGAGCGCGAGCAGCGGCAGCCGCCGGGCCAGGGCCAGCTCGTACGCGGCCTCCAGCCGGTCGCCCGTCCGCTGGCCCAACGAGCCGCCCAGGAAGCCGAATTCGAAGGAGAGGAGCACGCACGCACGGTCGCCGACGACCCCGGTGCCGTACACCACGGACTCCTCCTCGCCGGTCCGCGTCCGGGCCCGCTCGCGCGCCGCGTCGTAACCGGACCAGCCGAGCGGTCCGTCGGCGGGCAGATCGCGCGGCGGCGGCAGGTGCTCGGTGAAGCCGGCCGGGCCGGTGAGCAGCGTGACCGCCTCGCGGGCCGTCATCCGGGAGGGGGTCTCGTCAGGCACGGAAGGGGCTCCCATCGGGCCGGGAGGAGGCTTCGTCAGGCACGGAGCGACCTCTTCATGATCTTGCCCAGGTCGTTGCGGGGCAGGGCGTCCAGGTAGCGCACGGTGCGCGGGCGCTTGTGCGGGGCGAGCTGGGCCGCCACATGGTCCGCCAACTCCTCGGCGGAGGGCGGAGAGCCGGGGTCGGCCGCGACCACCCAGGCCACGACCCGTTCGCCGAGGTCGGCGTCCTCCTCGCCGGTCACGGCCGCTTCCCGGACCCCGGGGTGGGCGAGGAGCACGTTCTCGATCTCGCCCGCGCCGATCTTGTAGCCGCCGCTCTTGATCAGGTCGGTGGCCTTGCGCCCGACGATGGTGACGTATCCGTCCTCGTCCACCGTGCCGACGTCGCCCGTACGGAACCAGCCGTCCGCCGTGTGCGCGGCGGCGGTGGCGTCGGGCCGGTTGAGGTAGCCGGTGAACAGATTCGGCCCCCGGACCTGGATCTCACCGACCTCACCGGCCTCACCGGCCTCACCGGCCTCACCGGCCTCGCCGCCCGCCCCGGCCGCGGCGAGCACCGTGCCGTCCTCCTCCACCAGCCGCAGCTCCACCCCCGCGAGCGGCGGCCCCACAGTGCCCGGGCGCGGGACGCCGTCCGCCCGGATCCCCGTGTTCATCAGGGTCTCCGTCATGCCGTACCGCTCGATCACCCGCCGCCCGGTCGCCGCCGCGATGCGTTCGTGGTCGTGCACGGGCAGCGCCGCCGACCCGGAGACCAGCAGCCGCGCCGACGCCAACGCCCGGGCCAGCGCGTCCCGTTCGGGGGTGCCCGCGGGCGCGTCCAGCACCTCCGCCAGCCGGTGGTACATCGTCGGCACGCCGAACAGCATGGTGGCGCCGGAGCCCAGCTCACGGGCCACGCCGTCGGGCGAGAACTTCCCCAGGTGGCGCAGGGCGCCGCCCCGGCGCAGCGGGCCGAGGACGCCCAGGATCAGCCCGTGGACGTGGAACAGCGGCAGCGCGTGGACCAGGACGTCGTCGCCGGTCCACCCCCAGGCGTCCTCCAGCGCGTCCAGGGAGGCGGCGACGGCCCGGCGGGGCAGGACGGCCCCCTTGGGCGGGCCGGTGGTGCCGGAGGTGTAGACGATCAGGGCGGGGGCCTCGGAGTCCGCCTCGACGCCCTCGACGCCCTCGCGCCCCTCCGGGGCCTCCACCGCATCCCGTGCGTCCACCGTCACCCGCCGCAGCTTCTCCAGCGCGGGCGGCAGCGCGTCGTCCGGGCCCGCCAGCACCACCGAGGGCCCGCTGTCGGCCAGGATGTGCGCCAACTCGCGCTCTCCGGTACGGGGGTTGAGCGGCACGGCAGGCACCCCGGCGCGCAGCGCGGCCACCACCGCGATCACCGTCTCCGGTGTCGAGGTGGCCCAGACGGCGACCCGGCCGGCGTCCGCGATGCGGGCGGCGAGCGCGGCGGAAGCCCCGGCCAGCCGGCCGTAGGTCAGGGAGAGGTCACCGAAGCGGACGGCCTCCCGCGAGGCCGCCGGGCCGGTGGGGGACTGGAGCGCGGGGAGAAGGAGGGTCACGCCGAAAGCCTAGACGGCCTCCGGGTGAGGGCCCGGAGGAATCGCTGCACGGAGCATCGAACCGGAATTTTGACACGACCTTGACAAATTAATTTTGCGTTGCCAGCATGCAAAAAGCCTGCCTGGTGAGGGAGTTGGAGCGCTCTCCAGGAGGAAAAAGCTGCCTGCGCCCGTGCACCGGCGCAGTCGTCGCACGCCTGCTCACCGCATGCCTGCCTTGCGCACGCCTGCACCCCGCACGCCGTACGCCCCGCGCGCCGGGCCCCGTACGTCGCAAAGCGCGACAGCGCCTTGCCTGACAGACCCCACGTACCGTCAGGAAGGAACGACCATGTCACCCGCACCCCCACGGTGGTCCAGATACGCCACCGCCCTCGCCGCTCTCCTCGCGGCCACGCTCGCCGTCCCCGCCGCGGGCCCGGCCCTCGCCGCCGATCCCGAGGCGAGCGCCCCGCGCATCGCGGCCGACATCCCGGCCGCCGACTACCAGCAGGTCCAACTCGCCCTCGGCGCAGCCGAACTGGGCGAGGCCATGTCGCTCGCCGTGCTGCCGGACCGGTCCGTGCTGCACACCGCCCGCGACGGCACGGTCCGGCTGACCGACGCCGCCGGCGCCACGAAGACGGCGGGCAAGCTCGACGTCTACACCCATGACGAGGAAGGCCTCCAGGGCATCGCCGTCGACCCGGGCTTCTCGGCGAACCGCTATGTCTACCTCTACTACTCGCCGCTCCTGGACACCCCGCCCGGCGACGCCCCCACCACCGGCTCCGCCGCCGACTTCGCACCGTGGAAGGGCCACCTCAACCTCTCCCGCTTCGTCCTCAAGGCCGACGGCACCCTCGACACCGCCAGCGAGAAGGTCGTCCTGGAGGTCGAGAGCGACCGGGGCCAGTGCTGCCACGTCGGCGGTGACATCGACTTCGACGCCGCCGGAAACCTCTACCTCACCACCGGCGACGACACCAACCCCTTCGAGTCGGCCGGCTACGCGCCCATCGACGAACGCGCCGACCGCAACCCGCAGTTCGACGCGCAGCGCTCCTCCGGCAACACCAACGACCTGCGCGGCAAGCTGCTGCGGATCAAGCCCACGGCGGACGGCGGCTACACCGTCCCGGCGGGCAACCTCTTCGCCCCCGGCACCGCGAACACCCGCCCCGAGATCTACGCGATGGGCTTCCGCAACCCGTTCCGGATGTCCGTCGACCAGAAGACCGGAGCCGTCTACATCGGCGACTACGGCCCCGACGCCGGAACCACCGACCCGAACCGGGGCCCCAGCGGCCAGGTCGAGTTCAACCGCGTCACCGAGCCCGGCAACTTCGGCTGGCCGTACTGCACGGGCACCAACACGCCCACGGAGACGTACGGCGAGTACACCTTCCCCAGCGGCCCGTCCGGCGCGAAGTACGACTGCGCCGCCGGCCCGGCCAACAACTCCTTCCGCAACACCGGCCTCGCCACCCTGCCGCCCGCCCAGCCCGCCTGGATCCGGTACGCCGGTGACGCGGGCTCCCCGCCGGAGTTCGGCGGCGGCTCCGAATCCCCGATGGCCGGACCCGTATACAACTTCGACGCCGGTCTCGAATCGGCCGTGAAGTTCCCCGCCTCCCTCGACGGCCGCTTCTTCGCCACTGAGTACGGCCGGAAGTGGATCAAGCCGGTCGAGGTGAAGGCCGACGGATCACCCGGGACCATCGACACCTTCCCGTGGACCGGCACCCAGGTGATGGACTCCGCGTTCGGACCCGACGGTGCGCTGTACGTCCTCGACTACGGCACCGGCGCGAACAACCAGGCGCTCTACCGCGTCGAGTACCTCGCGGGCAGCAACCGGTCCCCGGTCGCCGAGGCCGCCGCCGACCGGACCTCCGGGCCCACCCCGCTCGCGGTCTCCTTCTCCTCGGCCGGCAGCGCCGACCCCGAGGGCGGAAACCTCACCTATGCCTGGGACTTCGGCGACGGGGCCACCTCCACCGACCCCAACCCCAGCCACACCTACACCACCGCCGGGACTTTCAACCCGACCCTGACCGTCACCGACCCCGAAGGGCTCACCGGCTCCGCGAGCCTCGTCGTCACGGCGGGCAACAGCGCGCCCACGGTCACGCTCACCACCCCGGCGGACGGCGGCCTCTTCTCCTTCGGCGACTCCGTCCCCTTCACCGTGACCGTCAGCGACCCCGAGGACGGCACCATCGACTGCTCCAAGGTCAAGGTCACCTATCTCCTCGGCCATGACAGCCACCGCCACCAGATCACCTCGAAGAACGGCTGCTCCGGCACCATCGACGTACCCGTCGACGGGGAGCACGACAGCGCCGCCAACATCTACGGGGTCTTCGACGCCGAGTACACCGACGCGGGCGGGCTCACCACGCACAGCGACTCCATCCTCCAGCCCCGCCACCGGCAGGGCGAGCACTTCGCCGCCCAGAACGGCATCGAGATCGCCCCGCACGGCTCCGCCGAGGGCGGCGCGAGCGTCGGCTACACGGACGACGGCGACTGGATCTCCTTCGAGCCGTACGTCCTGTCCAACGCCACCTCCATCACCGCACGGGTCGCCTCGGGCGGCGCGGGCGGCACACTTGAGGTGCGGGCGGGATCGGCGACCGGCACGCTCCTGTCCTCCCTCCCCGTCGCCCCGACCGGCGGCTGGGAGAACTACGTGGACGTCACGGCGGACGTGAACAACGCGCCCACCGGATCCACCGAGCTGTTCTTCGTCTTCACGGGCCCGACAGGCCAGGGCAGCCTCTTCGACCTGGACGCCTTCACCTTCAGCACCTCCAACACGGCGGCGGAGGTGAGCGGCCGATGAGACGATCCGGTATCCGCCGCCTCGCCTGTGCCGTCGCCCTCGCCCTCGGCGCGGCCTTCCTGAGCCCCGGCGTGCAGAGCGCGGCGGCCGCCGATCCGTACCAGGTCCTGGTCTTCTCCAAGACCGCCGGTTTCCGCCACGACTCCATCCCGGCGGGCATCACCGCCCTCCAACAGCTGGGTGCGGCCAACGACTTCACCGTCACCGCCACCGAGGACGCGACCGTCTTCACCCCGCAGAACCTCGCCGACTACGAGGCCGTCGTCTTCCTCTCCACCACCGGCGACGTCCTGAACGACACCCAGCAGAGCGCGCTCAAGGGGTACGTGGACGGCGGTGGCGGATTCGTCGGCGTCCACGCGGCCGCCGACACCGAGTACGACTGGCCGGAGTACGAGGACCTGGTCGGAGCCTGGTTCCAGAGCCATCCGGCGATCCAGGAGGCCCGCCTCACCACCGAGGACCACGTCCACCCGGCGACCGCGCACCTGGACGACACCTGGACGCGGACCGACGAGTGGTACAACTACCGCTCCAACCCCCGCGACAGCGTCCACGTACTCCAGTCCCTGGACGAATCCAGTTACAGCGGCGGCGAGATGGGCGGCGACCACCCCATCACCTGGTGCCACGAACAGCAGCAGGGCCGCTCCTTCTACACCGGGCTCGGCCACACCATCGAGTCCTTCGCCGACCCCGACTTCCGCCAACTCCTCCTCGGCGGCGTCCAGTACGCGGCCGGAGCCGTCGAGGCGGACTGCTCCGCCGGTGACCCGGGCGGCCCGGACCCGGGCGGTGACAGCGCCGAGGCGGAGGCGTACACCTCCTCCTTCGGCGTCCAGAGCGCCGCCCATGGATCGGCGAGCGGCGGAGCCACCCTCGGCTACATCGACGACGGCGACTGGGCGGGCTACTCCACGCTCGACACCGCCGGGGCCGCCGCCTTCACCGCCACCGTCTCCTCGGCCGGCGCGGGCGGCACGATCGAGGTCCGCTCCGGCTCCGCCACCGGGCCGCTCCTCGGCTCGGTGGACGTCGCCCCGACCGGCGGCTGGGAGACCTTCACCGAGGTCACCACCGCCCTGACCGCCGGTACGGGCCCGCTGTTCCTGCGGTTCACCGGGGGAGCGGGCGCGCTCTTCGACGTCGACCGCCTCACCCTGACCCGCGCCCCGGCCACCGAGGCCGAAGGCTCGTCCAACGTGCACCTCTTCTACTACGCCTGGTACGGCACCCCCGAGGGCTCGGGAAGCTGGCGGCACTGGCAGCAGGGCGGCCACACCCCGCCCGACTCCATCGGGGCCGACCTCTACCCGAAGCTCGGCCCGTACGACTCCGGAGACATCGCCGGAGCCGTCGACCAGCACATGGAGTGGGTGAAGCGGTCCGGCGCGGGCGTCATCGTCTACAGCTGGTGGGGGCAAGGAGGGTACGAGGACGGCCTCGCCGGTGACGTCCTGGACGCCGCCGCCCGCCACGGCATCGAGGTCGCCTGGCACATCGAGCCGTACGGCAACCGCACCGCCGCCTCCGTCGTCGACGACATCGCCTATCTGGAAGGGAAGTTCGGCGACCACCCCGCGTTCTACCGGGACGCGGCCCACGGCGACCGCAACGCCTACTACATCTTCGAGAGCCTGAGGATCCAGGACTGGTCGGCCCTCGACGCCGTCAAGGACACCGCCATCGTCCTCGCCCAGACCACCGACACCACCAAGGTCGACCACTTCGGCGGGATCTACACCTACGACGGCATCGCCGGGGCCACCGCCCCCGGCTGGAAGCAGGCCGGCGACTACGCCAAGGCCAACGGCCTGGTCTGGGCCCCCTCGGTCGCCCCCGGCTACATCGACGACCGGGCCGTCCCCGGCAACACCACCCCCACCCTGGGCCGCGCCGACGGAGCCTCCTACGACCTGGAGTGGAACAACGCCCTCGACCCGGCCATCGGCGGCGACCCCACCTGGGTCTCCGTCACCTCCTTCAACGAGTGGCACGAGGGCAGCTCCATCGAACCGGCCTCCGCCACCCCGCCCCCGGGCCACGGTTACGAGACCTTCGACGGGGCCTACGGAAAGACCGGGGAGGCCGCCGAGACGGCTTACCTCGACCGGACCGCGTACTGGGCCGACCGGTTCGAGCGGCAGCTCCGGCAGCGCGGATAGCGCTCAGCGGGGCACGCACACGAACGGCCGCGTTCCGGCGGGAACGCGGCCGTTCTTCCCGTGCCCGAAGGCCTCACCCGTCGCGCTGGATGGTCCGCATCCGCCCGTACGCGTACACACACCCCGCCAGGGCCAGATCGGACAGCAGCATGAAGCCGATCGCGTAACTGTCCTTGGCGCTGTAGATCGCACCCATCACCAGCGGCGGCACGAAGCCGCCCAGCCCGCCCATCGCGCCGACGATGCCCGTCACACTGCCCACCTTCGGCTGCGGCGTCACCTGCGAGACCAGGGCGAACACACTGCCGCTCGCGGTGCCGAGCCCGGCCGCCATGGCCAGCAGCGCGATCGTGCCGCCCGGGTTCAGCGGCGGCTCGAAGGCCTGCACGATCGCCATCAGCGCGGCCAGCAGCAGCGCCGCCGAGGTCACCAGAGCCGGATGGGCCCGGTCCGAGAGCCAGCCGCCGATCGGCCGGAAGACGACCGTGACCAGGGCGAAGCCGGCCGCCTTGGTGCCCGCCTCGGTCGGCGACATCTCGTACCAGGTCTTCAGATACGTCGGCAGGTAGACCCCGAACGCCACGATGCCGCCGAAGCCGATCGCGTACAGCGCCGACAGCTCCCAGGTCACCCGCAGCTTCCCGGCCTCGCCGAGCCGGTGCACCAGCGTGTCCGTGGGGATCTTCCGGCCAGGGTGGTCGGTGACCAGCACGGCGGCCACCAGCGCGAACACCACCAGCGCGCCCGCCACCACGAGGAAGGGCAGATTGTCGCCGTGCTTCGCGATGCGCGGGGTGAAGTAGCCCGACAGCGCCACCCCGCCCATGCCCATCCCGAACACACCCAGCGCGAAGCCCCGCTTGGCGGGCGGGAACCACGCGTTGACCAGCGGAACGCCGATCGCGAACGTCGTGCCGCCGAGCCCGAGGAGGAAGCCGACCGCGAGCATCGCCCCGTAGGAGTTCTTCGCCGGGATCAGCAGCAGCACCGGCACGATCGTCAGCGCGGAGATCAGCGGGAACATCAGCTTCGCGCCGTACTTGTCGGTCAGCGCCCCCACCGGGATCCGGCCGAGCGACCCGACCAGTACCGGCACGGCCACCAGGAACGACTGCTGGAACGAACTGAGCCCGAGCCGGTCCTTGTAGTCCCCGGACATCGGCGCGATCAGGTTCCACGCCCAGAAGGTCAGCGCGAAGCCGACCGTCGCCAGGACGAGATTGCGGTACGCGGCAGGGGACGGCGCGGCTGCCGCCGGGGCGGGCGGCTCGGGGGACTGCTTGACGGAGGTGTCCACACAGGCAAGTCAAGGGCTCGGGACACCGCACGGCCCGCCGGGCTGCGCCGACCGGGGGACAGCGGGTGTCCGCGGCTTTGCACGGCTTCCCTCAGCCGATATCGCCACAAGCTGGGACAATCGCGGTATGGATCGGCTGGACAGGGAAATCCTCGGCATTCTCCAGGAGGACGCCCGGATCTCGTACCGGGATCTGGGCGTACGCGTGGGGCTCAGCGCCAACGCGGCGGGCGACCGGGTCCGCCGGATGCGCCGTGACGGGGTCATCCGCGGCTTCACCGTCATCGTCGACCCGGCCGCCGACACCCGTTCGGGCCTGGTCGTCTTCATCGACGTGACGCTGCGCCTCGACACGACGAACGAGGAGTTCGAACGCTCGGTGCTGATGCTGCCCGGGATCACGGAGGTGGTCCATGTGACGGGCGGCCACGACTACCTCGTACGGGCCACCGCCGCCGACCCGGGGGCGCTGGACACGCTGCTGCGCCGGCTGAAACGGGAGGCGGGCATCGCCCACTCCAACACCCGGATCGCACTGCGGGCGGCCCCGAAGCACTGAGGCCGGGGTCTGCGCACCCTCGGACCGGGGCCGCCCGCCGGGCCCTCCCGGTCAGACCGGGGCCTGCCAGGTCACCGTCGTCGGCCGGCCGTCCTCGCCGCGCCCGTCGTCCGAGACCACCAGCCGCACCCCGGTCCGCCCGTCCGGCAGCCGTACCGTGGCGTCCACCTCCACCTCGATGGCCGAGACCCCGGGCCTGCGGTGCGCGGCGGCCAGCGCCCCGCGCAGGGCGGCCAGCAGCTCCCGGCCCGTCTCCGCGCCCACCAGCGCGTCCACCGCCCCGGTGAACTGCACCGACGGCGGGAAACCCAGCAGGGCCGCCGCGCCCCCGGTCTCCCGCAGCACCCGGCCGCGGAAGGTGCTCGGGGCCTCGGCGGGCGGCTGCTGGAGGGCGAAGATCGCGGTGCGGACCTCCTGGATGGTGGAGTCCAGCTCGTCCACCGCCCGGCCCAGCAGCTCACCGGCGTCGGCCTCTCCGCCGTCGCCGCCGCCGGTGCCGCGAGTCTCCTCCGACGCGGCCCGCCGCCGGGTCGACTCCAGCATCATCTCCGTGGCGAAGAGCCGCTGGACCACCAGATCGTGCAGGTCACGGGCGATCCGGTCGCGGTCCTCGTACACCGCGAGCTGCTCCCGGTCGGCCTGCGCGTCCGCCAGCACCAGCGCCAGCGCCGCCTGCGAGGCGAACTGGGTCGCCAGCAGCCGGTCCACGTCCGTGTAGGGCCGCTCGCCGCGCCGCCGGGGCAGGGCGAGCGTGCCGATGAGCCGCCCGCCGCTCTGCAGCGGCAGCATCATGCTGGGCCCGAAGCGGGAGCGTACGCCGGTGGTCATCCGGGGATCGGTGGCGGAGTCGTCGATGAAGACCGGCTCGCCGCCGAGCAGCTGCACCAGCACGGCGGAACCGGGCTCGATCACCGTGCCGACGATGCCCGCCGGATCGTCCAGCGTGGACGCGGTGACGATCTCCATGCCGCCCTCCTCCGTCGGCTGGAGGATCACCCCGGCCGACGCGCCCGCCAGCGACCGGGCCCGCTCGGCCACCGTCATCAGCGCGTCGGACGCGTCGGTGCCGGTCAGCAGGGCCGTGGTGACGGCCGCCGCCCCCGCGATCCAGCGCTCGCGCTGCCGGGCCGTCTCGTACAGCCGGGCGTTGCCGATCGCGATGCCGGCCTGGGCGGCGAGGACCCGCAGCAGCGCCAGATCCGTGTCGGTGAACGGCCCCGAGGGCTTCCCGGCGAGGTAGAGGTGGCCGAACACCTCGGTGCGCACCCGGATCGGGGCCCGGAGGAAGCTCCGCACCGGCGGGCCGCCCGTCGGACCGCTCACCCGGTTGCCGGGCGGGCGGCCCGGCCGGGTCAGGGTGGCCGGCCGCCCGGCGGGGTCGTCGGGGAAGAGGTCGAGGTGGCGTCGCTCCGCCTCCGTCATCCCGGCGGTGTACAGACTCTCGATCCCGTCCCGGTCCGGGTCCAGCACCCCGAGCGCGCCGTGACGGGCCCCGGTGAGGGCGGCGGCGGTGTCCACGATCTGCTGGAGGGTGGAGCCCAGCTGCAGATCGCTGCCGACGTTGAGCACCGCTTCCAGGAGCATCGGCAGCCGCCCGGCCGTCGCGGGGCCGGGCTCCACAGGCCCCTTCACCCGGGCCGTCCGCGCCGTCCGTGCCACCGCCCGGTCCGTACCGACGGGCTCACCCCGCCAGCGGGTTGAGGACCATCGGCTGGATCTTGCCGTCCAGCATCGCGCCCAGACCGAGCACCGAGCAGACGTCGGGGCGCTCCGCGATGTGCACCGGCATCCCGGTCGCGTCGCGCAGCATCTGGTCGAGGCCCGGGAGCAGCGCGCTGCCGCCCACCATCATGATCCCGCGGTCCGCGAGGTCGGCCACCAGATCGGGCGGGCAGTCGCGGAGCACCTTGCCCACGCCGTCGAGCACCGCGGTGAGCGGGGTGTGGATGGCCTGCCGTACGGCGGCGGTGTCGACCTGCACCGAGCGGGCCAGCCCGGTCGCCACGTCACGGCCGTGGATCTCGGTGAGGGCGGGGCCGGTGAGCTGGAGGCCGTTGCCGTGCAGCGCCAGCTGGAGCGGGCGCACGGACTGGCTCGGCAGCAGCAGCTCATGGTGCTGGCGCAGATGCTGGATGATCGCCTCGTCGATCGCGTTGCCGCCCACCGGAATCCGTACGGCGGTGACGATCGAGCCGAGCGAGAGCACCGCGATCTGGGTGGTGGCGGCCCCGCACACCATGATCATGGTGGCGGTCGGCTGCTCGACCGGCAGCCCGCAGCCGACGGCCGCCGCGATCAGCGTGTCCACCAGCTCGACCCGGCGCGCGCCGAGCCCGACCAGCGTCTCCACCGTCGCGCGCTGGGCCAGCGGATCGGCCTCGTGCGGGGTGCAGGCGGCGGCGCGCAGCCGGGGCTTGCGGCGCAACTGGCGGCGGAGCTTGTCGCCCAGCAGATGACGCAGCATCCGCTGGGCCATCTCGATGTCGACGACGGTGCCGCCGGAGACCGGGCGGGCCACCCGGATGTACTCCGGGGTGCGGCCGGTCATCTGCTCGGCGAGCGCGCCGACGGCGATGAGGGAGCCGGTACGGGTGTTGACGGCGGCGACGCTCGGTTCGTCGACGACGAGCCCGAGCCCTTTGACGTACACCCGGGTCCTCGCGGCCCCGAGATCGACGGCGACATGGCAACGCTGCAACTGCTCAAGGCTGACGGTCACGGCGAGTTCTCCCGAGAGCGCGGATGGGGGCACCGGCGGCAGCCGGTCTCTCCTTGCATGGTCGCGCCGTCCGGCCCTTCGCGCGCGCTGAGCTGAGCCGTCGGTGGGCCGGAGCTGACGGCTCCTCAGCTCAGCGGGCCGGCAGCAGCCGCTGGAACAGGCCCCAGGTGAACTCCGCGACGCGCTCCTGTCCGGTGGCCGGGTCGGTGACCGCCAGCGACCAGCGGGTCGGGGCGCTGCCCTCCATCGGCCGGGCCGGCGGAAAGGCGCGGGCCGCCTCGTCCACGGTGCACGACCAGGGGCGCAGATCCGCTACGGAGGTGAGGTCCGGGCCCGCCGCGCCCGGGGCCCGCACCAGCCACTCGTTCCACACGGCCCCGCCGGGACCGGCCATCACCTCGAACCGCAGGTCCGGCCAGAGCGGCACCGGCCACAGCAGCGCCTCGCACTCCAGGTCCCCGACCCGGCGCGGCAGGGTCAGCTCCGGTTCGCCGAGCACCGAGCGGTAGCGCCGCAGTGATCCGCGCCCCCTCGGTGCGCGCACCATGGCCTGCCAGCGGCGGTTGGCCTCCCGCATATCGGCGAGCGAGGCGCTCAGTTCGTGCCGGGCCTCCTCGACCAGGCCGGGCTGGAAATCGGCCATCCGGCGCAGCAGGACGAGCTGGAACTGGAGAGGGCCGAAGGGGGCGGGAGCGGTCATGTGGCCCATCCTCCCGCGTGTCAGGCGTATCGGACCGGCCGTCACCGGAATCCGCGCTTCCTCACAAGATCCTCACCTGTGCGGCTTCCCTGGTTGTTCTGTGCACGCCTAACCTGCGGGCGCCATGGATTACTGCCACCCGTGCCGACGGCATCTCAACGGAGCCCTGGCCTGCGCCGGGTGCGGTACGCCCGCCGAGGCACTGGGCCCCTACGCCGTGCCCGTACCCGCGTCCGCCGAGCCCGCACCGGACGGGACGACCGCCCCCGCCGACGAGGCCGAAGCCCGACGCGGCACGCGGCGAGACACCCGGCGGGCGGCCCGGCGCGACGCCCGCCCCGGTGCGCGCCGGCGGTCCGG
>NZ_JAAGMH010000011.1:0-258 GCF_010548505.1 Streptomyces sp. SID14515 | reverse complement strand
CGGCCTGCTGGAGAAGCTCAAGGAGTCCAAGGACGCCGCCACCGCCGAGAGCCTGATCGGGCAGTTCGGCGTCGGCTTCTACTCGGCGTTCATGGTCGCCGACAAGGTCACCCTGCGCACCCGGCGCGCCGGCACCGACTCCGGCACCCAGTGGGAGTCCGACGGTGAGGGCACCTATGACATCCAGGCCGTCGACGGCCTGCCCACCGGCACCTCGGTCACCCTGCACCTCAAGCCCGCCGACAGCGAGGACGGGCT
>NZ_JAAGMH010000016.1:0-214029 GCF_010548505.1 Streptomyces sp. SID14515 | reverse complement strand
GGTACAGGGGCGATGGCCCGCCGGAACCGGTGGGCTGCGGCGGGGCGAGGTGCGCGGGGGCGGCCGGGTCCGGGAGGTCGGCGCGGCGCAGACGATCGAGGCCGAGGTCGATCGTGCCCTCGCCGGTGGGGTGCGAGCACGCGAGGAGGGTGAGCCGGGGGTGGGGGGCGGGAGCCAGGCGGCCGATGATCCTCAGCCGGGCGCCCGGCGCCGCGGCCAGCAGTGCCATGTTGTCGCGGTGAGCCAGCGCGGGGTCGTCGTCGGCGACGGCGAGCCGGACGGGAACGCCTCCCTCGCACAGCGCGAGCAGACAGCTGCCGCCCGGTTCCCGTACCGCGCCGAGAAGTTCGACGTCCAGGAAGAGCAGATCGCTGCCACCGCCGTCCGGGTCCGCGTAGCGGGAGGTGGACCGCAGGGCGCGCGCGGCCTGTTCGGCCGGCGGCGTCTCCCACAGGGCGGCGAGCGGCGGCTCCGTCCACGCCGCACCCCGGGCGGTGACGGCCTTCACGCCCTTTCCTGCGCCCAGTCTGCCGTCCGGCGAGACCGTCGCCCCCGAAACCGCCAGGCCGGCCCGGCCCAGCTCCCGGTGGGTGAGCGCGCTGTCCCCCAGGCGCACGGCCCGGTCGGCCACGCCGAGGGCGCGCCCCACACCGCCGGGCGCCACATCGCCGACCGTGAAGAGGCGGCCGTCGGCTCCGAGGACCCAGGTGCGGACGCCGCCGTGCCCCGAGTCGGTGACCACGGGTTCGGTGAACAGGCCGTACAGGCGAAGTGAGCCGTCCGGACTGTACGGGCGGCGCACGGTGCCCTTGACGGCGGCCAGCTCCGCTCCGGAGGCCGTCCCCACGCGGCGGGCGGTGCCCAGGAGTTCGGCCAGGGCCGTGACGAGGTCGGCGGTGCGGTAGGACGGGGCACCGGAGCGGGCCGCGCGCAGCAGCGTGACGACCGACAGTGCGGCGCCAGCCGCACGCGGCAGGTGACGGAGCCGGGCGGTGTGCGCGGCACGCAGGAGGGCCGACTGGGTGACGGCCCCGGCCCCGTCGACACCGGCCTCCAGCACGGCTGCGCCGGCCGCCCACAGGGCGTCGGCGGCGGCACGCTGGGCCGGGCTCGCCGTCTCCGGCGGAGAGGCGGTGTCGGGGTCCGCTGCCGAGGCCGGTCCGGGGACTTCGGCCGGGGGCTGTTCGGCGGGCTCCGGTGCCGGGTCGGCCGCAGGGGCGGCGCAGGCGGCCGCCGCGCGGTGGACGCAGGCGGGGGCGAGGAGGCAGCCGCAGGTGATGTCCTCCGCCTTCGCCACCACGCCGCCCGGGGCGTGCAGGCGCAGCTCGGTCTCGTCGTCGACCTCGATCGTCGTGGTGTCCCCGTCGCGGTGCGTCGGGCGGGCGGCGAGCTTGGTGACCGCCGCGTCCAGCCGCTTGCGCAGCCGGGGCGAGAGGTCCTCCACGAGCGTGGCCGTGACCTCCGGTGCCACGGGCGGCAACCGGTCGTCGTTCATGCGGTCTTCTCCCCTATCCAGCGGGCCAGTTCGAGTGGGCTGAGCGCCGCCACGGGCATACCTGCGGCCACGAGCTGTCCGGCGACGCCCGTCGAGTAGCGGGGCCGGCCGGCGTCGTCGAGGCTCGCGCACCCGAGCACGTGGCAACCGGTGTTCACCAGCGCCCGCACCTCGGCCAGCAGTCCGGCGAGCGGCGCACCCTCCTCGAAGTCGCTGATGACGACGACGAGAGTGCGGGAGGGAACCTCGATCAGTCCGCGGGCGTGCCGGAGCCCGGCGGCTATGTGCGTTCCGCCGCCGACGCTCACTTCCAGCAGGAGGGAGAGGGGATCGCGCACATGGCCGGTGAGGTCGACGACTTCCGTGGAGAACGCCAGGAAATGAGTGCTCAGGGTCGGCACCCCTGCGAGCACGGAGGCGGTCAGCGCGGACCAGATCGTGGAGGCCTCCATGGACCCGGAGACGTCGGTGACCAGAATCAGGCGCCAGTCGGCCGACCGACGGGCGCGACTACGGAAGACGGGCTTCTCGGGGATCACCTGGATGGTGCCGTCGGCCGTCCGGCGGGCGGTGGCCAGATTGGCGTGCAGGGTACGCGCCAGGTCGAGCCGGCCGCCGGGGCGGCGGGTGGGCCGGGCCGTCGTCGCGCCGGTCAGCGCGGGCCGCAGCCGGGTGGCGAGCTGTCGGGTCAGTTCGTCGACGAGGTGGCGCACCAGCGGGCGGAGCGCCCCGAGGCGGGCTTCGGGGAGGCCGCCGGCGTACTGCAGGATCGTCCGGAGCAGTTCCACGGAAGGGGTCGCGGCCGCCGGGTCGAGTTCGGCCAGGACGTCCTGCCGCCCCGTCACGGCCGCGGCGGCCAGGACCTCCTCGCGGACACCGGGGCCGAACAGCGCGGCCAGTTCCTCGGACCACTCGCGGACGCCGGGGAACGACGGTTCCCGGCCGCCGCCCGCACCCGAGCCGTCGCGACCGGGGAGGCCGCCGCGGGAGCCCTCGCCGTGTCCCGCGCCGTAGAGCTCGTCCAGCGCGGTTGCCAGACGGGCGGCGCCGGACGGCAGCCGGTCTGCGCTCCGGCCGAGCACGAGCCGCCAGCGGTCGGTGGGCGCGAGGATCCGGGCAGGAGCCGGCTCCGGGGTCGCCTCGGTGGCGGGGGTCGCGCCGGCCGGGGGCGCGGTGGTGAGGGCGGCCTCGGCAGGGGATCCGGGCCCGAGGGCAGCGGTGGGTCGGGGCGCGGCGCGGTCGACGGACGGCGGTGGGAGCCGGTCCTCGTGGGCGGTTGCCGTGACGGGAAGGCCGAGTGCGGTCAGGAGCTCGCGGGCCGCGAGGTCGGCGGCCGTACGGCGGGCCAGCTCGGCCGGATCGTCCGCGTCGAGGCTGTCCACCCGTTCGCCCAGCCGCTCCTCGACGGTGCCCAGCAGGCGGTCCCGGGCGGCCGGGCTGAGGGTGTCGAAGCCACCGCGCAGGGCCGGCAGTCGGTCCAGGAACGCGGAGTCGTCCAGCTCGACGACCCGGTCCAGCAACGGGTCCAGGGTCTCGGCGCCGACGGTCAGGAGCGGGCCCGCGACCGTCAGGACGCCGGTGAGGCGGGCGGTGAGCGTGGCCCGGGAGGTGCTGTCCACGGCCCCGTCCACCCAGGAGGCGACGCGCTCCCCGAAGGCCCCGGCCTCTTCGTGGCCGGTGAGGACGCGGACCGCTCCGGCGGCAGCGGCGATCACCGGGGCGCCGTCTGCGGCCAGCCGGGCGAGGGCGTCGGTGAGCCGGATGCCTCCCAGCCGGTCGGCCCGCTGGGCCAGTTCGAGCAGGGCGCGGGCGTCCTCGGGCTTCTCGGAGCCGGTCAGGCCGTCGACCTGGCGCACTGCGGCAGCGGTCAGCAGCTCCGCCGCGTGCGCGGTGCGGGCGGCCCTCGTAGCGTCGGCGGCGTCCGGGACCGCAGGGCCGTGGGAGGGGTCTTCAGGGCCGTCCGACGGGGCTTCGAGGCTGTCGGGAGCGGCGAGGCCCGGCGGATGGCCCGCGTCGATGCGGTCCAACAGGTCGAGCCCGGCGAGGAGTTCGGGAAGGGTTCCGCTCGCGGGGAGCACGGCCGCCAGTTCGGTCAGCCGTTCGTCGGCCGGAGTGGGCAGCCCACAGGCGGCGGCCTCCTCGAGGCCGCGCACGACCTGGGCCGCCGTCGGGCCGCCCTCGGCGCGCTCGGCCGCGTGGCGCTGCCGCAGGACGCCCTCGGCCGCCTGGGCCGGGGTGACGCCGCGGGCCCCGGCCGCGGTGAGCATCGCGGCCGTCGCCGGGGTCCACCGCACCTGCCAGCGCGTCGTCAGCCCTTCTCCGCCCGCCGCACCCGTCACCCCCTGCTCCTTCGCGTAGGGGATGCCGCACACCGTCAGCCTGCGCAGCAGCAGTTCGCGGCGGCGGTCCAGGGCGGAGCGTGCCGGGTCGAGCCGGAGGTCGCGCGGTGTCCTCTCGTGCGCGTCCCGCGGCCCGGGGAGCGCGAGCGCCTCGGTCTCGGCCTCGACGGCGGGACCGAGGCCGCTGCGTGGAGCGGCGGGCGCGGGTCGCCCGGTGCGGGATCCGATGAGTACGCGTTCGAGGGCCTGGGCGACGGCGCGGCCCGTGCCGTAGGTCTCGCCGCGGCCCAGCACCGTCTGCACGGCTTCCAGGAGTTCACCGCGGCCCGGGGCGGGCAGATCGCGCAGGCGGGCCAGGTCGCCGGCGACCCGGACTATCTCCCGGCCGTCCGCCGGGCCGTAGGGGTGGCCCTGTTCGCGCAGGGCGGCGCAGAGGCGTACCGCGGTGCGGACCAGCGCCTCGTGCAGCGCGCCCGGGTCCCCGGCGGCCTCCAGGGCGGTGTGCTGCCACTCCGGGTCCCGGATGCCGGCCGGGTAGCCGGACCGTGAGTCGAGCAGGGGGTACGTGTACGGGATCAGGGAGACCGTGTACCCGGCCGCCCCGGCAGCGCCGTCGGCGTGACGGGCCGCGCTCGGCTCCGGCGCTGCGGCCGGGCCCGGCGCTGCCGGCTCCGACACGGCGGGCAGGTCCGGCGCTGTCCGCTCCGGTTCCGCGGCAGCCCCGACAGCCGCGGCAGCCGTGGCGGTCCCGGCGGCCGGCGGCAGCAGCGCCGGGGTGTGGAAGGCCCCCACCACCACGGCGGGACGCCGCCCGCTCGCCAGGGCGTCGGCGACATGTCCGCGCATGCACGCCTCGCGCACCAGGTCCGTGCCCTGCACCCCTCCCCGCGCCTCGGCCTCGTGGCGCAGCGCCCAGCCGGTGAGCAGGGCGGCACGGCGGAGCGCCTCGGGTGTCGAACCGGGCGCCTGGGCCTCCACCAGCCGGTCCCACAGGTCGTCGCCGTCCCGGCCGGTGAGCCGGGAGCGGAGCGCGGCGGACAGCCCGTGCCCCTCCCCCGGCACGGGTGCCGAGGGCGCTCCGGGAACAAGGGCGGGGGCGCCGCTCCCGTCCGCCCACGCCGGGTCGGCCAGGGGCAGATCGCAGGCCACGGCCGGGACGCCGTTTCGGGCCGCCCAGCGCAGCGCGACCAGTTCGGGCGAGAAATCCGCGAACGGGTAGAAGGCCGGGCCCCGTTCACCCGTCGGCCCGGCCCGTGGCCCGGCGGCGGGCACGGCGGCCAGCGCCACCGGCGCCTCGGTCTCCTCGTGGGCGAGCCAGCTCAGCCAGGGCTGGAACTCGGCGGGCAGTTCGACGAGGAGGACGTCCGGGGCCGCCGCGTCCAGCAGCGCCGGCAGGGCGGCCGCCAGCGAGGGCGCGTGGTGCCGCACCCCGATCAGGAACGGCGCCCCGGGACCGGCCGCCGCGAGGGCCGCCACCGCGGCTTCCGGGGTGACCGGCCCGCCCACCGGGCTCCGCACCGGGGAACCGGTCCGCGCGCCGGTGGCGGGCGACGCCCCGGCGGTGACGCCCGGCCCGGAAGTGGTCGACTCGTTCATCTGTCAGTTCTCCAGCACCGAACGCAGGTCCCACAGGGCGCGCCAGGTGGCCGAACCCTGCTCCGCGCGCCTGCGCACCGGCCCGTCCCAGTAGCCCAGCAGCCGTGCCCTGTCGGCGGGGTCGTCCTTCCGGACCACCCCGAGCAGATGGCCGGGCAGCAGGGAGAGCACGTCCCGGTCGCCGGGGAAATAGGCGGCGGCCAGGCCGAGGGCGCCCGCTACGGAGACCGCCTCCGCCGTGCTCATCACCGTCGAGGGGCGTTCGACCTCCCAGCCCTCCACGGAGCGGCCGTCGCGCAGGTCCCGGAAGGCGGTGACCAGCGCTTCGAGGACCGCGTCGTCCACCTGGTAGGCGACGCCCACGCGTTCGACGGCGGCCCGCGACTGGCGTCGGACGAGCGCGGTCTCGGCGTCCACGTCCCCGATGGGGCCCACGGTCTCGAAGTTGAAGCGCCGCTTCAGCGCGGCGGACATCTCCGAGACGCCCTTGTCGCGGAGGTTGGCGGTCGCGATGAGCGTGAAGCCGGGGGCCGCGTGCACCTGGGCGCCCTCGCCGCCCGCCAGCTCGGGCACCGCGATCCGCCGCTCGGAGAGCAGCGAGACGAGGGCGTCCTGGACCTCCGGCAGGCAGCGGGTGACCTCCTCGACGCGGGCGACGGCACCGCGGGTCATGGCGGCGAGCACCGGGGAGGGCACGAGGGCCTGCTCGGTGGGTCCCTGGGCGAGCAGCAGCCCGTAGTTCCAGCCGTACTTGAGCTGGTCCTCGGTGGTGCCCGCGGTGCCCTGCACGGTGAGCGCGCTGGTCCCGCAGACTGCCGCCGACAGCAGCTCGGAGAGCATGGACTTGGCGGTGCCGGGTTCGCCCACGAGGAGCAGCCCGCGCTCCCCGGCCAGGGTGACCACACACCGTTCGACCAAGGCGCGCTCGCCGACGAACTTCTGCTCGATCACCAGACGGCGCGGCACTCCGGCCGCGGGCCGGGCCCCCTTCGGCAGGCTCAGTGCGTCCGCCGCGCTGCCCATCACGAAGGTGACGACGGCGCGGGGGGTGAGCAGCCAGCCGGGCGGCCGCGGCCCCGGGTCGTGGGCGGCGAGGAAGGCCAGCTCGGTGGCGTACCGGTCCTCGGGCAGCATGATCTGGCGTGGCCCGTGGCCGGGCGCTGTCGCCTGGCCCGGGACACCCCCCGTGGTGGTGCTGTCGGTGGTGGTCGTGGTGTCGTTCGTCATCGGCGGCGGCCCTTCCGGGTGGCGCGGGTGTCCAGTTCTTCGAAGGCGGGGGCGTCGCCGCCCCGGACCCGTGCCCAGGCGGCTGCGAACAGCGCGGGAACGGGGAGGTGCGGCAGGGTCCGGGCGGACCCCGCCACCGGGTACAGGCCTTCCTTCCAGGTCTCCAGCGGAAGCCCGGGGGCGCCGCGCTCCAGCCAGCCGCAGGGAAGGAAGAGGGTGCGGCCGGCCCGGGAGCGCTTCGCCTCCACGACGAGGTCGGTGGCGGCGAGTTCGGTGCGCGCCTTCTTGATCCGTGCGGGCTTCCACCCGGTCCAGCGGACGCAGTTGCGGTCCGTGGGGTCGGGCAGGGCGAGCAGCATCAGGTAGAGTGCTGCGGCGTCCGCGCTCAGGGTGAGGGCGTCGGCCGCCTCGGCCACCAGGTCCGGCACCGCACGCGTCGGGTCCTGGGCCGGGTGGTGCGCGGAGCCGTCGGGTGCGCCCGCCTCGGCCAAGCTGTCGCTCTCCTGGCTCAGCAGGTCGCGCAGGGCGAGCAGATCGCCGGTGCGCTGACGGGCGACGGTGCCCTCGACCAGGCCGAACGCCGGGTCGTCGGGGCCTTCGAGGCCGGCCGGGCGGATCAGCAGCTTCTCGCTGTCGCCGTACCCGGGGGCGAGGAGCAGCGCCGATCCGGCCCGGACCAGCCCGTCGGCCTCGGCGCCGCCGGACTCGGGCAGCCCGTGCGCGGCACGGATCGCGGTGCCGAGGGAGAACCCGGACTCGGTCCAGTCCAGACCGAGGTCCAGCACCAGTCCGGGGTCGGCGAGGCGGGTGCGCAGGGCCGCGAGCCCGACGGGCAGATGGGCCCGGAGGGGGTGTCCGTGGGGCAGCGTGTACGCGAGGGTCCGCAGGGCGGTCAGGGCGGTGAAGACCGCGCCGCGTGCGCTCACCCGGTGCAGGACGGGGCGGGCGCCGCCGTCCGGGACGGGGGTGCCGTGGGCGAGCCAGCTCCGGGCGCCCGCGTTGAGGATCAGGTCGACGGAGGCGGCCGTGGCGCCGGTGAGGTCGAGGTCCAGTTCCTCGGGGACGCGGACGAGGGTGCCCAGGCGTTCCCGCCACACCTCGGCGGCGGCCTGGACGTCGGGGCCCGTGGACCACAGTTCGGCCGGGTCCGCGGGCAGCAGCGCCCGGAGCACGGCGTGCCGCTCGTCGCGGGGCAGGGCGTCCAGCCGCTCCTGGGCCGCCTCGAAGGCGCGGGTCTTCGTGCCGAGCAGGGCCAGCGCCTCGGCGCCGGGGTCCTCTACGGCCGCCGACAGCAGCGCGGCAGCCTGGAGGGGGCCGATTCCGGTGGCCGTGTGGAACGCCTCGGCGGCTTCCGGACGCCAGGGCGCCGGGCCCTTCTCCCGTACCAGGGCGGTCAGCCGGGTGAGCCGATCGCGGGCGATGCCCTGCCGGTGGACGTGCTCACGGTCCAGGGTGAAGCCGGGAACGGGGCCGAAGGCTCCGGTCGGGTCGTGGTCGAGCGCGAGCCAGCGGGCCGCGTCGTCGCGGGAGTTGCGCCCGTGGTTGGCCAGGATCACGACGGTGCGTGAGCCCTTGCGCAGCACCTGGCCGAGGCGGTGCACGGCCTCGGGTCGTCCCGTCCGCCCGAGTACCGCCGGGTCGAGCGGTTCGACGAGGTCCACCCGCCGGACCGTGCCCGCGGGGTCGGCCAGCGGGCCCGCGGCGAGCGCTTCCAGCAGCACGAGGAGCCCGGCGCGGTGCTCGGGAGAGGTGGTCTCCGAGGCGGTCCGGTAGGCCAGTTCGGGCAGCTTGTCCAGGAGGGAGGTCCAGGAGAGGGATTCGCCGGGCACCGTGTACTCGTCGCGCTGCCAGCCGTCCACGGGGGTGAAGGGGACCTTCGACGGCGTGGGAGGGCCGAACGCCGGCTCGCCGCCGAGGACGTGGTTGACGGCGAGGATCTGCCGGATCGCCGTCCACCGGCTTCCGCCTCCCCACCAGGTGCCGCGCATCTGCTCGGAGCCCCAGGCGGTGGCCGCCCGCAGGGTCGTGTCGTCGCCGTGCTCGGGCTCGTGGTCGAAGAACATGCCCTGGGTGCGTGCGGTGTCCCGGGGCGTGACCGGCTGTGCGGGCGTGGGCGGTTCCAGATACCGGGTGACCGCGACGGCCCGGTCCACGGCGTTCCGCACGAGCGCGGTGACGCCCGCGAGGAGCCGTACGTCGGACACCTCGGGCAGGACCCGGGCGACGGCCTCCTCGCTCATCTCCCGCGACGAGGGCCCGCTGTACTCCTCGACCGCCCGGAATGCCTCCAGGTGCCGGGCGACGGCGGTGGCGACCTCGTTGAACAGTTCCTCGGCCCGGGAGTCCGTCAGCTTCCGCAGGGCGGCGGAGCCTTGCTCGTCCCTCGGGCGCAGGGCGTGCCAGTAGACGACGGGAGGCACATAGGGGGTGCCCGCCGCGTCGTTCCCGCCGGAGGAGTCGGTGCCGACGGACCACAGGCCGCCGCCGGTGCCGTCGGTGTCCGCCGGGTGCGCTTCGACGGACCGGTGGCGCAGGGCCGCGACGGGCCGCGATCCGCCGGGCAGGGTGAGGCCGCCGAGCGGCACCACGACGCCGCCGTCGGGCAGCGGGTGCGGCAGGGCGACCGTGTGGCCGTCGGGGGTGCCGGCGACGGTCCGGCACCCGCCGGCGGGTGCGGCCGTGCCGGGCTCGGTGGCGGTGCGGCGGACCCAGCGGCCGAGGACCGTGCCGTCCGTGCCGAACGGGGTGGTCTCCAGACCGGGCTGGAGGGGCAGCACCTGGCAGTGCTCGGCGAGCAGCCGGGTGCCGTCCAGCACCCCGGAGCGGAGGAAGGCGGGGAGGGACGCGCGGCCGTGCGTGCCGCCGACCGGGTCGTACTCCAGCCATACCGTCCGGGTTCCCTGGTGGCCCTCCCGCCAGTGTCCGGTGCCGTCGGCGAGGACGGCGCGCTGGGGCGGGAGGGAGGTGTCGCCCGCGTGCAGGGCCTTGCCGCCGGTGGCGCGGCCGCCGCCGGGCAGCGGTACGCAGACCTCGTCCGAGAGGCTGGGGCGGCCCCAGCGGGGGACCTGCTCGCCGGTGACGGTGAACACCTCGGCGGGGCGGTGCGACCAGTAGCCGCGCTGCTTGCCGTCCTCCCACCAGATCACCAGCAACTCGCCGTCGACGAAACGGAAGGAGGCCGTCCGCCACTGGTCGGTGGAGGGCGGCAGTCGCAGGGTGTGCCGCAGCAGAACGCCTTCCGGGCCGACGACGACGGCCCGCTCCGGCGTGCTCAGGATCAGCGCGGGCCAGGCGCCGGTGACACCGACGTTCTGCGACCGGTTGTTGCGCCCCCGCGACGTGGCGGCGGCCTCGGCGGCCAGTTCGGCGTAGGTCTCGTCGAGCGCGGGCCAGCCCAGTTCGTCGAAGACGCCGGTGCGCAGGGTGGCGGCGAGCAGCGGTACGACGTCGTGGTGTTCGAGAAGGCGCGCGGCGTCCGGGGCGACGTCCGCGACGACGGCGCGGAAGGGCGAGAGTTTGTTGAGGGCGATGCGCAGCCCGGGAAGTCCTCGCGCGGCGGTGTACTCCTCGGCGCAGCTGGTCAGCCACTCGCGCAGGATGACGGAGAGCACCGGGTGCGCGGCCAGCTTCGCCATACCGGCGTCGCTCAGCCGCTGACCGCGCCCGTCGCCGAGTCCGCCGACGTTCCGGCGCAGCAGGTCGCGGAAGTCCGGGTGTCCGGCGACGGCGGTGAGATCCCGCTGCCCGGGCGCGTCGTCGGCGAGCCACTGGCCCAGGGAGAAGCCGTTCGACCGCCCGTGGCCGCGGCCGGTTTCCTCGTCGTCCGGCGCGGCGACGGGGATCTCGGAGGCCAGGCAGAGGTCGAGAAGGTCCAGGTCGGCGGTGCGCTGCCAGCGGCCCTGGAACAGTTCGACGGGGCGTCCGTCGGCGCGCAGCCGGTCCGCCATCCGGGCGGCGAGGTCCAGGGTGCGCGGGCTGCGGCCCGAAGTCGCCCGGTTACGCCGCCGGTACGCCTCCCAGCGGGCGAGCCAGTCCGCCGGGGAGACGGACGCGACGAGGGGGCCGGCGGAGTCGGCGGACGTCCGGTCGAAGGCTCCCGGGAGGGCGGTCAGCAGTTCCTCGGCGCCCGACTCGGTCAGCAGCGCGAGCCAGCCGGATTCGCCGTCCGTGCCTTGGCCGCTCTCGCTGAAGGTCTCCGGGAAGAACCCGAGGAGCCGGGCCCGTACGGACGCGTCCGTGCGGGCGAGGGCGATGAGCGCGGAACCGTAGGTCGCCCAGAACGAGGCGGGGGCGCGGACGACGCCGGGAGAGCCGATCAGTTCGGCCACCAGCTCGCGTTCGGCGCTCTCGCGGTCCAGCCCGGCGGCCTTGATCAGCGTGCGTACGTCCTGCGGCAGCGCCGCGTAGGGCGGCATGCCGGCCGCGCAGCGCTCGACCAGCAGTCGGCGGAACTGCGCCCAGGCGTCCGCCGGTGCGAGCCGGGCGACCAGGTCGCGCACGTACTGCCGCAGTGCCTTGACGGTCAGCGCGCCCGCGAGGGCGAACTCCAGGAAGACGGCGCGCTGCCGGTCCTCGTCCACGACCAGGCCGTGGACCCGCTCGGCCTCACGGGCCTTGCCGAAGAAGGAGGCGGCGTAAGTGGCGTTCTCGGCCTGGAGGAAGAGGCGCGCCACCTGCTCGTAGTAGGTGGGGAGGAAGTGCGGCACGGCCCGGCCGAGCCGGGTGCCGAGCTCGTCGAAGCCCTCCTTGGCCGCGCCTGCACGGGTCTTGGCCTGGCGGCCCAGCCGCTCGATGTCCTTGACCAGGGCGAGGGCGTGGTGCCCGTTGGCCGGGTCGTTGACCAGGGCCCAGGCCGGGAAGCCCAGCGTCTCGCGGCGGACCTGTCCCACGACGGGGGCGTCCGCGGTCCGGGCCAGCCCCAGGAATTCCAGGGCCAGGTCCTCGGCCTCGCCGAGTGTGCCGGGCACGAGCCGGACCACCGTGCGGTCGCCGAGGGCGGTGTGGGTGTAGGCGCGGGCGGTCAGCGTGTCGGCGTCGTCCCGGTCGGTGGTACCGGCCGGGAGGATCGCACCCGCGTCCAGCAGGGCCGCCGCGCGGGCCTCGTCGGCGAGGACGGAGGCGCTCCGGCCCCGGTTCTGGGCGGGAACGGGCGCCGAGCCCGCCGCCGTCGTGTTCGCGTCGGTGTTCGTCGTGATGCTCATGCCGCCCGCTCCTCGTCCTCCACGTCGCGACCGGCGTAGAGCGCCGCCGCCATGCGCATGCCCTCGGACCACGCCACGGCGCCGACCTCGGCCGCCGTCAGCGCGCGCCCCGACGCGTCGCTCCAGCCCAGCGGGCCGGTCTCGGTGTCGTGCGCGTCGTATCCGTCGTGTTCGCCGATCCAGATGCGCGCCTCGACGCCGATGCCGTCCTCGACGACCGGGCAGACCGCGTATCCACCGCGCGACCGGTAACCGAGCTGGGTGACGCGGCCGTGCAGGAAGCGCAGTTCCTTGAACACGCCGCCCGCGTAGGTGTCCACGGAGGTGGTGTCCGGGGCGAGGCCGGCGGGGCGGTGCCAGACCTCGCGGAACAGCTGCTCCACGTTCTGGCGCACCTCCAGCTCGACCGCGAACTCCCGCAGTTCTTCGAGGTCCTCCAGCAGGACGGGGTGGGGCACGCGGACGACGTCCGGGGTGATGCGGACGGTGTCGCCGTCCAGATCGACGAGGCCGAGGCCGCGCTCCGGATCGACGTCGCGCAGGAACCCGGCGACCCCGCCGTCCGCGCCGGTGACCACCACGTCCCGCAGGGCCGCCTGCCACGCCGGGTCGGGCCAGACCCGGGCGAGCACGGCCGTGGGGACGGGCAACGAACGCACCATCCACTGCTCGACGTCGCTCATGCACCGGCGCTCGTGCCGGTCCAGCCACTCGGTCAGCTGCCGGAGACCGACGACCGCCGGGTCGTCCTTCAACGAAGCCGGGACGGACTTCAGCCGCCGGCCCTTCCCGTTGCGGCAGACCACCTTGCCCGCCTCCAGAGCGACTTCGTAGTCGCCCGCCGAAACCCACCCCATGCGCTGTTCTCCCCGTTGTTCCGGACGGCCGCCGCACCGGCGGCACGCTGATGAACCCCGTCGACGGCGACGCACCGTGACGAGTGGGAGAGACTCTAAGCGGCACCAGTGACAACCGGTCCGGACCCCCTGGCATCGCACTGCGCCCCGCGGCCGCTAACGCGGACGGCCACGGGGCATGAGGCAGTGCGACTCAGCGCGGTTCCAACGGCGGTTCCTACCCTCGGAACGTCTCCAGCAGCCGCAGCCACACCTCGCTGATGGTCGGGTAGGCCGGGACCGCGTGCCACAGGCGGGAGATGGGCACCTCCCCCGCGACCGCGACCGTCGCCGAGTGCAGGAGTTCGCCGATGCCCGGGCCGACGAAGGTGACGCCGAGGAGGATCTCGCGGTCCAGGTCCACGATCATCCGGGCGCGGCCCCGGTAGCCGTCGGCGTAGAGGCCGGAGCCGGCCACCGAGGCGAGGTCGTAGTCGACGGCGCGGACACGGTGGCCGGCGCGTTCGGCCTCGGCGAGGGTGAGGCCGACCGATGCGGCCTCGGGGTCGGTGAAGACGACCTGCGGGACGGCCGCGTGGTCGGCGGTGGCCACGTGGGCGCCCCAGGGGGCTGTGTCCAGGGCGGCCTTCTCGGCGCGGGCGGCGATCGCCGCGCCTGCGATGCGGGCCTGGTATTTGCCCTGATGGGTCAGGAGGGCGCGGTGGTTGACGTCGCCGACCGCGTACAGCCAGTCGGTGCCCTCGACGCGGCAGCTGTCGTCCACGGTGAGCCAGGAGCCGGGTTCGAGGCCGATCGTCTCCAGGCCCAGGTCGTCCGTGCGCGGGGCGCGGCCGGTGGCGAAGAGGATCTCGTCGGCCTCGATGCTCCCGCCGTCGTCCAGGTCGACGGTGACCGGGCCGTCCGGCGCGGGCCGACGCACCGCGGTGACCGAGACGCCGGTACGGATCCGGGCCCCGGCCTCCGTCAGCGCGTCGGCGACCAGCTCGCCCGCGAAGGGCTCCATCTTCGGGAGCAGGCCCTCGCCGCGGATCAGCAGGGTCACCTCGGAGCCCAGCGCCTGCCAGACGGTCGCCATCTCCACGCCCACGACTCCCCCGCCGACGACCACGAGCCGGCCGGGCGCCTCCTTGGCGCTGGTGGCCTCGCGGCTGGTCCAGGGGCGGACCTCCTCGATGCCGGGGAGGCCGGGGACGACGGCCCTGGTGCCGGTGCAGACGGCGACGGCGTGCCGGGCGGTGAGCCGGTGCTCGGTGCCGTCGGGGGCGGTGACGGAGACCTCGCGAGGGCCGGTGAGCCGGCCCGTACCCCGGTACACGTCCGCTCCGACGCTCTCCAGCCAGGCGACCTGGCCGTCGTCCTTCCAGTGGCTCGTCTCCTCGTCCCGGTGGGCCAGGACGGCCGCGACGTCGAGAGGGCCCTGTACGGCGTCGCTCAGACCCGGCACCCGGCGGGCGTCGGCGCGGGCGACGACGGGGCGCAGCAGCGCCTTGCTCGGCATGCACGCCCAGTAGGAGCACTCGCCGCCGACCAGCTCGGACTCCACCACTGCGGTGGTGAGCCCGGCGGCGCGGGCCCGGTCGGCCACGTTCTCGCCCACCGGACCCGCACCGATGACCACGACGTCGTAGGGCGAGTGCGCGGAGCTCTCGGAAGTCTTCACTGCATCAGTCATGGAAACAGTGTCGTCGCGGGTGTGCGCCCCGGCCACATGGGCAGGCGGAATAGCGCAAGTGCAGTCACCGTTGTGCCGGACAGGACCCGACAGGACCCCCACGGGCACAGGAAGAGGTACCCCAAGCATGAGCACCGTCGAGCTCACCAAGGAAAACTTCGATCAGGTCGTCAGCGACAACGAATTCGTCCTGATCGACTTCTGGGCTTCCTGGTGCGGCCCCTGCCGTCAGTTCGCGCCGGTCTACGACTCGGCCTCCGAGCGCCACCCCGACCTGGTCTTCGCGAAGGTCGACACCGAGGCGCAGCAGGAGCTCGCGGCGGCCTTCGAGATCCGGTCGATCCCGACCCTGATGATCGTCCGCGACAATGTCGCGGTCTTCGCGCAGCCCGGCGCGCTGCCCGAGGCGGCCCTGGAGGACGTCATCGGACAGGCCAGGAAGCTGGACATGGACGAGGTCCGCAAGTCCGTCGAGGAGCAGAAGCGGGCGGCCGAGGCCGGGGAGGGCCGGCCGGAGCCCCAGTAGTCGCCCGACCGGCGCACGGCACCGAGCGAGGGGCCCTGACCCGTACCGCGGACATCGCGGTGCGCGTGGCGGGCCCCTCAGTCGTGTGCGGAAGCCGTGTCCGCCGGCCGTGTGCGGCAGCCGGGCTTCTCTCAGGACGCCGGGCGCTCGCCCTCGGCGCCCGCCACGCGGACCGACATGCCGTAGTCCAGTTCCTCGCCGTCGATGAGCACGGCCTCCACCGTCCGGGTCTCCGGGTCGACGTCCGCCTCCATGCCCTCCCCCGCGTACCGGGGATAGCCCGAGGCCCCCGTCTCGCCGGTGGCGGCGACGACCGCGGACCGGATCGGCCGGCCGGGGGCTCCGGTCCGCGTTCTGCTGTGGTCGGGGATCAGGAGGAGCTCGTAACTCTGCGGATGGCTCATGCCTCCGACGCTAGACATCCGCCGTGCGCCGCGCATGTCGTCGCGCCGGAGGCGGTCAGCTGGATTCGCGGTGTACGGCGCTGGTGCGGAGCAGGTCGTGGTGGACCGGTGGCGCGCCCGGGTGCTGGACCATGCGGTCGATCGTCTCGGCCAGCGGCTGCGGCATCGCCAGTTCCATGCGGACGGTGCTCAGCCTCGGGCGCAGCAGTCTGCCGATGAGCAGGTCGTCCGCGCCGATCACCGCCGTATCGGCGGGCACCGCGACCCCCGCGTCCTGGAGGGCCCGCATCAGCAGCATGGCGTACTCGTCGTTGTAAGCGAACACCGCGTCCAGGCCCAGATCCGGCCAGCGGGCCGCCAGCTGGTGCGCGGACTCCTCCTCGTACCGCAGCGGGAGCGGGCACACGCGGGCCCCCACCGGTTCGGCGGCGCGTCGTGCCCCGGTGAGGCGGGGTTCGGAGAAGGGCGACCGGCCCGGTTCCTGGGGCATGACGACCCCGATGTGGCGACGGCCGCGGGCCAGCAGATGTTCCACCGCGCTGGCTCCGACCTGGCGTTGGTCCATGACCAGGCCGTGCGCTCCGGCCACCGGGTCGGGGCCCAGGGTGATCACCGCCTTGGCGCCGGAGCGGGTGAGGATGCCCGTGCCGTGCGGGGTGAGGGCGATGCCCGGCGGTACGACGACGGCGACGGGCCGCAGCTCGGCCCAGGCGGTGGCCGCCTCGTCGGCGGTGAGACCGACGCTGCCGTACTGGACGACGGTGTAGTCCAGGCGGCGCAGTCCCGACTGGAGTTCCTCGAAGAAGTACTGGTGCAGCGGTCCCGCAGGTATGTGGCCGGAGGGCAACAGGACCATGCGGCTGTGTCCGGCGCGCAGACTGCGGGCAGCCGCGTGCGGAACGTAACCGAGTTGGAGGGCGGCCTCCCTGACCCGGCGTCGGGTGGGATCGCTGATCCGGACGGTGGCGTTGTTGTTCAGTACGTACGACACGGTGGCCCGGGACACTCCGGCGAGGCGCGCGACATCCGCGCTGGTCGGAACGGAGACTTCGGCGGGCTGCTTGGGTAACTGGCTCATGGCGTCGGGCAGTCTTCCAGACCCGTGGGAGCGGGTTTCGGCCCGGGGCCCGCAGCACCGGTCACGGTGGCCGGAACGCCGCCCCGCGGCCCCGGTCCGACGCCCCCCTCCCGGTATCGGGCGGTGGAGGTTCTACGGTGTTGCGATGACGTTCCACGACAGCGCGTACCGATCCGACAACCCCTTTGACGTGCCCGGCAGCAGCGGGCCGACCGCCACGGTGCAGGCCGATCCCGACGATGTGGGCCCCGTGCGCACCTCCTACGCCCCCGATCGCGACGGCGAACCCGACCCCGGCGAGATCGTCTGGACCTGGGTGCCCTACGAGGAGAACGACGGGCGGGGCAAGGACCGGCCGGTGCTCGTCGTGGCCCGTGAGGAGACGGGCACGCTGCTCGCCGTCCAGCTCTCCAGCAAGCAGCACGACCGGGACCACGAGTGGGTGGCGCTGGGCGCGGGCCCATGGGACAGCTCCGGGCGGCCGTCCTGGGTCGATCTGGACCGGGTGCTGCGGGTCCACGAGGACGGGATGCGCCGGGAGGCGTGCGCCCTGGACCGGGAGCGTTTCGACCGGGTCACCGGGCGGCTGTGCGAGCGGTACGGCTGGAGCTGAGCGGACCCTCTGCGATCGCGGCGGCCGGCATCAGGTCAGGTCAGGTCAGCTGAAGGTCCGGGCGAAGGCGGCCCGGACGGCGGAGTCGGGGTCGCGGTCCAGGATGCCGAACACGATCTGCTCGAAGTGGCCGCCGAACCGGCCGCCCGCGCCGAGCAGCGCCCGGAACGCCTCCGCCACCTGTGCCGGGTCGTTCCGGAAGACCCCGCAGCCCCACGCCCCCAGGACGAGCCTGCGGTAGCCGCGTACGGCCGCGACCTCCAGCACCCGTTCGGCCCGGGAGGCCAGGGCGGCCGGAATGCGGTGGGCCTCCTCGGGGGTCTGCCGCTGGATCACCCCGGCGTTGGGCGCGGGCGAGGTGAGGAATCCGACGGTGTACGGGGCGTCCAGGAAGCGGCCCCGGTCGTCGCGGAAGACCGGCACCCCGGGCGAGTGGATCACCCGGTCGGTGTAGAAGGCGCTGCGTTCGGCGCGATGGTGCGCGTAGTACTCCGGGGCGCGCAGCAGGGTCGCGTGGAGGGCCGATCCACGGCACAGGGCCTCCTCCTGGGCCTGCGCCCCGTTGAGGTAGCCGCCGCCGGGGTTGCGGGCCGAGGCGTAGCTGAGGACGGCGACCCGGCCGGGGGCCTCGCCGGTCATCCGGCGGGCCGCGGCGAGGCTGCTCTCGCCGGTGACCTCGACGTGCGGCGTGCGGTCGGTGTCGAGCGCGGCGACGGGCACCGGGTCCGGTCCGTAGAGCCTGGTTCCGGACAGCGCGGCGATCACGGCCCGCTCGATGGACACGTCCTGACCTGCCGCGTTGCAATATCGCCCGGCCTCGACGACCGCTTCCGTATCGCGCGCGATGCCGCGCAGCCGCGCGCTCACCGGCGCTCCCCCATGTGGTGCATACGGGGCATGCTGATGGGGAACCCGGCCTGGGCGCAACCGGATTTTCTTGGCCCGGGGGCACCCTTGTGCGATCTCCGGGTACGGGTTTGGCTGGTAGGTACGCAGCTGCGAAGGAGGCCCTCATGGGCTTGGACATTCCCGGCGCAACCGGCTCGCGCCCGGACGCCGCCCCTCTCGACGAGAGCGGGGCAGAGGATTTACTGCGCGGCATATGTTTCAAGACGGGTCCTCCCCGAACCGTCGGGGTGGAACTCGAATGGCTCATCCACGACCGGGAACATCCGCACCTTCCGGTCGGCCAGGAGCGCCTCGACAGCGCTGTCGAAACGGTCCGCGCGCTGCCGCTGAGCGCCGCGCTGACCTTCGAGCCGGGCGGCCAGCTGGAGCTCAGTTCACAGCCGGCCGGCTCGCTGATGGAGTGCGTCGAGACGACCGCGGCCGATCTGGCGGCGGTCCGTGCCTCGCTGGGCACGGCCGGGCTCGCGCCGGTCGGTCTCGGCGTCGACCCGTGGCAGTCGCCGCGCCGCAGGCTGCGGGAGCCCCGTTACGACGCGATGGAGGCCGCGCTGGACCGCGCGGGGCCGGCCGGGCGGGCGATGATGTGCACCTCCGCGTCGGTCCAGGTCTGCCTGGACGCGGGCGAGGAGGAGCCGGGGCCGCTCGGTTACGGACGGCGCTGGCAGCTCGCGCACCTGCTGGGCGCGGTGCTGGTGGCGGCGTTCGCGAATTCGCCGTTCCAGCGGGGCCGCCGGACCGGCTGGCGCTCCACCCGGCAGTCGCTGTGGGCGGACCTCGACCCGGGCCGGACCCTGGCGCCGGGCTCCGGGCGCGCCCCGCGCGAGGCCTGGGCCGCGCATGTGCTGGACACGTCCGTGCTGTGCATCCGGTGCGAGGACGGCCCCTGGGACGTGCCGGAGGGGCTCACCTTCCGCGAGTGGATCCGCACCGGGTCGCCGCGTCCTCCCGTGCAGGCGGATCTCGACTACCACCTCACCACGCTGTTCCCGCCGATCCGGCCGCGTGGCCATCTGGAGCTGCGCATGATCGACGCGCAGAGCGGGCCCGACGGGTGGCTGGTGCCGCTCGCCGTCGCCACGGCCCTGTTCGACGACCCGGAGGCCGCCGAGACCGTGTACCGCACCGTGAAGCCGCTGGCCGAGACGGCGGGCGCACCGGCCGCCCCGCGCAATCCGCTGTGGACGGCGGCCGCCCGTGAGGGCCTCGCCGACCCGGAGCTGCGGACCGCGGCCACCGTCTGCTTCGGGGCGGCGCTTCCGGCGCTGGAGCGGATGGGCGCGAGCCAGGCGGTGCGCGACACCGTGGCCGCCTTCACCGACCGCTATGTCGCCCGGGGCCGATGTCCGGCCGACGACCTGCCCGAACCGGGCGCCCTCACCGACCTGAGCCTGCTGACCGACCGGGGCCTGCTGACCGGTACGGGCCCGACGCCCGGCCCCGACGCGCCGGCCGGTCCGCCCGGGCGGACCGCGAGCGCCCACGAGGGACTGCTCCCCGGCCGGCCGGCGCTCCCGCCGCATCCCGGAAAGGCGGCCTCCGCATGACCGAGCACCGTGAAGACGTCGAGCGCCGCGAGCTTTCCGACGCTTTCGATCCGGCGCAGGCCTCCGGCCCCGCCGCCACCGGCTTCCCCGTCACGCCCGGTGTCGATCCCGAGGACCTGCGGCGACGTGCCCTCGACGCGCTGCTGACCGCGCGCGACCGCACCGCCCTGCTCACCGACAGTGTCGACGACGGCGAACTGACCGCCCAGCACTCCCCGTTGATGTCGCCGCTGGTCTGGGACCTGGCGCACATCGGCAACCAGGAGGAGCAGTGGCTGCTGCGCGCCGTCGGCGGCCGGGAGGCGCTGCGCCCGGAGATCGACGGGCTCTACAACGCCTTCGAGCACTCCCGCGCCTCACGACCCGCCCTGCCGCTGCTGGCCCCCGCCGAGGCACGGACGTACGCCTCAGACGTACGGGGGCGGGCGCTGGACCTGTTGGAGAGCGCACCGCTGCACGAGGGCGGCCGCCCGCTGGAGCGGGCCGGGTTCGCCTTCGGGATGATCGCCCAGCACGAACAGCAGCACGACGAGACGATGCTGATCACTCATCAGCTGCGGTCGGGTCCGGCGGCGCTCGCCGCCCCCGCCCCGCCCGCGCCCGATGACTCCGAGGCGCTGGCGGACGAAGTCCTGGTCCCCGGCGGCCCGTTCATGATGGGAACCTCCGCCGAGCCATGGGCCCTGGACAACGAACGGCCCGCGCACCGGCGCGAGGTGGCCGCGTTCCACCTGGACACCTCGCCGGTCACCTGTGGCGCGTACCGCCGTTTCATCGAGGACGGCGGGTACGGGGACGCCCGTTGGTGGGCTCCCGAGGGCTGGGCCATGGTCCGGGAACACGACCTGGAAGCGCCGCTGTTCTGGCGGCGGGAGGCGGGGCAGTGGCTGCGCCGGCGGTTCGGGGTGACCGAGCCGGTGCCGGACGACGAGCCGGTGCTCCACGTCAGCTGGTACGAGGCCGACGCGTACGCCCGTTGGGCGGGGCGGCGGCTGCCCACGGAGAGCGAGTGGGAGAAGGCCGCCCGGCACGATCCGGTCTCCGGCCGCTCCCGGCGCTATCCATGGGGCGACGAGGACCCGACGCCGGAGCGGGCCAATCTGGGGCAGCGCCATCTGCGTCCGGCGCGGGCCGGGGCGTATCCGGGAGGCCGGTCGCCTTCCGGGGCGGGGCAGTTGATCGGCGATGTATGGGAGTGGACCGCCAGCGACTTCCTGCCCTATCCGGGGTTCGTGGCGTTTCCCTACCGTGAGTACTCGGAGGTCTTCTTCGGGCCCGGGCACAAGGTGCTGCGCGGCGGCTCGTTCGCCGTGGACCGGGTCGCCTGCCGGGGTACGTTCCGCAACTGGGACCTTCCGGTGCGGCGGCAGATCTTCTCCGGATTCCGCACGGCGAGGGATGCCTGATGTGCCGTCATATCGCCTATGTGGGCGAGCCGGTGGCGCTCGGCGAGCTTCTGCTGAAGCCCTCGCACTCCTTGGTGCGGCAGTCCTGGGAGCCGCGCCGCCAGCGCTACGGCACGGTCAACGCGGACGGTTTCGGCGTCGGTTGGTACGCGGACGGCGACCCGGTGCCCGGACGCTACCGCCGTCAGGGCCCCGTCTGGGGCGACGAGACCTTCGCCGATCTGGCCCGGGTGGTCCGCAGCACCGCGCTGCTCGCCGCCGTACGGGACGCCACCGAGGCGGGTGCGGACGGGGAGGCCGCAGCCGCGCCGTACGCCGCCGGGCGGCTGCTGTTCAGCCACAACGGGGCGGTGAAGGGCTGGCCGGGTTCGCTCGGCCCGCTCGCCGCCGCCCTGCCCGCCGAGAAGCTCCTGTCGCTGGCCGCCCGGAACGACTCGGCGCTGGTCTGGGCGCTGATCCGGCACCGGACCGACGCCGGGGACGATGCGCCGCAAGCCGTCGCGGAGACCGTCCGCGAGGTCGCGGCCGCCGCGCCCGGCTCCCGGCTGAATCTGCTCCTCACCGACGGGGAGACGATCACGGCGACCGCCTGGGGCGACACCCTCTGGTATCGCACCACTCCGGGCCGCCGCACCGCGGTCGCCTCGGAGCCCTACGACGACGACCCGCTCTGGCGCGAGGTCCCCGACCGCACCCTGCTGGTCGCGACCGCCTCGGACGTCCTGCTCACCCCGCTCAAGGAGCCCACCGCGTGAGTCCCTTCCTGCTGACCCGCACCCTGCCGGTGGACGCGACGGACGCGGCGCTGCGCGCCGACGTCCTCAGCGGCCTGACCCGGCACCCCAAGACGCTGCCGCCGAAGTGGTTCTACGACGCCCGCGGCAGCGAGCTGTTCGAGGAGATCACCCGGCTGCCGGAGTACTACCCGACCCGCGCGGAACGGGAGATCCTGGAGGCGCGCGCCGAGGAGATCGCGGCGGCTTCGGGGGCCCGGACCGTGATCGAGCTGGGCTCGGGCTCGTCCGAGAAGACCCGCCATCTGCTGGACGCCCTACCGGAGTTGCACAGCTACGTCCCGGTGGACGTGAGCGAGAGCGCGCTGACCGGGGCGGCCGAGTCGCTGCTCGCCGAGCGCCCCGAGCTGTCCGTCCACGCGCTGATCGCGGACTTCACCGGCGGGCTGGCGCTGCCGGGGACGCCGGGGCCGCGTCTTGTGGTGTTCCTGGGCGGCACGATCGGCAATTTGCTGCCGGAGGAGCGGGCGGCGTTCCTCCGGTCGGTGCGCTCGCTGCTCTCGCCCGGGGACGCGCTGTTGCTGGGCACGGATCTGGTGAAGGAGGAGGAGACGCTGGTGGCCGCGTACGACGACGCGGCGGGCGTGACGGCGGCCTTCAACAAGAACGTCCTGAACGTCGTCAACCGTGAGTTGGGGGCCGATTTCCCGCTCGCCGAGTTCGAGCACCGCGCGGTGTGGAACCCGGCGGAACGGTGGATCGAGATGCGGCTGCGGGCCCGGCGGGCGCTGAGCGTCAAGATCCGGGAGCTGGACCTCGTGGTGCCGTTCGAGGCCGGTGAGGAGCTGCGTACGGAGGTGTCGGCGAAGTTCCGTCAGGAGGACGTCCGCGAGGAGTTGGCCGCCGCCGGTATGCGGCTGGCTCAGTGGTGGACGGATGCGGCGGGGCGGTTCGCCCTGTCGCTGGCCACGGCGGTCTGACGGGGCCGGAGGGGATCTCCGGGTCCGAGGACGGCCGCTCGTGCCCTGCGGGCCAGGGTGCGGCGGTCGTCCTCGCCGTGTACGGGGACCGGCGCGAGGACGTCGACCCGGGCGGTGAGCCCGGCCGCCCGCACCACGCGCCAGAGCGAGGCGGCGAGCGGATCGTCCCCGACGAACGCCACGGCTCCGGCGGCCTGCCCCGACGCGTCGGTGGCCGGCTCCGGCGCTCCGGCGGCGGGATGGAGGGTGCGGTAGGCGATGCGGACCGGCCGGACCGTCGCGCCGGCGTCGATCGCCGCCTGGAACACGGCGGGCCGGAACGCGCCGCCGCCCCGTCCGCACCAGGTGCTGCCCTCGGGGAAGACCACGACCCGGGAGCCGGAGCGCAGGGCCGTCGCGACGGTCCGTACGGCGGCGGGCAGGGCGCGCAGCCGGTCGCGGTCGATGAACAGGGTGCCGCCGAGCGCGGCGAGGGGGCCGAGCAGGGGCCAGCGCCGGATCTCGCGCTTGGCGAGCATCCGGCCGGGCAGTACGGAGGCGATCAGCGGGACGTCGAGCCAGGAGATGTGGTTGGCGACGACGAGCCCGCCGCCGGTGGCGGGTTCCGGCGCGTGCCGCCGGACCGTGACGCGTACACCGAAGGCCCGGGGAACCGCGTGCGCCCAGCGCCGTACCAGCCGTTCCCGGCGGGAGGTCCCGAGCAGCCGGACCAGCGGGACGCAGGCCACCCCCAGCAGGACCAGGGTGCAGCCGGTCAGCAGCAGGAGCGCGGCGGGCAGCGGGGCGCGGACGGCTCCGGTGTGCCGGGCGCAGCCGTCCGGGGTGCACGGGGCGACGGGCAGCCAGGTGCTCATCGCAGTGGGGCCAGGGAGAGGAAGTGGCGCAGGTAGCGCGGGTCCGTGCGGCGCAGCGAGAGCAGGACGTACAGGTCGGCGACGTCGAAGTCGGGGTCGTACGCGGGGGCTCCGCAGATCTGGGCGCCGAGCCGGAGGTAGCCGCGCAGCAGGGGCGGGAGGTCCGCCCGGGAGCCGGCTTCCGGGCCGTGCGCGGAGGAGTCCCAGAGGCGGTGCGGGGTGACCCAGTACTCCTGGGGCGCGAGGTGTCCCGCGCGTACGGTGTTCCAGCTGCGGGCGGCCTGCGCGCCGCCGTCGGCCAGCGGGAGGGAGCAGCAGCCCGCGATCCAGGTGTGGCCGGTGCGCTCCATGTAGCGGGCGAGTCCGGCCCAGACGAGGGCGATGACCGCGCCGTCGCGGTGGGCGGGGTGGACGCAGGAGCGGCCGACCTCGACGAGGTCGTCGCGGATCGGGGCGAGCCGGGTGAGGTCGAACTCGCTCTCCGCGTAGAGGCGTCCGGCGGCCCGGGCCCGGTCCGGCGGCAGCAGCCGGTAGGTGGCGACGACGTCCCCGGTGGCGGTCTCGCGGACCAGCAGGTGGTCGCAGTACGCGTCGAACGCGTCGCTGTCCAGGCCGGGTTCGGGCCCCTCCAGGCGGGCTCCGAGCTCCCCGGCGAAGACCAGGTGGCGCAGGCGCTGGGCCGCGCGTATGTCTTCCTGGCAGGTGGCGAGCGAGACCCGATAGGCCGGTTCCTGGGCGCCGACCGGGCCGGGGGCCGCGGAGCGGGCGGGGGCCGGAACCGATGCGGGGGCGGCGGGAGCCGGAACGGATGCGGTGGCGGCGGGAGCCGGAACGGATGCGGTGGCGGGGGCGGAGGTGGGGAGCGGGGCGACGGGCAGCACGGTCATGGCGGTCTCCGGTGACGGAAGCGGCAGGGTCGCTGCCGGGTCGTCGCGGAAGTGCGACGGCCCGGCCCCTTACTTCTTCCGTCACCGGCTGGATTCGACGTGACCGCTGTGGGGAGCGGGGATGTGCGACGGCTGAATCCCCAGGGCCGCCGCCACTCCGGGGGTGGCGTGCACCGGGACGCGGTACGCAGGGAGAAGCCGTGCCCGCGGCTCGCCGTCCGGCAGGGGTCAGCCGCTGCCGGTGAGCATGGCGGTGATCCGCTCGGAGGCGGCCTTGGCCTCACGGGCCGGGTCGCCGCCCTCCAGCACAGCCGTCATGTAGGGCTTGATCGGGTTCTCCGCCTCGACCCTGGCCCACTGGGACGAGTTGGGGGTGGCCCGGCCCCGGGTGGCGCCTTCCGCCATCGCCGCGGTGCCCTCGTCGCCCTCGATGACATGGGCGAGGCTCGGCTTGTTGGGCACGTAGCTCATGCCCCGGGCGAGCTCCGTCTGCCACTTCTCGCTCGCCAGCGCCTTGACGACGGCGATTCCGGCGCTGCGCTCGTCGGCGTTCTTCGGGACGATGAGGTCGGATCCGCCGGTGAATACCGAGCCGGGGGCTTTCGCGGTCTTGCCGGGAATGGGGAAGTAGCCGAGTTTTCCCTTGAGTTCGGGATTCTTCTGCTCGATGAGCGCGGCGCTGCCCGGTACCGAGATGATCTGCGCGACATCGCCCTTGGCGAATACGTCGGTCTGCGGGGGCTTCTCCTCGTCGGCGTCCGTCGGGCCGCCGCCGAGCGCCTGGAGTTTCTGGTAGAACTCCATGCCCGCCAGGGCCTCCGGAGTGTCCAGGGCGCCCTGCCAGTCGCCGCCGTTCTCGTCGGCGAGCTCGCCGCCCTCGTCCCAGATGAATCCGGCGAGCACGTACCAGTTCTGTCCGGCCAGATAAATGCCTTGGTTCCCCGCGCTGTTGAGCTTCTCGGTGGCGGCGATCCACTCGGCGCGCGTCTTCGGGACGGAGTCGATGCCCGCCTTCTCGAAGATGTCCTTGTTGTAGATCACCACCCGGTTGGCCGCGTACCAGGGGATGCCGTACTGCACACCGTTGATGCTGCCGGGCTGGGCCAGACCGGGCAGCCAGTCCTCGCTGCCCAGGTCGCGCATCGACTCCAGGGTCAGATCGCGCAGGCCGCCGCTCTCCGCGTACTGCGCGACCTGCGTGTTTCCGACCTCGATCACGTCCGGGGCGTCGTCGCCCTCCAGCGCGGAGATGACCTTGGGGCCGATGCCGCTCCACTCCTGGATCTTGAAGTCCAGCTCGATCGAGGGGTTCTCCTCCTCGTACGAGCGGGTGAACTTGTCCAGGAAACCGGGCGAGACGCTGTCCTTCATCAGCCAGATCGTCACCGTGCGGTCACCGCTGCCCGAGCCCGATATGTAGCCGCATCCGCCGAGTGCGACGGTTGAGACAAGCGCGATGGCTCCGGCCAGTATGCGGTTCTTCACGTGGTCACCTTCTGCGAAACGGCACGACGAAATCGGGACCCGGTGTGGGGGGATTGCGGGCGGCGCTCGCACGGGTGGTTGGCTGAATTTTGGTATGGACCAATCAGTAGGTCAAGGCGGGTGCTCGTCCCGATTCGCCCCACCCGCCCCCTCGCGGGACATCACGGATTGGGGCAACGTGGTCACTGGAGAGGAGACAAACAATGGCGAACCACACCTATCGGGTCACCGAGATCGTAGGAACCTCCGAGGAGGGCATCGACGCGGCGATCCGGAACGGCGTCGCAAGAGCCGCGGAAACGTTGCACAATCTCGATTGGTTCGAGATTAATCAAGTTCGCGGTCATATCGAAGATGGCCGAATCGCGCACTATCAGGTCGGCCTGAAGGTGGGCTTCAGGCTCGACGAAAGCACCTGATCAGCCCGATCGGCCTGATCAGGTACGCCCCTCGCGTTCCTGCGCGTCCTTCAGCGCCTCCGACGGGTCGGCCCAGCGGGCCCGCACCACGGTGAATCCGGCCACTTCGGCCGCATCGCAGACCAACTCGTCGTCGTCCACGAGCATGCGCACCTGCCCCGTCCGCCCCAGCCGCCGGAGGATGTCCAGCTTCGTCCGGCGCGCGGGGCGCCGGTCGTCGTCGCGCCGCATGAACAGCGTGCCCTCGGGCAGCCCCTGACGGCTCAGCCAGCGCACGGTGTCACGACGGCACCGCTCGGGCCGGCCGGTCAGATAGACGATCTCGCACTCCTCGGCGCTCGCGAGCACCATCCGTACGCCCTCCGGGAGCGGCGGGTCGGCCGCGGCCGCGGCGAAGAAGCCGGCCCAGTCGCGCTTCGCGCCCTCCAGGAAGTGCTGCCGGTGGGCGGTGTCGGCGAGGGTGCCGTCCAGGTCGAAAACGGCCAGCGGCCGTGCGTCGTCGTTCACTCCCCCAGCTTAGGAAGCGCCTCGGGAATCCCTGCGGAACGAGCGCGTTGAACAGAGCGTGAGCTCTGTGATCGCCTCGACCCGTTTCTCCGTCCTGGACCGCTCCCGCACCCGTGAGGGGTACGACGCGCCCAGGGCGCTGCGCGACACCGTCGACCTGGCCCGGCAGGCGGAGGCGCTCGGTTTCCACCGCTTCTGGGTCTCCGAGCACCACGGCGTGCCGGGGGTCGCGGGGTCCGCGCCGACGGTGCTGGCGGCCGCCGTCGCCGCCGCGACCTCCACCATCCGGGTCGGCACCGGCGGGGTGATGCTGCCCAACCACCGGCCGCTGGTCGTCGCCGAGCAGTTCGGGGTGCTCGCCTCGCTCTTCCCCGGCCGGATCGACATGGGGCTCGGCCGCTCCGTGGGGTTCACCGACGGCGTCCGCCGAGCGCTCGGCCACGGCAAGGAGGACGCCGAGGACTTCCCCGGACGGCTCACCGAACTGCTCGGCTGGATCGACGGCACCCAGCAGGCCCACCCCCGGGTGCACGCCCATCCGGCGGAGGGCCTGCACATCCCCGCGTACGTCCTGGCCATCGGGGAGGGCGCGGCCGTCGCCGCGGCCGCCGGGCTCCCGCTCGTCATCGGCGATCTGCGCGGCCGGGAGAAGGTGTTGCGGGCCATCGAGGTCTACCGCCGCGACTTCCGCCCCTCCGCCCGCGCCGAGCGGCCCGAGGTGATCGTCTCGGGCACGGTGGCCGTCGCCGGCACCGAGGAGGCGGCCCGCCGACTGCTCGTACCGGAGGCCTGGGCCATGGCGTACTCCCGCACGCACGGGGACTTTCCGCCGCTGGCCCCGGCCGAGCGCGTCGAGGCCCTCACCATGACGCCCAAGGAGCGCAGGCTGTACGAGCAGGGGCTCGACGGCCACATCCACGGCACCGAGGACCGGGTGGCCGAGCAGTTGGAGAAGGCGATCGCGGAGACCGGGGCGGACGAGGTGCTCGTCACCACCAGCACCTACGACCGTGAGGCACTGGTGGACTCGCTGCGGCGGCTCGCCCGGATCACCCGCACCGGGTGAGGCACGCCGCCCGGTCCCGGGCGGCCGCCGTCGGCGCCGACGCCTAGAATCGAACTGTTTGTCCCAAGGCGTCAGAACCCCACCCGTACGGAGCCGAGCCCCATGCCCTCCCCCCACGATCCGTACGTCCGCGTGCGCGGCGCCCGCGAGCACAACCTCAAGGACGTACGGGTCGACATCCCGCGCGACACCCTGACCGTCTTCACTGGCGTGTCGGGGTCGGGGAAGTCCTCACTGGCCTTCGGGACCATCTACGCCGAGGCCCAGCGCCGCTACTTCGAGTCCGTCGCCCCGTACGCACGGCGGCTGATCCATCAGGTGGGCGCGCCGGCCGTCGGGGAGATCACCGGGCTGCCGCCCGCCGTCTCGCTGGAGCAGCGGCGCTCCGCCCCGGGCGCCCGGTCGTCCGTCGGGACGGTCACCACGCTCTCCAACTCGCTGCGCATGCTCTTCTCCCGGGCCGGGGACTATCCGCCGGGGGCCGAGCGGCTGGACTCCGACGCCTTCTCCCCCAACACCGCCGTCGGCGCGTGCCCGGAGTGTCACGGGCTGGGGCGGATCCATCGGACGGACGAGGAACTGCTGGTCCCGGACCCCTCGCTGTCGATCCGGGACGGGGCGATCGCCGCGTGGCCGGGGGCCTGGCAGGGCAAGAACCTCCGCGATGTGCTGGACGCGCTGGGCTACGACGTCGACCGGCCGTGGCGCGAGCTGGATCCGAAGGACCGGGAGTGGATCCTGTTCACCGACGAGCAGCCGGTGGTGACGGTGCATCCGGTGCGGGACGCGGGCCGGATCCAACGCCCTTATCAGGGTACGTACATGAGCGCGCGGCGCTATGTGCTGCACACCTTCGCGGACACCAAGAGCCGGTCCCTGCGGGCGAAGGCGGAGCGTTTCCTGACCAGTGCCCCGTGTCCGGTGTGCGGCGGGAGCCGGCTGCGGCCCGAGGCGATGGCGGTGACCTTCGCCGGGCGGACCATCGCGGAGCTGGCCGGGCTGCCGCTGTCCGCGCTGGCCGAGGTGCTGTCCGGGGCGGGGGCGGGCGGCGAGGAGACGGCGCGGGTGCTGACGGGCGATCTGCTGGCGCGGATCGCGACGGTGACGGAGCTGGGGCTCGGCTATCTGAGCCTGGACCGGACGGCCCCGACGCTGTCCTCCGGTGAGCTGCAACGGCTGCGGCTGGCAACGCAGTTGCGGTCGGGGCTGTTCGGCGTCGTCTATGTTCTGGACGAGCCGTCGGCCGGGCTGCACCCGGCGGACACCGAGGCGCTGCTCGGGGTGCTGGGCCGGTTGAAGGAGGCCGGGAACTCGGTCTTCGTGGTGGAGCACCAGATGGACGTGGTGCGGCGGGCGGACTGGCTGGTGGACGTGGGCCCGCTGGCCGGGGAGCACGGCGGGCGGGTGCTGCACAGCGGGCCGCCGGAAGGGCTCGCCCAGGTTCCGGAGTCGGCGACGCGCCGCTTCCTGTTCCCGGAGGTCGGCCAGGACGCCGGGCCGGTGCGCGAGGCGCGTACGCCGTCCGGGTGGCTCCGGCTCAGCGGCGTGGAACGGCACAATGTGCGGGGCGTCGACGCGGCGTTCCCCCTCGGGGTGTTCACGGCGGTGACCGGGGTGTCCGGCTCGGGCAAGTCGACCCTGGTCGGCCAGGTGCTCGCCGGGGTGCTGGCGGACCGGCAGGCCGGCGAGGAGGCCGGGGCGGGAGAGCGGTACTGCGCGGCGGCCACCGGTCTGGAGGCGGTGGACCGGCTCGTCCAGGTCGACCAGAAGCCCATCGGCCGTACGCCCCGGTCCAATCTGGCCACGTACACCGGCCTGTTCGACGCCGTGCGGAAGCTCTTCGCGCAGACGGACACCGCACGGGAGCGGGGGTACACGGCGGGGCGGTTCTCGTTCAATGTGACGGGCGGGCGGTGCGAGACCTGTCAGGGCGAGGGCTTCGTCTCGGTGGAGCTGCTGTTCCTGCCGAGCACCTACGCGCCCTGCCCGGACTGCCACGGCGCGCGCTACAACCCGGAGACGCTGGAAGTCACCCTCGACGGGCTGACGATCGCTCAGGTCCTGGATCTGACCGTGGAGTCGGCGGCCTCCTTCTTTGCCGGCACGCCGGCCGCCGAGCGTGCCCTGACCACCCTGCTGGACGTCGGGCTCGGCTATCTGCGGCTCGGCCAGCCCGCCACGGAGCTGTCCGGCGGTGAGGCCCAGCGCATCAAGCTGGCGGCCGAGCTCCAGCGCACCCGGCGCGGACACACGCTGTACCTGCTGGACGAGCCGACGACGGGGCTGCATCCGGCCGATGTGCAGGTGCTGATGCGGCAGTTGCACGCGCTGGTCGACGGCGGGAGCACCGTGGTGGTCGTGGAGCACGACATGGCCGTGGTGGCGGGCGCGGACCATGTCATCGACCTGGGGCCCGAGGGCGGGGACCGGGGCGGGCGGATCGTGGCGACCGGCGCCCCGGCGGAGGTGGCGCGTGCCGCCGGAAGCCGTACGGCGCCGTATCTGGCCAAGGCGCTGCGGCGCTGACCGTACGCGGGATCGTACGCCGCTGATCCCGTACGGCTCCCGGGAGTTCGGAGCCGTACGGGATCAACTCCTCGGTCAGCGGCGGACTTTACGGGTCGCCCGCAGCCACTCCTTGTTCATCGCGGCGATCGAGGGCAGTGGAATGCCCTTGGGGCAGGCCGTGGCGCACTCGCCGGTCAGGGTGCAGCCGCCGAAGCCCTCGTCGTCCATCTGGGCCACCATGTCCAGGACGCGGGTCTCGCGTTCGGGGGCGCCCTGCGGCAGGACGTTGAGGTGGTTGACCTTCGCCGAGGTGAACAGCATCGCCGAGCCGTTGGGGCAGGCGGCGACGCAGGCTCCGCAGCCGATGCACTCGGCGTGCTCGAAGGCGAAGTCGGCGTCCGGCTTGGGCACCGGGGTGGCGTGGGCGTCCGGGGCGGTGCCGGTGGGGGCGGAGATGTAGCCGCCGGACTGGATGATCCGGTCGAACGAGGAGCGGTCCACGACCAGGTCCTTGATGACCGGGAAGGCGGAGGCGCGCCAGGGCTCGATGTCGATCGTGTCGCCGTCGGCGAAGGACCGCATGTGGAGCTGGCAGGTGGTGGTGCGCTCCGGGCCGTGGGCGTCGCCGTTGATGACGAGGCTGCACGCGCCGCAGATGCCCTCGCGGCAGTCGTGGTCGAAGGCGACGGGCTCGTCCCCGGCGAGGGTGAGTTCCTCGTTGAGGGTGTCGAGCATCTCCAGGAACGACATGTCGGCGGAGATGTTGTCGACTTCGTAGGTGGCCATGGCGCCGGGCTCTTCGGCGTTGCGCTGACGCCAGACGCGCAGGGTGAGCTTCATGCGTAGCTCCGCTGGGTGGGGTGGACGTACTCGAAGACGAGGTCTTCCTTGTGCAGGACGGGGGCGCCGCCGGTGACGGTGAACTCCCAGGCGGCGGCGTAGGAGAACTCCTCGTCGCGCCGCTCGGCCTCGCCGTCCGGGGTCTGGGACTCCTCGCGGAAGTGGCCGCCGCAGGATTCGGCGCGGTGCAGGGCGTCGAGGCACATGAGCTCGGCGAGCTCCAGGTAGTCGACGATGCGATTCGCCTTCTCCAGCGACTGGTTGAATTGTTCTCCGGTGCCGGGGACCTTGATGCGCCGCCAGAACTCCTCGCGGATCTCCGGGATCTTGGCGAGCGCCTTGCGCAGGCCGTCCTCGGTGCGGGCCATTCCGCAGTACTCCCACATGAGTTCACCGATCTCGCGGTGGAAGGAGTCGGGGGTGCGGTCGCCGTCGACGGAGAGCAGCAGGTTGATGCGGTCCTCGGTCTCGGCCACCACCTCGGCGACGGCGGGGTGTTCGGCGTCGACGTTCTCGGTGTGCGGATTGCGGGCGAGGTAGTCGTTGATCGTGGAGGGCAGGACGAAGTAGCCGTCGGCGAGCCCCTGCATCAGGGCGGAGGCCCCGAGCCGGTTGGCCCCGTGGTCGGAGAAGTTGGCCTCGCCGATGGCGAAGAGGCCCGGGATGGTGGTCTGGAGGTCGTAGTCGACCCAGAGGCCGCCCATCGTGTAGTGCACAGCGGGGTAGATCCGCATCGGGACCGTGTACGGGTCCTCGTCGGTGATCCGCTGGTACATGTCGAAGAGGTTGCCGTACTTGGCTTCGACGGCCTTGCGGCCCATCCGGCCGATGGCCTCGGCGAAGTCCAGGTAGACGCCCTGTCCGCCGGGGCCGACGCCGCGCCCCTCGTCGCAGACGTTCTTCGCGGCGCGGGAGGCGATGTCGCGGGGCACCAGATTCCCGAAGGCGGGGTAGATGCGCTCCAGGTAGTAGTCGCGCTCGTCCTCGGGGATCTGGTTGGCGGGGCGGGTGTCGCCCTTGGCCTTGGGGACCCAGATGCGGCCGTCGTTGCGCAGCGACTCGCTCATCAGCGTCAGCTTGGACTGGTGGTCGCCGGTGCGCGGGATGCAGGTGGGGTGGATCTGGGTGAAGCAGGGGTTGGCGAAGTACGCGCCGCGCCGGTGGGCCCGCCAGATCGCGGTGGCGTTGGAGTTCATGGCGTTGGTCGACAGGTAGAAGACGTTGCCGTAGCCGCCGGTGGCCAGGACGACCGCGTCGGCGAAGTAGGTGTCGATCTTCCCGGTGACCAGGTCGCGGGCGACGATGCCGCGCGCCTTTCCGTCGACCACGATCAGGTCCAGCATCTCGGTACGGGCGTGGAGTTCGACGCCGCCCGTGGCGATCTGCCGGGACAGCGCCTGGTACGCGCCGAGGAGGAGCTGCTGTCCGGTCTGGCCGCGCGCGTAGAACGTACGGGAGACCTGGACGCCGCCGAAGGAGCGGTTGTCGAGGAGGCCGCCGTACTCACGGGCGAAGGGCACGCCCTGGGCGACGCACTGGTCGATGATCTCGACGGAGATCTGGGCGAGCCGGTGAACGTTGGACTCCCGGGCGCGGAAGTCGCCGCCCTTGACGGTGTCGTAGAACAGCCGGTGGATGGAGTCGCCGTCGTTGCGGTAGTTCTTCGCGGCGTTGATGCCGCCCTGGGCGGCCACCGAGTGGGCGCGCCGGGGCGAGTCCTGGAAGCAGAACTGGACGACGTGGTAGCCCTGTTCGGCGAGGGTGGCGCCGGCCGCGCCGCCGGCCAGTCCGGTGCCGACGACGATGACGGTGTGTTTGCGCCGGTTGGCGGGGTTCACGAGTTTCGCTTGGAAGCGGCGGGTGTCCCAGCGTTCGGCGACGGGACCTTCGGGGGCCTTGGTGTCGACGGCGGGCTCGCCCGTGCGGTACTGCGTGTAGTCGGGCATGTCAGCTCACCACTCCGGTCATGACGGCGACGGGTACGGAGACGAAGCCCACGGTCAGCACTGCCGCGAGGAGGTTGGCGAGGGTCTTCAGGACGCGGTCGCGGGTCGCGTTGCCGACGCCCAGGGTCTGCGCGGCGCTCCAGAAGCCGTGCTGGACGTGCAGGCCCATGGCGAGCACCGCGACGATGTAGATGACGTTGCCGTACCAGGTCGAGAAGGTGTCGATGACGTTCTGGTAGGGATGTCCGGCCTCGAAGCTGGTGTGGACGGTGCCGGTCGTCAGGTCGAGGATGTGCCAGACGATGAAGAGCGCGAGGATGATCCCGCCCCAGCGCATGGTCCGGGTGGCGTAGCTGGCCCGTGGCTTCTTGTGGACGTACTTGGCCGGGCGCGCCTTGATGTCGCGGCGGCTCAGCTGGTACGCGGAGACGCCGTGCAGCACGACGGCGGCGACCAGCCCCACCCGGACGATCCACAGCGCCCACTCGTAGTGCAGGATCGGTTCGCCCATGGTGCGCAGCCAGTGGGCGTAACCGTCGAACTCGCCGGGTCCGAAGAAGATCTTCAGGTTCCCCACCATGTGGGCGACGAGATACCCGAGCATGATCAGACCGCTCACGGCCATGATCGTTTTCTTGCCGACGGTCGAGTCCCAGAGCGTACGCGTCATCGACGGCCGTCGGTCCGTCCGCGTTGCCAATGCCATGGACCTGACGGTAGGGGCGCAGGGTCCGATCAGTCCAAGACATGGACCAGCTGATCTCCATAGCCATTGGCTATCGACGGAGGTTATCGTCGGACTGTGCACTTCCAACAGCTCACCTACTTCGTGGCCGTCGCCGAGGCCCGGCACTTCACCCGGGCCGCCGAGGCGGTGCATGTCTCGCAGCCCTCGCTCTCCCAGCAGATCCGGGCGCTGGAGGCGGAGTTGGGCGCGGATCTGTTCAGCCGGGCCCGGGGCAACATCGCCCTGACCGACGCGGGCGAGGCGCTGCTGCCGCTGGCCCGGCGGATCCTCGCGGACGCGGAGACGGCGCGGCAGGAGGTCCAGGAGCTGGTATCGCTGCGCAGCGGCCGGGTGCGGCTGGGGGCGACGCCGAGCCTGTGCACCGGGCTGCTGCCGGATGTGCTGCGCGCCTTCCACGACCGGCATCCGGGGGTGCGGCTGCTGCTGGAGGAGGGCGGCTCGCACGACCTCGTGCGTCAGCTGGCGCGCGGGGCTCTGGACCTGGCGCTGGTGGTGCTGCCGCTGCCTGCCGCCTCCCCCGCGCTGACCACGGTGGAGCTGCTGCACGAGGACCTGGTGGTGGTGTCCTCGGCGGCGGAGCCGGCGCCGGGACGCGGTGGCCGGGTCCGGATCGCGGATCTGGAGGGGGCGCCGCTGGTGATGTTCCGGCACGGGTACAACCTGCGGGAGCTGACGCTCGCCGCGTGCCGCGCGGAGGGCTTCGAGCCCTCGTTCACCATCGAGGGCGGCGAGATGGACGCGGTGCTCGGTTTCGTACGGGCGGGGCTCGGCATCGCCGTGGTGCCGAGCATGGCCGCCCGGCGTGCGGGCCCCGACCTGCGCAGGACCCCGCTGGCCGGAGCCGGGCTGCGGCGCACGATCGCGCTGGCGCACCGCAGCGATGTGGCTCCGCCCCGGGCCGCGCGCGAACTCCAGCGGATGCTGCTGGAGCACGGCCCCGCCCCGGACTGACCGGGCGACGGGCCGGGTACGCGGCCTGTCGTGCGGAAAGCCCGCCGGGCGGACGGTCGGACGCGGCCTGCCCGGGCGGCCTGTCCCCGCCCGGCGACGGCGACGGTCAGACCGCGTCCGCCAGCAGCAGCGAGTGGATCCGGTCCGGGGCCCCGGGGCGGGCGTAGTACCAGCCCTGGGCGGTGTCGCAGCCGAGCCGGCGCAGCTGCTCGGCCTGGGCGCCCGTCTCCACGCCCTCCACCGTGACGGCCAGTTCCAGGCTGTGGGCCAGCGACACGATACCCTCGACGATCTTCAGGTCGACCGGGTCCGCCGGGTGCTGCTGCATGCCCCGGGTGAAGGAGCGGTCCAGCTTGAGCACGCTCACCGGCAGCCGGCGCAGGTTCGCCAGATTCGAGTAGCCGGTGCCGAAGTCGTCGAGCGCGATGTCGACGCCCATCTCCGCGAGCTGCCGCAGCGGCTTGAGGAGATCGTCGTCGGCGCCGATCAGCGCGGACTCGGTCACCTCCAGGCAGAGCGCTCCCGGCTCCAGACCGGACCGCTCCAGCACGTCGACCGTCTCGGCGACCAGGCGCGGGTGGTGCAGCTGGGTCGGCGAGAGGTTGACGTTGATCCGCAGCGGCCCTCCGTCGCTGTGCCGCTCCTGCCAGAAGTTCGCCTGCCGTACGGACTCCTCCAGCACCCAGCGCCCGAGCGGCACGATGAGCCCGGTGTGCTCGGCGAGCGGGATGAACCGGTCGGGGCCGAGCACGCCGTGCTGGGGATGGCACCACCGTACGAGCGCCTCGGCGCCGTGCACGGTGCCGTCGCCCAGGTGCACCAGCGGCTGGTACTCGATGAAGAACTCGCCCCGGTCCAGGGCGGCCGGGAGCGCGGTGGTCAGCCCGTGCCGGGTGATGGCGCGCGCGTCGGCCTCCGCGTCGGCGAGCTGGAAACGGTTGCCGCCCGCCGCCTTGGCCCGGTACATCGTGATGTCGGCGCTGCGCAGCACCTCGGCGGCGCTGCGCTCCCCGGAGGGCCCCTCGACGACGCCGATCGAGCCGCGGACGGTCAGTTCACGGCCGTCGAGGCGGATGGGGGTGGCGAGCGCGTTCAGGATGCGGCCGGCCAGTTCGTCCACCTGGTCGGCGGTGTCCGGGCCGGTGGTGAGGGCGACGAACTCGTCGCCGCCGAGCCGGGCGACCATCTCGCCGGGCGCGGGCGCGCAGCTCTGCAGCCGGTCCGCGATCTCGACCAGGAGCCGGTCGCCGGCCGCGTGGCCGAGGCTGTCGTTGATGGCCTTGAAGCCGTCGAGGTCCAGGTAGCAGAGGCCGAAGCGGATGCCTTCCTGAGCGGCGAGGGCCTTCTCCAGGCGTTCGAAGAACAGGGTCCGGTTGGGCAGTCCGGTGAGCGCGTCATGGGTGGCCTCGTAGCGCAGCCGCAGATTCAGCAGCCGCCGCTCGGTGGTGTCCTCCATCAGCGCGAGCTGGTACTCGGGGCGTCCTTCGGAGTCGCGCAGCAGCGAGACGGTGAGGTTGGTCCACAGGACGGTGCCGTCGTTGCGGTAGTACGCCTTCTCGACCCGGTAGTGGTCGCGTTCGCCGCGTACCAGCTCGTCGTAGTACTTCCACACCTGCGGCGAGTCCTCGGGGTGGACCCACTCGTTCACCTTGTGGCTGCGGACGTGGTGCTCAAGACCGCCGAACATCTTGGTGAGGGTGTCGTTGATCTCCAGGATGTTGCCGTCCAGGTCGGCGATGCCGATGCCGATGGCCGCGTCCTTGAAGACCGCGCGGAAGCGTGCCTCGGTGGCGTGCAGGGCCTCTTCGGCGTGCGAGCGGGCGGTCAGGGCCGAGCGGGCGATGGCCTCCTGCTCGGCGAGCGTGCGCTCGCGCAGGGCCGACGAGAAGCCGGCGGCCAGCGTGTGCTGGATCCGGGCGCAGCGGGCCCGGCCGTCCTCGGTGGAGAGCGGTCCCGGTCCGTTGCCGCCGCAGTACAGCACGAGGTAGGAGTCGACGACGCCGAGGGTGGAGCTGAGGGCGTCCGGGTCGGTGCAGTGCGCGTCGATCAGGGCCGCGCCGATCCGCTGGGCGGGCGAGGCGTCGAAGGGGCGGGCGTGCAGGATGCCGTTCAGCTCCCGCGCCAGGGGCAGCAGATGCTCCTCGAACTCCGGCCGGGTGAGGGAGGTGGCGGTCAGGGGGAAGATGGCCCGGCTCCAGATCCTGGCGAATCTCCGGAGCCGGCCTTCCGGACCGTCTGGTTCCGCGTCCGGCTCCCCGGACGCCTGGGCGGGAATGCTCACGCCTTGCGCCCAACCCCTGCGAAGCCCGAGAAGGCGTACGGGTCTTCCTGCTCCGGCGCCTGCGGGGTGTCGGGCCGCCATGCGGGCATCGACACGAGCCCCGGCTCGACCATCTCGTAGCCCTCGAAGAACTGACCGATCTCCTCGTGCGAGCGCATGATCAGCGGGTTGCGGATGTTCTTGTAGACGCCGACCGTGCCGGCCGCCTCCTCCTTGGGCAGCGGGATGCCCTCGTACGAGGCGTGGGTCAGGACGATCAGGCTGCCGGGGGCCAGTGCATCGCGCAGTTCGGCGACCGCGCCGCGCGGGTCGTCGGCGTCCTCGATGAAGTGGAGCACCGCGACCAGCAGCAGGGCCACCGGGCGGTCCAGGTCGAGCAGTCCGGTGATCTGCGGGTTCGCCAGGATCTCCTTGGGGTTGCGCAGGTCGGCGGCGGCGATGACGGCGCGGTCGTTGCCCTCCAGCACGGCCTGGCTGTGGGCGACGGCGACCGGGTCGTGGTCGACGTAGGCCACCTTGGCCCCGGGGTCGGCGGCCTGGGCGACCTCATGGACGTTGCCGAAGGTCGGGATGCCGGAGCCGATGTCCAGGAACTGGTCGATGCCCGATTCGACGGCGTAGCGGACGGCTCGGCGCATAAAGGCGCGATTGGCCTGCATGATCTTGGGAAGGCCCGGAAGGAACTCCATGGCCTTGCGCGCGGCTTCCCGGTCCACCTCGAAATTGTGCGATCCGCCCAGATAGAAGTCGTACATGCGAGACACGCTCGGCACCGAAATGTCAATGCCCTGCGGTGCCCAGGCGGGACGCTCCATCGATGTCTCCAACAAGTCGCCACGGCGATCCGGCCATGTTCATGGTCAGTGTTGACCAGAGGCTACTGATCGACCGCCAAGAGAGCGAGTGGAAACGGAAATTAGCGATCCGTTATTGGTCACACTCCGGTGGCAACAACGGCCGATCCGTCGCTGCGCGTATGCGGACAGCGACGGACCGGCACTCCGGTCACCGTTTCCCGGTGGTTCGGGGCCACTTGGGGCTCCTGGGCGATGGTTCGCCGGGGCCCGTGATTACTTGGGAGCGCCGACGAGTTTGGAATCGGGAGAAACGGCATACCAGGTGCCGCCGACTCCCTGTCCGTTGGTGTCGCCGGGCTTGGCGTCGCCCGCGAAGGTGTAGATGGGCCAGCAGTCGATGGTCTGCTGCTTGATGCCGTCGGGGCGGTCGAAGGTGACGAATCCCTTCGTCGTCACACCGTCCACCGCATTTTTGGCCATGGGGGCCACTACCGGCCACTTCTTGAGGCAGTCGCCCGTGCACGCGGTCTTCATCGGCCAGGCGGAGTCCTTGGTGAAGCGGTAAACCGTCATCCCTCGGCCGTCCACCACGATGTCGCCGAGTTCCGGGTCCTTGCGGACCGAAAGGCCGGCGGGGTCGGCCGGTTCGGCCGCACCCTCGCTGTCGGCGTTCTTCGCCGCCTTCTTGCCGTCGGGGGCGGCGGCGAACCAGGTGCCGCCGACGCCCTGCCCGTTGACCTGGCCCGGGGCGGTGTCCTTCGCGTACCGGTACATCGGCCAGCCGTCGACGGTGAGTTGGCTGGTGCCGTCGGCGCGGGTGACCTCCCCGAGCAGATCGGCGTCGGTGCCGGCCGCGGCGGTGGCGTTGCCCGCGGCGACCACCGGCCAGACCGCGGCGCATTCGCCCTCGCAGGTCGACTTCGGCGGGTTGGCGGTGTCCTTGTCGAAGCGGTAGAGCGTGAAGCCCTCGCTGTCGGTCAGGACCTTCCCGAGCTTCTTGCTGTCCTGGACGGCGAGTTGACCGGCTTCCTTCGGTTCCGCCGCCTCCTTGTCGGCCCCGGAGCCGTAGCCCCCGCCGGCCGATCCGTAGCCGCTGTCGGCGGGCTGCTGGGCCGGGGCCGCGTTGCCGACCGCCTGGCCGTTGGGCGATGCGTCTCCCTGCTCCTGACCGCACGCCGTCGTGAGCGTCAACAGAGCCGCGGCGGTGACCGCGAGCGAGGCGTTGCGCCAGGTGTTCATGTCGACTCCCGTGGTGCTTCGTCGTATCGCTTCCGATGACGGCGCGGGACCGCGCCGTTCATGGCCCTAGGTACGGGGCGCCGACAGGGTCGCGTTCAACGGAAGGCCGAGAAGAATTTCGACGGCCGAAGATCGCGGGGCAAACACGAATGGCCGATTATCCCCACGATCAGGCGAATCACCCGGCGGAACCGCGTGTACCGCGGCGGTGTGGATCATGCTCCCGGTCGTGTACGGATCACGCATCGCGCGGCTCACGACGGCCGCCGCATTCCTCTGGCTGACAGCCGTACCGCTGCCCGCGACCGCCGACAACTGCGCGGTGGCCTCGATCGGGCAGGGCGACGGCAGTTCCTCGGTCGCCGTGGCGGGCGACGGGGGCTGCGTCGCGGTCTCCGAGCCGGAGCCACCACCGCCACCTCCGCCGCCGAAGCCACCACCCCCGCCTCCTCCGCCTCCTCCGCCGCCTGCTCCCCCGCCACCGCCACCTCCGCCACCGCCTCCGCCGCCCCCACCGGTGGTCGCGGAACCGCCCCCTCCGCCGCCTCCACCACCACCGCCGCCACCACCTCCAGCGCCCGCACCGCCGCCGAAACCCTCGCCCTCGCCGAAGCCCCCGGCGCGGACCGAGCCTCCGAAACCCCGGGCCGTCGCCCTGCCGACGTACCGCAAACCGACCCGCAAACAGCCGAGGAGCGGGCCGTCACTGGTGTCCCTGACGCTGCTCATCACCGCCCCGGCGGTGTTCGCCGTCGCCGTGCTGCGGCCGCGGTCAACCCGCTGACCAGGAGAGATGCATGTCCGAATGGCTCGTACTGAGCATTGCCATGGCGTCCGCCTGCGCGGTCGTCCTCACCATCGCCGTCCTGAACAACCGGCGCGTCGGGGATGACGACGACCCGTCCGAGACGCCCGACGTCATCGAGTACATGACGATGATGATCGGCGTGGTCTACGCGATCGTCCTGGGGCTCGCCATCGCCGGGGTCTGGGAGGGCCGCAGCGCCGCCCAGGAGTCCGTACGCATCGAGGCGCAGGCGCTGCACGAGGTGCAGGCCCGGGCCTCCGTCTACCCTGCCGAGGTCCGCGACCGCATCCGGGCGGACGTCGACGCCTATGTCAGCCATGTCGTCAACGACGAGTGGAAGGTGATGTCCGACCGGAACACGCTCACCGAGCGCGGCACACAGTTGCTGGACAGGGTGCGGGCGGACGTCACCGACTACGAACCGAAGACCGACCACGAGGGGCAGGCCTACCAGCCGCTGGTCGACCAGGTGGCGGCGGCCGACGACGCACGCAGCTCACGGGGGCAGAACGCCGGGGCGACGATGCCCGGGGTGGTCTGGTTCGGGCTGATCATCGGGGCGCTGGTGACCGTGGGGCTGATCTTCACCCTCCAGATCCGCAGAACGTTCCGCGAGCTGCTCCTGGCGGGCCTGTTCAGCGCGCTGATCGCCTTCCTGCTCTTCCTGATCTGGGACTTCGACGCGCCCTTCGGCCGGGGCATCTCGGCCACCGCCGAACCGTTCCTCGACATGTTCCCGGGGGCCGCCCGCTGAGCGCCCGCTCCCCCGGCCGGCGAGGCGGCCAGTGAGCCGGCCGGGGGACACCGCTGACCCATTCGCCGGACCCCGATCGCGGGCCGGGGGGACCGCTCCTAGCGTGTCGGGCATCGAGGTGCATTTTTCCTGCTATGTGGAAATTGGTTCCGCAGCTGCCCCTCGGGGAACCCGGAGGATCCACCATGCGCGCGATACGTGTCGCACCGCTCGCCCTGCTCGGCGCCAGTGCTCTGACGCTGCTGGCCCCGTCCGCCGCCTTCGCCGCGCCGGACGGGGCCTCCAGCACGTTCAATCCGACGATCAGCCCGTCGGTCATCGCACCGGGCGGCCGGGTGACCCTCGGCGCCGGCGGCTGCACGGGCGAGACGACCGTCAGCTCGGGCATCTTCGACACCGTCACCATCCCCAGCGGCAGCACGACGGCCACGGCCACCGTCGACACGGACGCCCGCCGCGGCGCCGTCTACGCGGTGACGTTCGCCTGCGGCTCCACGGGCACCTCCCGGAACGTCAACCTCACCATCACCGGCGGCGCCACGAGCACGCCCACCCCCACCCCGACCCCCACCACGGTCCCGACCGCCAGCTCGACGGCCCTCGTGCCGGGCGGCGTCCGCGGTGGCCTCGGCGGAAGCTCCGGCACCACCGGCACTGTGGAGGTCGCCGCCGGAGCGGCCCTGGTGGTCGCGGCGGCCTCGGGCGCCCTCTACTTCGCGCGCCGCCGCTCCGCCGACCGCCGCCACTGACCGCGAGCGTGCGGCGCACGACAGTCGCCCCGGGTCCTGATCCAGGACTCGGGGCGACGGGCGTATCGGGCCGGGCGGGAGGTTCGACGCCTTAGAACGCCGCATGGCTCGTCCGCCGGCGCCGGACGAGGAAGACCGCGCCGCCGACGGCCGCAGCGGCCACCAGACCGCCGCCGACCTGCATCTCCACGGAGCTCGGGCCCATCGTGCCGCCGAGCCCGCCCTGCGCGCCGTTGCCGGCGAGCACGGTGAACTGGTGCGTCGCGATCCGGTTGTTGTCGTTGCACTTCACGGACAGGTGGTACTGACCCGGCGTGGTGTTGTTCCGGACCCGGGCGTGGGCGTAGTTGGTGCCGTCACCCGCGGAGAGGGTGGTCGTCGGGAACGCGTTCGACCAGACCTTGCCGCCGTGGCCGCAGCCCTGCGCGGTGATCTTCACCGTGCCGCCCTGGTGGACGGACTGAGGGTTGACGGCGACATTGACCGGACCATTGGTGGCTACGGCCATGGGGGCCGCGAGCCCGACGGCCGCGAAAGCGGTCGCGGTGACCGCGAGAGCGCGTGAAGCACGCATCGTGTGAACCTCCAGCGGGAAACGCCCCCGGGGGCTTGTCCCCCGGGCTGGATCGACGAGAACGCCTCCCATGACGAACACTCACCAGCCGACCGTCGACTCGCACTTCGGCACTGCTCCACCCCGGTGACGCGACACGCCGTACGAAAACCCTTGAACCTGACGGAGCCGCAGGTCACAGACCGTCAGAACTTTTATCTGCTCATTACTCCGATGGGCAGGCATCCGGTGGGCCCCCGGCCCCGCCGCCACCCGTTCGCCCTTCTCTGATCGCCGCCCGGACCCGGCGCCCTTAGCGTTCACAGCGTCGCGACGAAGGGAGAACCATGGGCCGGGACTACGCTGGCGCCGAGCGGACCAGACGTGTGCCATGGGGTGCGATCGCCCTGGTGCTGCTCAGCGGCCTCGCCCTCATGCGCAACGGCACGGAGTTCGGGGAGGCGGGCCCGCCGCAGCCCGCCGCGGCCGCCTCGCTGGACCTGGGCAAGGACACCGCGGGACCGCCGGTGGAGGGCGAACCGGTGCAGCCGCTGCCGTACGCCCCGGCCTCGCGCGTGAAGATCGGCTCCATCGACGTGGACGCCCCGATCATCGACGTCAATCTGGACGCCAACGGGTGGATCGACGCCCCGCCCGCCGAGGACCCCAATCTCGCCGGCTGGTACCAGAACGGCATCGCCCCCGGTCAGAAGGGCACCGCCGTGGTCGTCGGCCATGTCGACAACATGTCCGGGCCCGCGGTCTTCTACGGCCTCGGCTCGCTCCAGAAGGGGCACCGCGTCGAGGTCTCCCGCTACGACGGCCGGGTCGGGATCTTCGAGGTGTACGGGGTGGAGGTCTTCTCCAAGAACGACTTCCCCGGCGCCCGGGTCTACGGCGACACCGGCCACGCGGAGCTGCGGGTCATCACCTGCGGCGGCGGCTACTCCAAGGCCGGTGGCTACGACGGCAACGTGGTGGTCTTCGCCCGGCTGGTCGACACCCGCTGACCCGACGCGTCCCGCACGGCTGTGCCCCCGGCGGTCCGCCGGGGGCACAGCCGTGCGCGCGCACGCGCGCCCGGGCTCAGACGCGGTGCGGCACGGTGATGCGGTAGCCGGAGTCCAGCAGCCGGGGAAGATAGCGGCGCAGGGCCGCGACGCTCTGCGAACGGTCACCGCCCGCGTCGTGCGAGAGGACGACGACGCCGGGCGCCGCCCCGTCCAGCACCCGGCGCACGATCGTGCCGGTCCCCGGCGTCTTCCAGTCGAGCGTGTCCACGGTCCACGCCATCGGCTCCATGCCCAACTCGGCCCCGATCTCGAAGGAGTTGCGGTTCCACGCACCGTACGGGGCGCGGTACCACAGCGGCGCCGCCCCGAGCGCCCGGTCCACCACCTCGCTGGTCCGTCCCAGCTCGTCGCGGATCGCGGGGCGCGAGAGCTTCGGGATCAGCGGGTGGGACCAGGAGTGGTTGCCCACCACATGGCCGTCGTCGGCCATCTCGCGCAGCAGGTCCGGGCTGCCTTCGGCCATCTCGCCGCAGACGAAGAACATCGCACGGACCGAGTGTTCGCGCAGGGTCGCCAGGATGCCCGGGGTGTAGCGCGGGTCGGGGCCGTCGTCGAAGCTGAGGACCATCGAGTGCCCGAGCTCGGGAAGGTGCTCGAAGGGCCGGGTGCGCACGGGCGGCCGGGCCGGTCTGAACCGGGGCGGGGTGTGCGCGGTCATCGGGTCGAGCCGGTACGGGGAGGGCCGGCCCCGGACGTGTCCGGGTGGCCCCGCGGCCGCGGCGGGCGGGGTGCCCGCGGTGCGCGCGGGGCGGCTGGGCGTCGACGCCGGATCGGCGGCGATCAGGTGCACGGCGGTGGCGGCCCCGAGGCCGAGGGCGACCCTCAGCAGAGTGCGGCGCTCGGGTCCGGTGTGATCACTTCTCATGGCCAACTGCTCGCACGGCCGGACGTCCCCTCCGGCCGCCGACACGGAGACCGACACGGACGCCGACCGTTTTGTACCCGATCGACGCAGTATGTTCATCTCCATCGGAGACGGTCGCCGTCCCGTAGCGGCGCCTTCCGGACGAGCCGATAGCCTCGGAGCCGTGACAGAGCAGCAGCCTCATCAGTTCGAACGCGGCACTGACGGCCCCAAGGTGATCGTCGCGGGGCTCGACGGCTCCGATTCCTCGATGCGCGCGGCGGCCTACGCCGCCGGACTCGCCCGCCGCCAGAACGCCATGCTGGCCCTGGTGTACGTCCAGCCGGTCCTGACGGCGGGCGCCGCGCTGGGCGTGCCGGTGGGCGACACCACGGGCGAGGTCGCGGAGGATCTGGCCGCCGAGATCCGCGCGGCGACCGAGCGCTTCAGTGACGCGTGGGACATGCGCTGGGAGTTCCACACCTTCCGGGGCGACCCCTACAACGGCCTGGTGACGGCGGCCGACGAGCTGAAGGCGGACGCGGTGGTGGTCGGGGCCTCGGAGTCGGCCGGGCACCGCTTCATCGGTTCGGTGGCCGTACGCCTGGTGAAGGCGGGGCGCTGGCCGGTCACCGTGGTGCCGTAGGGGCGTGTGCGGCTACTCGCCCATGAGGAGCCCGTCCTTGTCCGCTCCCCGGCCGAGCACCACGGTACGGATGCGGTCGCGGATCTCGCGGAGGTGCTCGGCCCCTTCGCCGGAGGAGTCGAGGGAGGCGTTGAGGTTGACGGCGCGTCCGGTGGCGGTGTCGTACCACTGCGGCACGAACTCCGCCTTCTTCACGGTCCAGCGCTCTCCGGGTTTCGCGGGCGGCGCGAAGGTGAAGCGGCCCATCGAGCTCTGGTTGCCGCGCGGGTCCTGGACCCCCTCGTAGTTGATCATCGCTCCGGCGATCTGGTCGCCCATGCCGTAGACGACCCAGGTGGTTGATACACGGGTAAGCGTACGCGACCAGCAGGAAGGGCCCCTACCAGCGTCCCGGTAAGGGCCCCTACGTGGGCGACATTGAGGAGGAGAGCCCCGGCCGTTCGCGACCGGCCATGGGGCCACGGTCCCAATAGTGATCCCCACGCACTGCGATCGTACGGTCACTCTCTCCGCCGTTGATAGATCGTCTTCAGCCAACCAGGAGAGGCCCCATGCCGGTCACTCGGCGTACGTGCCGAAGCCGAGAGGATCGACTAGCGGGCCCGGGGTGAGGCGGACAACCGCAACGCCCGGGTCGTTGTAGAGCGCCCCTCTCCCCCGCTTCAGCACGGCCGCCGACTCGCGCGCCACGAACACCCCCATCTGAGGCAGTACGCCCGCCAGCAGCGCCCGCCTCTCCTCCTCGTCCTCGACATCCCGCACGTGGAGCTGTACGGCCATCTCCAGGGCCTTTCGGGCGTCCTCCGGCGTCTCGGCACCGCCTTCCCCTTCGGAGGGCTCACCGGGCGTCAGGGAGAACCACCATGTGAACCTGATCCCGATGCCGGTTCTCATCGTCGGTGCCGCTTGATCTTGGCGCGATGCAGCGGGCTCATGTCCTGGCCGCGCACCGTCGCCGTCCTGTCCTCACCATCGAGCACGAACCGGGTGACGCTGACGAAGGACCCCAACAGGTTCCCCTCCGCCTCCTCCAGGGCGTGCACGATCAACATGTCCAGCGTGTCCATCGGGTCGTCCAGCCGGAAGCGCCCGCACCTTCCGGACGACGTGACCTCGTGGTCTCCGTCGACCGCCCCCACCTTCAGCTCCAGCTCAAACGCGATCTTGTCGTTACCGTCGGTCATTCGTCGTACCCCATCGTGTCTAGCTTCTCGTCCAGCATCAGCGCCGCCGATAGCCGCAGCACGTCGCGCGCCTTTTGGCCGCCGTCCACGTCCCAGCCCGCCGAACGAGCCTGGCCCACCAGCCACTCAGTGAACGGCGTGTCGTTGACCCTGAAGTCGCGTTCCATGCCGACAGGGTAGGTCCGCCTCGCTTCACTCCACGGCCGTTACGCGAACGACGGTGAAGAGCTGGGGCCGTCCGGTCCTCTCGTCGCGGGCATACGTGGTCCGTGATGACGTGACCATCACGTCGTACTCGTGCAACGTGATGATCTTGCCCTGATCCGGGATGGGCAGGATTCCCTCAACGTCCAGGCACATCAACTCGGCATCGCCGTCCGGCGTCGTGTACACCATTTGGTGCAACGGGGCGGCCCTCGCCTCTGGCTTGGTCCGCAGCGCGTCTTCCGTTCTGCCGATTGCCTCGTAGAGCGCTTCCGGGAACATGGCTTTACCTTTCCGGTCATCAGGGATGGCGGGAGCACGTGACGGCCCGCCAGGGCATAAGTGGAAGGCCAACTAGTGGGGGTGGTCGCGCGCATCCTCGTGGGGGTCCAGGTCCCCGCCCGGCTCCCCCGGCCCGAAGTAGGGGTCCTGTGCGGGCAGAAAGAGCGAGACATCGCATTCTTCGCACCCGCTGCACGGGCTGCCTTGCCGAGCTGGACATGCCATAACTTCACCTTGATTGCGTAGGGAGGCCCCGCCCACGCGCCACGGGGGGCAACGCGCGGACGGGGCCGGTATAGGGGCTACTCGGTGGGAGCGGCCGGTTCCAACACCGTGTGGCCGGTGACTCCGTACATGCCGAACGGCGGGAAGAGATCGACACGCACGGGAACGACGCCTTCGGCGCACAAGATGCACAGAAGATCGCGGGTGGGCGGCTTTCTGCCGATCCGGGCACATTGAACCGGAGCGTTCCAGCACGCCTCACACGTGACCACGTCCGTGGGCGAGCGCTCGAACCTGGCTGTGATCACTGCCCGCCCTCGCTCGGGTGCGCCCACGCCGCGTGGAAAACCACCCGCTCGATCTGCTCCATGATGTCGGAGCGGTCAGCAAGGGCCTGTTGCAGGTCGCCGCAGACTTTCTTGCACCGGGGGCAGTTGTCCGGATCGAACGGGCCTTCCTGAAGGGCCGACAGGAAGGCAACTTCGTCAGGAACCGTGTTCTCGGGAGGAGTTGCAACGGCCGGCTGCCGGTCTTCGGTTCGGGGCTCAGCCATGGGGGACCAGGTTCTCCGGCGTGTCCAACCACACCCGTTCGCCGTCCGAATCGACCGTCAGCCCGAAGCGCTCGAAGCCGGGCCGGTCGTTCCCCGCCCACCACATATACGCGCCCTCCAGCTCGTCCCAGAGGCAACGGGGGCCGGACTGGACGACTCGGTGCCGGTCCTTGCCGGGCACGTAGTCAGCAGTTGCCCAGGACGTGACGCCCGTGTCCATGAGCCACAGCCGGTACGCCTCCCCCTCCAGCTCCTCGACCTCACAGAACAAGTCGGGGACCTGCACGCCGATGGCGAACATGTGAATCCAGTCCCCGACCGCGTCGGGCGAGAGCGGCGTGTCGTAGGTGACCCCGTCCCCGGGCCACGCCCCCTCGGGCAGGAACGCCCGCCGTTGCGGCAGCTGCTTGCGCTGGGAGCTGATCCGCATGAACGCCGACGACCCGACGAACGGGCCCGACGCCGACGTATCCTCGTGGACCGTCAGCCGGGCGACGGCCTCGCCGCCGTACGTCGGCCCCCAGGGCGTCACGATGACGCCGCCCGGCTTCGTCTGCTCCCTCCAGGCCGGGGGCACGCTCCCTACCGAGCACGTGGCGATTACCCGGTCATACGGGGCCCGCTGCGGGAAGCCCTCCGCACCGTCCTGCACAAAGACCCACGGGTGCAGGCCCGCAGCGTTGAGACGCGTAATCGCATCGCGCGCCGTGGTCTCGTCCACCTCGACGGAGGTGACGAAGTCCGAGCCCAACCGGGACGCGAGGAGACCCGCGTTCCATCCCGTCCCCGTGCCGATCTCCAGAACCTCGTGCCCCTGCTGGACGTCGAGTGCAGCGAGCATGGAGAAGACCATCGTCGGCATCGAGTTGGAGCTAGTCGGGGTCCGGCCCCGGCCCTTGCCCGTGTACGTGCCGCCGTCCCACTGTGTGGTGATCGGCGCGTCACGGTAGACCGCCTCCCACCACAAGTCGGGTTGCTCGCTCTGGAGCACGCGGTCATCCTGCCGGTTCATTCCCGCTCGGCCCGGCCAGATGGCATCCGGGACGAAGAGGTGACGGGGTACCGCCTCGAAGGCGGGGAGCCAATCGCTCGTAAGTGCGCCCGACTCCAAGAGCGCGGAGGCGAGCCCGTCAGGGCCCGCCCCCTTCAGATCATGGTTGGTCACTTGCCGTCCGCAGGACGCTGACCGTCGCTGGTGTTGCCACCTTCGCTCGAACCGCCCCCGCCGTGCTTGTTGCCGGAGTTGGAATCGTCCTGCTGGCTCCCGCCCTGTCCGGAGCCGGTACCGCCGCCGTGCTTTCCACTCATGGGATTGCCCTTCCTCGTAGATGAGTTGATGGTGGTGCGACCCACCCCCGGCGCACTCGGGGCTGTCCTAAGGCCCATGATCAGCCGGGGGTGGGCGTTGAACCCGCCCGGTCGTCTCACGTCCCCACGTGGGGACGACCGGACGGGGGCTGATGTGCCCGACTCCGCCGAGTCGGGCACCCGCTATCAGGTGAGGCACCGGCCGTGATGGGTACCGGCACCTCCAGGAGGTCCCCCCGGATAGCGGTGCTTGGAACCCTGCCCGTGCCGACCGGGCAGGGAGTGGTACCCCGCTCCCCTCGCGGGATGCTTGCGAGTCGCCGTGAGGGGGGGCGGGAGCTTGAGGGGCCGTCAGGCGGCCGTGCACCGGGAGATCGTAAGAGCGATCGTGCAGGCGTAGACGACGAAGCCGAGCCAGCCGAACGCCGACAGCTCCAAGCGCTTCATGCACCCACCTGCGGGACAACGTCGCGGGCCGCGTCCAGCTCCAGCCGCCGCACCTCGGCCACGTCCTCCCACACGCGGGCGAAGTGGGAGTGCCGCGTCCGGCCGGTGTGGGACATGCAGGCATCGTTCCCGGCGTCCTGGTCCGTCGTGGGGTCCAGCGTCCAACCGCACTCAGGCGACAGACAGCGGGCCGTCATGGTCACCTCGGACTGCGGGGCCGTGCCGATGCCGTGCTGAACGAAGCGCACGACTGCGCGGAGGCTCATCGTGTCGGCCTCTCCGCATGGGGGTGCCGCGCCAACTCGACATTGCAGTCGGAAACCTTGGACTGGTCGCCGGACAGCCGAGCGGCTTCCCGCTGCTCAGTCAGGGCCTCGCAGACATCGCACCCGGGGGCCGGGGCCGGCTCGGTTTCCTGACGGACCGGCAGGTCCAGCGGAGCCGCAGGCCAGCGCAGGCCGCTGCCGCTCACGATGCCACCCCCCACACGGACCGGGTCGGGAGGCGGTCGCTCGACTGGCGGTGCGGGTGCTGCGCGATGCGCTCGCCCCGCTCCCGGACAGCCCGAGCGTCGCCCGCCTCCCGGGCAACTTCTCGTGATTCAGACTGTGCGGCGCAGATGTTGCAACCCGCCACCGCCACCGGCTCCAGGTCCGGCGTTCTCTCGACTTCCGTCGCCATCTCGCTCCGTCCCTCGCTCCGTCACGCTCATGTGACTGACCGTAAGGACTGAGGGCCGGGGCTGTCATTGGTAGTTCGGGGCCGCCCGCGCCCGAACTACCAATATCTCAAACAGCAAGGCCCACGACCTCGGCAAGGTTGCGGATTTCCGGCGACAGAGACCGCCGCCGTTCGACCACCCGCCCGAGAATGTCCCGGGCGTAACGCTGGTTCGGCAGCCACTCGGGCGAGGCGTCGTGGATGCCTTGCAGAACACCAACCGCCTCTGCGTACTTGCGGGTTGCAACGAGCGCGTCGGCCACATCCAACGCGTGGCGATTCCGGTTGTTGGTCGACGGCAGGACTCCCCCGATCGGCACTTGCTTCGCCAGGTCGAGCACCTTGTCCGGGCGTCGGCGGATCGACTCGTTCTCGGCCGACTTCAGGACGATGGTCGTGGGCCCGAAGGTCCGCATACCGTCCGCGTGGTGCGCACGCTCCGTGCCCAGCACCGACGCCGCAGCGCGGGCCAGCTTCATGGCGTCGGCGGCCTCCCCTGGCCGGTTGTCGCGGACGGCCGCAGCACTGACCCGCAACAGCATCCAGCCCCAGGCGCACAGCTCCCCCGGCGTCGCACGGGAGATCCGGCGCGGCTCCATCTCGTCGGCCCAGTGCGTTGCCAGCTCCCGCGCCTTTCCCAACTGGCCCTGCCGAAGCAGCATCCAGCATCGACTGTTGACCGTCGCACCCCACTGCGACAGATTCGACCCGTCGTCCATGGCCCTGTCTAGCGCCAGCTCGGCCACGTCGAACTGCCGCGTCTGAATCATCAGCCACCCGGCCAGTTGCAGCACCCGCACCCGGACCTCACGCCCTTCAGGGCCAAGCGCGTCAGCGTCACGGATGAGCGAGGGCAATAGCCGCGCGGTGGCGGCGAACTGGTCAGCCCTCCGCAGCGGCTCGGTGTCCCCCAGGGCCGCCGTAACCCCCTCCACGGTCGGCGGCTCCTCCAGGCCCTCGGCAATGACCGGCGGGGCCTGGATCGCCTGCCGCACACCCTCCCAGCGCTCATCGGGGGTCGTCTCCTCGTCGCCCCGGTCCCCGAGCAGGTAGCTAGTCGTTGTACGCAGGGAGCGGGCCAAGATGTGCAGGGTTTCGGCACGCGTCTCGTTCGCCCGCTCCTGCTCCAACAGTCGGATGGTGGCGACAGAGACGCCCTTGTTCTTGCCCTCCCTCGTGCTTCGGGCCAACTCCTGTTGCGTGAGCCCCCTTTGTAGGCGGAGGGTCCGCAACCTCATACCAATCGTTTGAGTCATACCCGCAGGGTACGCACCAATTGACCCAGAGAGCACGATGCGATAAGAACTCTCACCATACGGAATCCTTAGTTCTGCTAACTTCCAAACGACTCGTCCACCCAGGCGAGCCGACTTCGGCGGTACTCCTCCCCCGGCGGCCACCACTCAAGCCACCACAGCCCCACCAGGGCCCCCGTGTCGTCCCGGCGGGCCACGAACCTGTAGGCGCTCGGAAAGGCGCTCAGGGGGACGCCCAGGGCCCTGCGATAGGCAACGATCCGGTACGCGGCCAGCCGCTCATGCGTGATGAGCAGCGACCGCAGGTGCGCGACGTTCGGTACGCGCTCCCTCGTGATGGCCGGTAAGCCTTCCAGGTAGGTGAAGCCGAGCGACCACGTGTTGCCGTAGTCGCGCGATAGCTCTACCCGGATCGTGACTGCCACCATTCGAGGGGCCTACCTCGGCCAAACGGCGACCTGCCCCTAAACGCAGAAATGGCCCCCTCCCGAGTGATCCGGGAAGGGGCCGAACGGAGCACCGCTGGACGTCCAGCGGTGCACTCCGGTCGCCATGGCCAGGCCCCCGCAGGGCCCGACCAAAGCGACCGGGGTACTACTTGCGATAGGTCGAGTGGTCCAGCTCGATGACCTCGTCGGCGTCGATGCTGTAGATGGCGAGCTGTCCCCACTGGAACCCGAGGTGAACCGCATCCCCGGCGTCCATGACGTTGACGCTGATGTCCAGGTACACCGAGTCACCGTCGACCCAGGCCCCGAAGTAGGCGCGGCCGTCGCGCGTCACCTTCTCGGCGTGGTCGGCCACGTAGAGGGCGACGTCGGAGGCGCAGAAGTAGTGGAGCGGGATCACGCGCTCGGTGCCGGGCAGGCTCACCATGTGGCCAGCGGCCGGAGCAGTCTTGCCCGGGGCCCAGGTCTGGCCACCCTCCGCGACGATGTCGGCGGCGATGTCGCGGGCGGTGGCGGTCTGCATCATTTCGGGTGGCTCCCTCTCGTTCGGTGTGCGCCGTTCGGCGTGGTCACACATTAGACACAAGCAGCGTTGGACGTCCAACGCTGCACCGGTGACGCTTGTCACCAAACAGACGAAGGGCCCGCCTCCCCATCGGGGAAACGGGCCCTGGCCTGCGGATTCTCTACTTGACTAGTTCGGTCTTGACGATGCCTGCCTCCGGCTTCATCGGCCTGACCGTGAGCGGGGAGCTGTACGCCTCGGCGGCTGACCGGGCCAGCGCCGCACTGGTGTGGAACGAGACGATGACCCACTTGTCAGCCATCCGGTACCGCTCCTCCCGGACGATCCAGCGATAGAGGGAGTCCTCCCCTGCGTCCTCGGCGGCCACGTTGGTTACCTGGTACGTCACGGGGCGTCCGGATGCCTCGGCTTCCTTCCGCAGTTCCTCGGCGGCATCCTCGGCGGCTCGCTTCGCCTGCTTCCATTCGACGGTCTCCCTGCGGGGAACCTTCCGCACCGGCTCCTCTGTCGCCCACACGATGACCGACCAGGACTCGACCTTGCGGGCCTCCACCGCGTACGGGTATTCGCGCTCGGTGCGCCGCAAGGTCACGTCGCCCGTGCGACTCACAGCCCGATAGGTCCGCCTGGCCATCTCTCAACCCTTCGCCATCCGCAGTGACCTGCGGAACGGTAGTGCGACATGGGCAACGTTGGCCGTCCAGCGGTGCCCCTGTCAGGGTGTCACGTCTCGCGGTCGTCGTCCTCCCCGGAGAGGAAGCGTGCCAGCTCGACCACCGCCCGTTGGCCGTACTGCGATTCGCCCTGGGACAGCAGCTCTCGCGCCCGGATGTAGGCCCGCTCACGGTCGACGGTGCCGGGCTGCGGGAGCATCGCGTCACCGAAGGTCACCGGGGGCGGCACGGTGACCGGGTCCGAACTCCCCTCACTCTCGGTGGTGTTGGCGTCCGCTCCCTGAGCCGGCGGGTACGTGTAGCCCACGGGCGGCGTCGGGTTCGCGGCGAGGGCGTCGTCAAGGGTCTCCCGCTGCGGTACCTCGGCAGGCTCCGCAGGGGCGAGGGCCTGGCAGCCTCCCGCCAACTCTGCGACATCGCGGGCCAGTCGGGCGGTGTCCTGTCCGTTCAGGAAGACGAAGGCGTTGGCGCCACCGTCGGTGATGCGGAACCGGAGGCCGCCGTCAGGCTCGGCGGACACGTAAAGGGTGTCCCCGGGGGCGTCGGCACAGGAATAGGCGTACTCGGTCGACAAGTTCGGTGTTCTCCTTGCTGCGGGGGTCAGTGGGTCAGCGGAAGTACGGGTAGGCGCGGAAGCCGTACATCTCGCGCTGGACGCGGGCCCGCGCCTCGCGCTCGGCCTGCGCCTTCTTCTCCTTGGCCGTGGTCTCCGCCTTGTTCAGCTCCTCGGCCTTGGCCGCCAGGTACTTGGACAGGTCCCGGAGCTGAGGCACGTTCAGCCGCGCGCCGCCGCCGTTCGGCCCGGCCGCGACGAGCCGCAGCGTGTACGCCTCGCGGTCGGTGTGGACCGCCGTGACGCTGCCACGGTCGGTGGCAAGGACGGCCTTGGTCTCGGTCTTCTCCTGCATGGTGTTCTCTCCCTTGGTGGTGCCGGTCCTCGCCATGCGCGGCGGGATGATCGGCGTGATGGTGTCGGTGTCGTCCTGCTCGACCGTGACGGTTCGGCGTGCGCCCTCGTACGGGCTGAACTCGGTCTCGATCTCGGTCACCCGGCCCGTGACGGTCGCCCGCTGACCGGGCGTCATGCGCAGCGTGCTAGGCATAGGTGGCTTCCTCGTCGTCCTCGATCGGGTCCGCTTCTCTCCAGACGTCCCACTGCGGGCCGTCCAGGACGGAGGCCCCGGCCAGCGCCGCATCCTCCGGGGTCAGGTACCGGCTCATTTCTCGGCCTCCGTGCGCACGAGGCCGGACAGGACGTCGGGCACGTGCGTGCCTGCCGGGGCGGTCGAGTCGTGCTCGGTGCGGGGCTCGTGCCTGCGGGCGGGGCGGTCGCGGTGGATGCGCCGGGTTGCTGCCATGGGGTCTCTCCTCGACTTGCCGTCTGTCCTGGTCAGTTCGCGAACTCGGCGCGTATCTCCGCGACCTTCTTGTTCAGCCGCTGCGCCGTCTTCTTGACCGTGTTCTGTGCCTTGCCGGTCGCCTCCGCGACCTTGGCGGCCGACACCCGGCCCGCCGCCGTGAAGCCGCCTTCTATTCGCGCCGCCGCTTCCAGCACCTCGCGCTCTGCGGGGGTGAAGCGGTCGAGTACGAGGGGCGCGTCGTAGCGCGCGGCCTGCCGTTCGTGGTGCAGCTCCTCGCGGTCGACTACCGCCCCGGTCTCCGACCAGGCGGCCCCCTTGCCCTGGCCCTGCGGCACGTGGCGGACGAACTCCCCCGTGGAATCGGGGCGTTCGTAGGGTTGGCCGGCTCCGCGGAGGGACACCTCGTAGGCCCGGCCGTCCCAGGTGCGCGGCGGGGTCTTCTCGGACTTCTGCGCGCCCTTGCCGGTCGTGCTGACGCCCCGGACCTTGACCGCGTCGCGGGACAGTTCCAGCGGGTTGAACCGCAACGAGGGCTGAAGCTCTCCCCCGTTCTGCTCGGCCCACGCGTCGGGCGTCATCTCGTCCGATGCGTCCAGCGCCGACGCCTCGCGCTCCGTGTCCCCGCCCGCGTTGATGTACGAGGGGCCCTCGAAGGCCGCGCGGACCGTCTCCGCGTACTCCGGCGACATCCGCTTGTTGTCGTCCCGGGTGGTCATCTCGGTGACGGCCGCTTCGTGGCTGCCCGCGTTGCGGCGGAGCGCTCCGGCGTACCGGCCCGCAGCGTCGACCGCCACGCCGGGCGCGGCCTCGGCCATGGCCTGCGCCTGTGCGTCGAGCTTGGCCGTCTGGATGGCGTACGAGGTGAACTCGGCGCTGTTGTCCGCCTCTACGTCCCACGTCGTCACCGCCGACCACACAGCCGCGCGGGCCGTCTGGCGGAGGTCGTCGGCCGATGCCGCGCCGGAGCCTCGCGTGTCCCCGCCCGGGACCTTGAACACCTTGTCCCAGGCAATCGCCAGGGCGGCCCCCTCCAGGGCCAGCATCACCGCCCCGGCGGCGAGCGACTGCGCTTCCGACGCGACGAGGCGGTGTGTGATCTCACGCCCCATCACGCGCTCGATGTCCGCCCGCAGTGCGGCGAGATCGTCGGTCGCCCCCGTCTGCGCGGTGACGATCAGGCGGTCGGAAACGGTGGCGTGCATGTGAAGTTTGCTCCTCGTTCGGTGGCTCAAACGGGTTGAGTGGGGAGGGGGGTACACCCCGGCCCGAACCGAAAAAGGGCAGGTCAAAGCCCCCGAACGGCGGGTGAGCCGGGCGGGGGCATGGCTGAAAAACCCCTGCGCCTACGCGGGCACAGGGGTGTTAAAGGAAGGGGCCCTGCGCGCTAGAAAGCGACAGGGCCCGGGGAGCCGACACAGCGGGCGAAAACCCCGCCGTCGGTCTCTCGCTCCTGCGCGGCGGCAAGGAGTGCAGCGCGCGCGGTTGCGCGCCGCGAGACGGAGCGGAGGAGGAAGCGGACGCACGCCAGCATGGACGCGCGGGCACATCGCACCAGGGACTCAGCGACGCGGTACATACCCGCGACGAGAGACCCCGGGGCGACGCTGAACGCCAGCTCGGTGGCGGTCAACGCCCGTTCGGACATGGAGGTGGCGGAGCGTCGGCGCAGGCGGGCAAGAAGCCTCACGGTGCGCTCTCGCGCCGTCGCGAAGGATTTGCCGTGCGAAAAGCGCAGCACCGCAGACCCTCCCCCGCATGTTCGGAATTTTCCCGCCTTTTGCGGCGGCAGGCATATTTTTATGTTTCGCCCCATCAAGATCGCAACTGCCCGTTACCTACCGATGAGTCACTAGACGTCCGGAGGAGTGGTTGTCATCCCGGAGGATGAAAACGCGGACCGGCGAGGCCCGCGCCGTTATGTGTGACGCACCGTTGGACGCCAACGGTGCCCGAGCCGGCTGGCACCTAGTGGACCTGCGAGCGCAGGTCGACGGCGCGCGAGAGATACCGGCCCGCGCGCTCCAGGACCGCCGGGCAGTCCCCGAGCAGCCCCAGGGCGGCGTTGCACTCGGAGTGCAGCAGGCCCCGGACATAGCCCGTCACGTGGTCGTGGTCGACCACGAGCCGGACCCCCTTCGGGGCCCGCTCACCGCAGACGAGACAGCGCCAGCGCTGCGCCGCGCCCATGCGCCGGTACTCCTCGCCGGTGATGCCGTACGCGGCCCAGAGACGCCGCTCACGCTCCCGCGCGGGGTCACGGGTGGTCTTCCTCCGGATGCCCGTACAGACCCGGCAGCGGGCCGTACGGCCGTCCGCGCTCCGCGCGTGCCGGGGGTACCGGGCGAGCGGTAGGACGTCCTTGCAGTCGGGGCAGCGCTTCACGGCCATGCCCGCTCCCCCTCATCCTCGGTAGGCCCACTCGTCGGGCAGTCCGTAGCCATCGGCCCACGAGGGCCCCGTGACCTCACAGTCGGTGTCCAGCGGCACCCCCAGGAGGTCCATACGCATGGCGTCGGCGCACGCCTTGGCGATGTCCTGCGCCTCATCCTTGGGGGCCGTGCCGACCACCTCGTCATGAATCCAGCCGGTCAGGTAGGGAGTCAGACCCCGGTCGTCCATCTCGATCAGCGCCCGTCCCATCGTGTCGCGTGCCGTCGACTGGCAGGCGTACGCAACGACCTTGTACAGGCGGTCTCGGTCCAGGTGGAGCCTGCGGCCGGTGACGGTCGTCAACACCGCCCGGTCGCTCATGGCTTCGCGCTGCAACGCCCGCGCCCATCGCTTGATACCGGGGAAGGCGCGGTTGTAGCGCGAGAGCGTGTCGCGCATGACCTCGACGTCCTGGCCGGTCTGCTTGGCCAGCGTCACGGCTCCGCCCTGGTAGGCCGTGCCGAGTCCCGCGATCTTCGCCAGCGTTCGTTGTCCGCCGGAATAGCCCTCCCCGAACATCATCGTTGCGGCGAATCCGTGCAGGTCCTTCCCCGCAGCGATGGCGGCCTTCATCTTGGATTCGCCCGACAGGGCGGCCAACACCCGCAGTTCAACCGCCGCCTGGTCGACGGAGAAATAGACCTCCCCGGGGTCGGCCACGACGCACCGCCGGATCGTCCAGCCCTTGGAGGGGAGTTGCTGAAGGGGCGGGTGGGAGACCGACGCGCGGCCGGTCTGCGCACCCAGCGGGTTCAGGTCCGGGTGGACCCGGTCGGCTGCGTCGCGGTTCGCCAGCATGGCTTGCGCGTACGAGGTCGACCACTTGCCCGCCCGCTTCGCCCGCAGCACAGAGTCAGCCAAGGCGTTCGGCTTGCGCACGTTGAGCCGCTGCCAATCCGTGCTCAGGTCGGCCATGGGCAGAAGGACGTCCTTGCCGACCGACAGCTCCCCGCCCGCCGTGCGCTCCGTCCACTCCTCCCCCATGCCTAGCAGCGCTTCGGCAACCTGCTTGGGGCTGTTGACGGAGCCGACGCCGTACCGGGCCGCCACCGTCTCGAAGGTGGCTTTCTCCTCGGCCAGCCGTCCGACGAGGCCGCGTGTGTACACCGGGTCGATGCGCATACCGCGCCGCCGGATCTTCGCGCAGACCTCCGCGAGACGGTGCTCGTACGGGATGAGGGCCTTACGGCCGCCCTCGGCCTCGAAGCGCTCCAGCAGGCGGGGCAGCAGCCGTACACAGAGCACGGGGTCAAGAGCCGCGTACCTGAGATAGGACTCGTTCCGCCAGTCGATCAGGGCCCACCCGGTCGACTTGTTGCCCCCGGCCTTCCTGAACTCCGCCTGTAGCGCCCGCTGCGGGTCCTCGACGGACGGGTCGACGTAGTGCGCCGCAAGGGGTTTGAGCGACAGCCCGACGCCGCCCTCAAAGTCCTGCCGGGAGTCCACGAGGTGGGCGATGATCCGCGTATCGGTGATCTTCGGCATGTGCTCTTCCAGCGCCACACCGAGGCGCGCGTCAGCGGCCAGCGCGTCGAAGGTGCCGTTCTGGTAGACGAGGTTCGGCAGGGTCCGCAGCGCCCACGCCACGGCCGCCGCGAACTGCGGGCCCAACTCGACCGGGACGACCCAGGATTCCCACTCGGTAGCGAACTGCCACAGCCGGATGCGGAAGCCGGACGCGTACCAGTCGAGCCCTGTCGTCTCCGAGTCGGAGCCGATGGGGCGACCGGTCGACGCCACGTCGATGACCCACCGTCTGAACGCCGCCAAGTCGGCCGGCTCTTGGCATATGTGGTACTCAACTCGGCCTCCGGCCAACGGAGTCGATCGGTGCAGCATGTGTTCCCCTCACGCAAAAGAGGGCCACCGCTGGATGTCCAACGGTGGCCCTCTCGCGGTCGTGCTGTTAGTGGTCGCCCCCGAAGATCCCGGGGCCCGCCTTGGCTTCCGGCGCGTTGCAGTCCCGCAGGTTCTTGAACCCGCGCTTGCCGTTGCGCGCCGTCTCCATCACGCCGGGAAATGTCCGCGTCGCGTCATAGAACTTGTTGCGGGTCATGGGGTGCCTGATGCCGCACTCCTCAACCCACGACCGGTACCGGTCCCACGTCTCCGTCTTGGAGACGAACCCGCCCTCGGCCACCTCGTACTCCTCACCGATGAATCCCGAGAGCGGGTGCGAGGCGTCGCGGTAGTGGGCGGTCCGCTTCTCGACGGCCGACGGGAACTCAAGGCCCTTGCCGGACTCGTACTTGGCGAACCACCGGACGGCCCCGGCGACGGCCCAGGCCGCGACCCCCTCGCGCTCCCGCTTCAAGGTCGACTGAAGGTGCCGATCCTCTCGGCCCCGGAAGTCCTGTTCCCAGGGGACGACCCGCACGCGCTGCCAGAGGGCCGCGTCCGTCGCGTCGACGTCGGGCACGTAATTCGTGTCGACCTGCACCAGGCAGGAGGGCCGGAACGTGATCTCGTTCCGGGCGTAGACGCCCCGAGCGCTGATCGTCTGATCGCCGGTCACGGACTTCATGAGGGCCTGATCGAGCGGCATATGGGCGGGCCACTCCGAGGAGATCACCAGGCGCTTGCCGCGCAGGCCGACCACGTCGGCCCGGGGGCCGCCCGACTCCCGGCGACGCTGGAACAGTGCCGCGTCGACCCGGTGGGCCGCAGCGCCGAACACGTCTTCCAGCGTCGCCGTGAAAGTGGTTTTCCCGTTGGTCGTCGGACCGACGTGCATCACGAAACAGCGCTCGACCGACAGACCCGACAGGCCGTAGCCGATCAGCTCTTGCAGAAACCCCGGGGTGCTCTCGCTGTCCGGGTGGCACTCCTGGAGGAACCGTTCCCAACGAGGGGCCCGCGCCCCGGGCTTGAAGTCCACGTCCACGTAGAACGTGTTCATGTCCTCCGGGTCGTGCGGGGTCAGCTCCCCCGTCCGCAGGCTCACCATCCCGTTGCGGAATGCGATCTGGTCCGGGGTGGCGTCGAACTGGTCCACCGTCGCGTACACACCGGGGATGGACGAGAGCATGTCGACCATGCCCCGGACCTTCTGTGCGTCCTGGGAGCGCTGAACCCACTTGCTGTGGGCGTCCGGGTTGGGGTGTCCGGTCTCCTCGCCCATGGCGCGGATGACCGCGCGGACGTCCGCGTACAGGGCTTCCGTGGGGATCTGTTCCCACTTCCTGCCCTGCCACCGGAAGACGCCAGCGCCCGACACCATGCGGACGTGTCCGCCCAGCCGGTTGAACAGCCGCTGTGCGTTGCCCAGGTCCGTCAGCGGAAGCAGGGCACTGCCGGACGTCCCACGGTGCGTCACCTCCTCGGCCGGCTCATCCGCCTTGACCAACTCCGCCCGCCTTACGGCATGGTGGAACGCCCCGGCGAAATCCGTTGGCGCCTCTGCCCGCCAGTCCGTGAGGTCCATCCCGGGCGGGATACCGGCCAGTCGACGCACCATCACGCCTTCACGGACGAGGGCCTTGGCCAGTTCCTCCGTGAACGCTTCTCCGGCCTTGTCGCGGTCCCCGGCGAGGACGACGTCAGTGTCACCCAGGCCCGCCGCTATCTCGCGGATTAGTTCCGCGTTCCGCGCGAGGCCCGCGCCGCGCACGGCGATCACGTTGTATCCCTGCGCCCACGCCGTCAGTCCGTCGCTCGGGCCCTCGGTGATGACCCAGGTGTCGAACCCTGAATCGTTGCGCAGTACGCCGTACTTGGCCCACGTCCCGCCGTCGTTCGACAGGGACACCCACCGGACCGGGCACCGGCCGGAGAGGTCCCGGCCTTGCGCGCCTCGGGCGACGCCGTCGAACCCGAAGAAGGGGACGACCATGCGCGGGTAGCGGGCGAAGGTGTCCGACACGAACTCGGGATATTCCGCGGAGGGCTCCCATGACCCCACCTCAAGGTCCTGCACCTGGCGGGAGTTGAGGCCGAACCGTTCGGCCGCGTAGTCGTACACGGTGGCGTCGAGTCCGGCGAGCCGGTCGTCAAGCCACATGCGGAGTGCGGCTATCTTGCCCGCGTCCACGGGGACGGGGCGGGCCGCCGAGACGGTCAGCCCCTCCCCCGTCGCGTCGAACAGGTCCGAGAACGTCAGCCCGGCCCCCGTGAGGACGTCGGCCGTGCGGCAGTTGGCGCGGCACGTCATCCGCACCTTGTTGTCCTCACCGCGCCAAATCCGCAGTGAGGGGCGGGTGTCGGGGTGTCCCGCGCACTTCGCGACGTATCCGCCGTCTGCGTGCTCCGCCACGTCCTCAAACCGCGCAAGGATGCTGCGGAACTCCATCTCTCTCCTACTCTCCGGGGTCCTCGACCCCCAGCAGCCGGGCGCGCACCCGGCGGAATGTGCGGATGCTCAGCACGGCGTAGCCGTCGCCAACGCCCTTACGGGGGCGCTTGACCAGCGCCACGCCGAAGGGCATGTCCGCGTTCTCTGCCTCTCGTTCGGCCTGCTCCACGAACCCCGCCAGGTCGTACGCCTTGACCGCCTTGCACTCGCCGGTGAAGGGGTAGGCGTCGAGATCCCCGATGTCGTTGACGCCGGTCTGTGCGTTGCGGGAAACCTTGAACTGCCGCTCGACGGACAGCGGGAGACCGTCATTCAGGTAGTCACGACAGGCGGACTCCCACGCCGTGCCCTTCGCCTTGGCCGGGTTAGCCATCGACATCAACCGCCGTCCAGTGGACCCAGGCGCCACGCATCGACGCCGCCCCGGCGGCCTCCCAGAGCCTCGGAAAATCGGGCCGGCTGCGGGCACTTGGCCGGAACACCAGCACGTCACCGGCCGCCATTCGGCGGACATCGCCCAGGGCCGGGGCCTGGTCCTCGTTCACCACCCGGATCACTGAACGTGCGTCCAGGACGTGCGGCGGGCAATGTGCCGGGCGGCGCGTGCGGAGATCCCGAACGACGCCGCCAGCGGGGTAAGTCGGGCCCCGGCGTCGGCAGCCTGCCGGATCGCCCGCACCTTGTCCTCATTGAGCTTGGCCGCGCTGTTGCCGGTCCCGGTCGACGGGTGGACCTCGGCCGCCCGGTCGAAGTCGTCGCAGATCCGCGACAGCTCCTCGTACGACAGGGCCTCGGGCACCCGGAACGGGTGGCGCATGATCTCTTCTGCGGAACGCACTTCTGACTCTCTCTCTGCTGGACGTCCAACACTGGCCGGGGGCCCGTCACGCTGACGGGCCCCCAACTCGGCCTAGAACGGGACGTCGTCCCACGGCGACGCGTCGTTGATGACCGCGTCGATGTCGGCGGGGACCTTGCCGTGCACGTCAATCACGGGCTTGCGGTAGGCCACATCAACGCCCGCCTTCGTGGTGAACTCGACCAGCTCCAGGCGGAGCGTGCACAGCGCCGGACCGCCGACCCGTTCGAGCGCGTTCTCTACCTCGTGCAGCACCTTGACCAGCTCCCAGGAGCCGGACACGAACTTGAACTTCCCCAGGGTCGGATCGTCCGCAAGGCGGAACTTCAGCTCGATGGAAGGAGCCGGGCCCCGGCCGGACTTGGCCGCCGCCTTGCGGTCGGCCAGCAGCTTCGGGCAGCCGCACGGGGTGCCCTTGTCCTCGTCGGGCGAGAGGTACACAGCGCCGTCGCACTCGTGGATCGGACCCTGACGGCCCCACAGGACCATGCGGGCCCGGATGGACTCGACGCCGTCAATGACGACCTTCACGGCGTCCTTGTCCGTGAGGATTTCGAGGCCGTCCTCTCCGGCCGTCTCCCACTCCTCGGACGTGCCGCCCATCAGGGCGGTGATCGCCTTGGCGGTGTCCGGATCACCCGTCGTCACGCGCCACTCGGAGAGCGATTCCGGGCGGTTGCCGATCATGCGCCCGCTGCGGAAGCGGCCCACGGTGTCAGCGACGAAACGGGGGCGGGGCTTCGCGTCGGGGTCGGTGTCGAAAATGGCAAGGCTGCGGGACAAGCTGAATATCTCCTGCGCTGATCTGTGAAAGGGGGGTGAGACGCAAGAGGCGGGCCGCTCGCAGCGATCCCCGCCCCTCCGTCGTAGGTGTTGAGTGGGGGCGGGGGTACAGGCCCTCAGCGCCGCGCAGCGGTCGTCAGCATGACGAACAGCGACACGTACAAGACCACCCATGTCAGCGTCACTTGGCGCGCCGCTGCGTGCCGGTGACGAGGGAGGTACCGCCGGACATGACCGGCTTCCCAATGACCTCCTTGGAGGTCTCCCGGTCCCAATCGAACGTCTTGCGCAGCGCGAGGAACTGCGCGAAAACTCTGTCGGACACCTCGACCGGCTTCAGCGCCCACTGCTCCGCAGTGACATGGAGAACCGCGCCCGCGTCGCACTTCGGCATCTCGTGCCGGTTGCCGTCCGCGTCCAGGATCACGTCTGCGTACGCGTACGCGGTCGCCTGGAGGGACACGTCGGCATAAGTGGCCTTGCTCGTCTTGTAGTCGAGCATGACGACCTCTCCGCCGATCTTCGCGATGGCGTCGAACGACCCCGCATAGTTGTGCTTCTCGCTCCACGCGACGTCTTCCATGCGGATGAACTCCGGCTGCGCCTGGTCCAGGAACTCCGCGAAATGCGCCCGGTAGGGCTCAAGGTCCGGGTGCACGCGGCGGACCACCTCACCCCGCGCCATGCGCTCGAACAGGTCGTGCGCCTCGGACCCGACGTCCGCCCGCTGCTTGGTGTACCGGCGGGCAGCGCCCTTGACGAAGTCGATCGCGCCTTGCCGGTCGTTCATCGCCAGACCGACGAGGGAGGCGATGTTGTCGACCGCGCATTCGGCCGCCATCTTGGCCGACCAGAACTGTAGGAACGGCTTCGGTCCCATGCTGATGATGCTGGTCACGCCCGGGGCCTTGACGCCTGTCTCGGGCTCGACGTAGAAGCGGGAGCCGCCCCTCATGATGGTGTTGACGCTCGACACGCTTCTCTCCCTCCGCGCCCCGTCTCCGGGGCCGCTGATCGCTTGCGAAGGGGTTCAGTGGGGGCAGGGGTACACGCTGGCCGGGTGCGAGAAAGTCGCACTGCGTCTCTTCTTCTCCCAACCGCACAGAGGAAAGAAGGGCTGTAGTGCGACTCTCTTGCACCAGGAGGAGAGAGGGCCCGCGCGCCGGAGCGCGAGCCCCGCAGGGACCTTGGTCCCGCAGCCGGCTGGGACCAAGGTCCCACGCCCCGTACGCCCGCCTGCGGACATGAGAAAGGGCCCCCGCTCCCCAGGTGGGGAACGAGGGCCCAGAGGCCGTCAGGCGGCCGTGCGCGGCTCGGTGGGGGTCACTCCTCGGCGGCGGTCCACGCGTCGCCCACCTTGCGCATCACGCGCGCCAGCACCGCTGGGCCGCCCTCCGCCTGCCGGTAGGCCACCGACCGCATCAGCTCCCGGAACTCCTCGGCCGTGATCTCCAGCGCCAGCGTGCGCGTGTGGTCGTCCGGCAGTGCCTCGGGGGCCTCCTCGGGCGTCTCCGGGACGGAGGGCACGCCCCACTCTCCGCCCGCGTTGTGGTTGAGCGTGGTGGCCACGTTCAGCGCCGCGTCCTGGTCGGCGTACCGGATGAGGACCCGCTCCCCGCGCTCGTTGGTGCGGGTCACGTCGAACGCCTGCTCATCGTCCACGGGCAGGGGCTGAACCCCGTACATCGGAATCATGCTGTCCCCTTCGGAGGGGGCCCCGCCCCTCGGTGAGGAGCGGGGCCCGGTCGGTACGTCCTACGCCTTGCCCTCGGCGGCCTGGATGATCTTTTCCAGAATCCCGATCATCTCCTTGGCGTCCGACTGGATGCGCTCCTTGCCCTCCGCGTTGGCTGCCTGGATCGCGTCCATGGGCAGCTTCTCAAACGCCCGGAGAGCCGTCTCCACCACCGTCGCCGCCTTCACCGCGACGGGCGTCTTCTTGTCCTTCGCCGTCTTCGCGGCCTGGTCGGCGGACTCCTTGGCCGACCGGGTACCCGCCGTGATCGCCTTCGCGGCGCGGTCGTCGCGCTTCTTCTCAGCGATCGACCGGGAGGCGATGCCGAAGTGCCGGAAGACGGCATCCGACACCTTCTCGTCCTTCTTCACCTTGACCGGATTGGCGGCCTTCAGGAACAGTGCCGCCTCCTCCGGGGAGTGGTCCAGCGCGCGGATGTAGTCCACCCGCACCTGCGACATCTGCGCCCGCACACTGCCTTGGATCAGGGTGCGCCGCTTCTTCTCGTCCTCGGGCAGGTCCGACGTGACGGCGATTTCTGCCTTCACGTTCAGGTCGTTCGACCAGTCGCGCCACGCCTGAGACTTCCCGTCGATGTCGGGAAGGCCGTCCTTGTTGCGGAAGCGGCGGCGGGCGTGCAGCTGCACGTTCGCGGCCTCGTTCGCGGCCTCCGCCGCCGACCCGATCGCGTCCCGGATCGCCGCGACCTTGGCAGCGCCCTCCTCGGCCAGCTCCTCGGCACCGGGCACGGCGTGATAGTCGGTGGTCTCCAGAACCCCGAGGGCCTTGGACGCTGCCGCCGCCGCCTTCGCCGCCGCCTTGTCCGCCTCCTTGACCGCTTCGGCAATCGCGTCCTGAGCCTCCCGGAGGCGCAGCCGGTTGGCAGTGCGCTTGCCGTTGGGCAGCTCCAGGAGCAGCGCCTCAACGCGCTTGCCGTCCTCCTCGGCGTTGGCCGGGTCGTACGTCGCGTCGTCTTCCATCCGGTCCAGGATCGCGCTCACCTCGGTCAGCGCGTCGGGCTTGTCGGCCGGGGTCTCCTCGGCCGTCTCGCCGTCCTTGGCCGCCACCGTCTCCTCCGCCGCCGTCTCCTCCGCCGAGGTCTCCTCGGCCGGGGCCTGGTCCTTGGTCCATGTCGTCTGCCGGACCAGCTTCGCGCAGTTCGCGCAGACGGTGGTTTCGGGGGTGTGCTCGAAGTTCTGCGCCTCGGCTTCCTGCCCCTTGCAGATGGTCTTGCCGTCCTTCAGCGGGTGCGGCACCTTGCCCTTGCCGACCGTGGCGAGCGTGCCACCGAGCTTGAGCACATCACCGACAGTTACGGTCCCGACCATGTGGAACACCATCTCTTCTCTTGCTTCCGCCGCCCGGCTTGTCCGGTTGGCGCGGTCCAGACAGTACATGCGCGCGGCCCGCCACGCAAAGCACCGTGGGACGTCCAACGATGCCGTACGCGATGGCTTGCGCGCAGGGAAACGAAAAAATGCCCCCGGAGCGCTGGCAGCCTGGCCAGCGCCCACGGGGGCGGGTGTCTCTTACGCGGACAGGGCGTTTCGGATGGACGTCACGCCGTCCTTGTAGCCGGGCACGGCGGCCTTCACGCGGGCGTGCGCAGCCTGCGCGGCCTCGCTCTGGAGGAAGGCGGGCAGCGGGTTGTACGCGGCCACGTCCTGGCCGCCCAGGGCGGTGACGGTGTCCTCGAATTCCTCGCGGGTCACTCCGCCGAGTCGCTTGATGATGGCCTCACGCATTGCGTGGTCCTCCCTTGATCAGTACGTCAACCTGCCTGTGCAGGGCATGGATTGTGCTGTCGTTCAGCAGCACGTCCCCGGCCATGTTCGGGCCGAGCCGTTCCGATGCGTGGCCGCCGCCGACGACGCCGGGCCGGTCCACGTACCAGAGTTGGAAGCCAGCGGCCGAGAGCCGGCTGGCCTCGTTCGCGAAGCGCACGTCCGGCACGACCACGGGCCGGAGGTCGTCCGCGACCACCCGCCGGGCGGCGCGCCGACGCATCAGCGCCTCCACCCAGTAGTCAGCGCCAAACGCCTTACGCACGCCCTCCGTTCCGAGCCGCTGAAGGAACCGCCGGGCCTCGGGATGCTGGTCCTTGACCGCCTCCCAGCCCAGCAGCTCGACCGCGTCGGCCAGGTACAGCGGCGAGAATCCCCCCGCGCCGTCCTCGGCCCCGATCACGGGGTTGATGTCTAGTGCCATGTCCTTCAGCGGGTCGGCAAGTGCCATGCGCTGAAACCCGTGTTCCTCCACCAGGCGGGCCGCGACGGTGTCCTTCCCGCTGCGGGCCCGCCCGATAATGCCGATGCCCTGCACCATCACTCTCCTGTCCTCGCGTCTCGTGCGAGGGGTTGAGTGGGGGCAGGGGTACAGCCTCACCCGCGCCGGGCGAGGTCCTTACGGGACAGCTCGGCCGTAACCTCTTCGGGGCCCGGGTCGCCCAGGCCCTCGGGCATCTGGTGCGGGCAGGCGCAGCAGTCGCGCGCCGCCGCCATGACGTCCATGTCCGACGTCTCGTTCAGCGTCACGCGCTTGGCCGCGTCGGCACCGCAGAGCAGCGCCACCAGGCCGACGACGACGCCCGCCACTCCCTCGACGTCCAGGCCCGCCAGCGCGGGCACGACGCCCGCCAGGGCGGACACGAGGGCCACCACGGCGGCGCGTGCGCGTACCGGGTTGGCCGCTATGAGTTCCTTGATCTGGTCCACTATTCCCCGCCTGTTGCTCGTGCCACCTCGGCGGCGATGGACGCAATGCCCATGAGGACCGCCGCCGGGATGCTGTACTTCCACCGCTCGATAGCCCGTATCCGCGCCTCATGGTCGGCAATGGCCGTCTTGTCGGCGTCCAGGTGCTGCGCCATCGTGCGCACCTCGCCGCGCATGTCGCGCAGCTCGTCGTAAATCTCGCGTGCCGTGATCTGCACGCCGAGCGGTTCGCGCTCGCTCATGTCGTCTAGTAGCCGCCCTTGTTGAATGCGATGGCCTCGAACGACCCGTAGCGGTCGTTGGCGTAGCGGACTCCGGCGACGAGGTTCGAGACCGGGTCGTACGGGTCGTTCGCCAGGTGCGCGAGCCGGTACGCCTGGAACGTCGAGTCGATCGTCTGGATAAGGCCCTTGCTCGGGGTGCCCTTGGCCGCGTTGCTGTCGGTCAGGTTGATGGCACGGGGGTTGCCCCCGCTCTCGGTCATGACCCGGGCCCGGATCGCCGCAGCGCTCGGCACCTGGTCGCCGTTCTTCCGCAGCTCCTCGCGGGCGGCCTCGATCCACCCGTCAAGGTCGTTGCCGAACTTCGGGGGTTCCACGACCGCAGTCGCAGACCCGCCGCTACGCGGGCCGGGGGCGGAAAGGATCGGCATCGGGTCGACGTCCGTTCCGTAGGCCGGGCCGGTCCGCAGCTCGAAGTGAAGGTGCGGGCCGGTCGAGTTGCCCGTCGAGCCCACAGCGCCGATCACCTGCCCGTGGGCGACGGCCGCGCCCGCCTGGACCTGGACGGCCGACAGGTGCGCGTACTGCGTGAACCGGCCCTCGGCGTGCTTGAGCACGATCTCGTTGCCGTACGCGCCACCCGGACCCGCCTTGACGACGACCCCGGCCGCGACCGACCGCACGGGCGTACCGGAGGCGGCCCGGAAGTCGGCTCCCGTGTGCTTGCCGCTCGACCACAGCGCGCCGGAAGCGCCGTACGGGGTCGAAAGCGGGCCGTTCACCGGGGCGTTGGGCAGGACTCCCCGCCCGGGGACCACGGCGGCCGGCTCGGGGACCGGGGCCTTGGCCTTCCCGCAGGAACACCTTTCCGCGGTGGTCGAACTCGGGTTTCCCAGCAGGCGGTTGAGGGACTTGCGGCCGGGGATTCCGTCGGCGTCCTTGCCCGTGAAGCCCAGCGAGCGCTGGAAGTCGGCGTAGTTCAGCCGGTCGACCTCGTGCCAGCGCGGGCCCGGACCCTGCCGGTAGTGCTTGCCGAACCCCCGCTTCACCAGGGCCCGGCCCAGCACGGTGATGTGGTCGCCCTTCGCACCGGGGCCGTACGTCTTGCCGTTGATGGTCACCAGGTAGCCAGCGCCGTACGGCTTGTCGGCAGGCTTGTGCACCGGGGGCTTCGGCTTGCCGGTCGGCTTGCCCTTGCCGGGGTCCGGCTTGCTCGGCTCCTTGGTGGGCGGCTTGCTCGGCTCCTTCGTCGGCGGCTTCGGGGGCTTCGTGGGCTCCTTGGTCGGCGGCTTCGGGGGCTTCGTGGGCTCCTTGGTCGGCGGCTTCGTGGGCTGCTTGGTGGGCGGCTTCGTCGGCTCCTTCGTCGGGGGCTTCGTCGGCTCCTTCTTCGCCGGAACGATGATCTCCTGACCCTCGTTCACCCGGTCCGGGTTCTTGATCGACGGGTTCAGCGCCAGCAGGCCCGCGACGGTCGTCCCGAACAGGGCCGCGATGACTCCGAGGGTCTGGCCGGACTTGATGCGGTACCGGTTGCCGGACGGGGGCTTGGAGTTGCCGCCGCCGCTGCCGGTCCCGGCCGAGCCGTAGGCGGGCCGGACGTAGCCGTGAATCCGGGGATTGGACCGCTGGACCCACTTCTCATAGACGCCGTCGCCGTTGTAGTACGCGCCGTTCAGCGACCCGCCGCCCGTGTTGCCGCCGATGACCTTCACGCGGCCCGACTCGACCTCGGTCACCATGTCCACATGGGTGCCGCCGCCAGCGCCGTACATGACCATGTCGCCCTTACGGGGCGTGGTGTAGAACCGCGACCGGGACTTGGCCCACGACGTCGCCGCCGAACAGCCCGCCGACCACGGGAAGTCGGTGTTCGGCCGCCCGCCAGCGTGCTTGTGCACGACCGACTGGAACGACTGGCACCAGGGGTACCCGTAGCCGTCGTGCGGATAGCCGGGGATCTTCCCGAACTCCTTGTTGAACTTCGTCAGGTTGTTCCCGGTCTCCCGGTAACCAAGGTGCTTGCGCGCCTCGCGGATCGCCGCGTCAGCGGTGTACGCCATCTCTGGCCCTTTCTTGCTCATGCGAAAGCCCCGCCCGGAGATTCCGAGCGGGGCTCTGTGGGACGGCCAACGCTGCTTAGAGCTTGAAGACCGTCCCGACCTTGCCGAGTGCGTCGGCGGTCGCTGCGTCGACCACGGAGACGGCAGGCTGATACATCGTCCCGAACGCGCCGACGCCCGCCTTGTTCGCCGCCAGCACCTCGAAGGACGTCGACCCGTCGCCGGTCTCCCAGCTCCAGACCCCCGGCCACGCCCAGAGGAAGCGCCACGTCGCGAAGCGGCGGTTGCCCACCTGCGCCATGTCGGAGGCGTACGCCCGCAGCAGCGGACCCCGGGCCCCCTTGGCGGACTCCGGCGTCACGTGGACCTCGTTGCGCGTCGACCCGTTGTCGGCAACGCTGACCCGCACGTCGATCACGACGACGGGGTTGTTCACGCCGGACATGTCTACGGCGTACTGCGGTTCCAGGTCCTTGTTGGGCAAGGTGAACATGCCCTGCATCGGGTAGAGCTTCCCGTACGGGAAGCGCTCGACGTCGCCGCCGTTGCGCCGTACCCGCTCCAGCGTCCCGAGCCGCCGCCGGATATCGTTCAACTCGCCTGCCAGCGAGGGGCGTCCCAGCATCAGGACACCCGCACGGTGTTGACGGCCTGGCCCAGCGCCTCGGCGTCCGTCTCCGTGATCGCCTGAATCACCGGGTCGAACACCTTGTCACCGAACTGCGCATCAATCGTGTTCTTCGCCTTCAGCGTGAAGTACGTGGCCCCGGTCCCGGCCTGCCAGCCGACGCGGCCCGGCCATCGCCAGACCCAACGGGCCCTGGTGTGGCCCTTCTTGACCGATGCGGTCAGCGCGGCGGGAGCCGAGCCGGCCTCGGGTACCGGCCGGATCGTGACGGTGCCGGTAGACGTCATGACCACCGGGGCATCAATCACCACGATCGGGTTGTTGATCCCGACCAAGGAGACGTGGAGTAGATCCTCCTCCGTCTTGAACAGGACCGCCGAGCCGTTCGCCTGGCTCCGGGAGACGGCCAGGCACCGATCGGCCCGGCCGCCGTTCTTCGGGTTGCGCTCCAGGGCCGACAGGCGGCGCTTCATGGCCGCCAGCTCGGCCGCCAGCGATGCGTTGTAGAGCGATGTGGCCATGCGTCAGTCCTCCTAGACCAGGTCGGCCGGGACAAGGGTCAGCGTGGTTTCCTCGCCGCCGCCGTCAACCTTCGTGTCGATCTCCGCAATCAGGTATGCGCCCTTCTCGCCCCGGATCTCACCACCCTGGTTTCCGGGCCACCACGGCGTGCCGACGCGGAGCCCGATCACCTGCCCCGGCTGAACGTTGTCCGGCCCGGGGAAGGCGTCCGGCCGCAGTCGCACCGAGGGGATCACCACCTGCTTGGACCCCTCGCGCAACATGCGCTCCACGTAGCCCTTCAGCGTGGCCACCTCGGTCACGTCGACATGCGACTCCACCGTTTCCAGGCGCGGAGTACGGGAGGTGAGCGGCTGTTCCGCCTCGGCGTCGGCGCGGTGCGCGATCAGGGTGTTCAGACCCTCCCCCGCCCCGGTCGCACGGGCCTGCGTCACGAGGTTCGTACCGTCGCCCCGGACCTCGGTCACCTCGCAGTTGGAACCGTGCTCCAGCTCAAGGCCGGTCACCTCACCGGATGTCGGGTACATCAGCCGGAAGTGGTTCACCAGCCGGTCCCCGTTCCAGTAGTGGTCGATCCGGAAGTTGAACCCGTGCTGTACCGCCGCCAGCTGCTCGACGGCCTCCCCCACGGCCTTGTACTCGTACCAGGGATAGTTGCGGGTCCGGGCGATGCCGGTAGGCGGCATGACGCCCTTGCCGGGCATCGGCTTGACGGCCTTGCCGTCCGGGTCCTGCTCCTGCTCGCCCTGCCAGTCGAAGACCAGTGCATCGGGGCCCGACCCGCGCTCGACCTTGTCCGTACCGCCCGTGTCGTACGAGCGGTCGGCCTGCGTCCGCAGCAGGTCGTACACGATGTCGGCCTGGTCCCATCCGACGTACGCCGCGCCCTCGCGGGTCCACGACTGCGGATTCCAGCGCCCCGACCGGTCGTTGATGAGCCTGCGCCGGTAGTAGGACCACAGGCCCTCGCAGTTGAGGACCATCTCTTCGCGCTCCAGGTCCACGGACCACGTGAGCAGCGGGCCGCCGAAGACGATCCGTTGCCCGCGCTGGATGTAGATCAACAGGCGCCACGGGGATATGACCGACCAGTCGTGCCCCCGCAGCGGATCGTCCGCCAGGGGAACGGTCACGGTGGCCTTGCCGGGAGCGTTCAGTACGCGGGAGAAATCCAGTGAGGAGGCGGGCAGTTCACCCCAGAGAACTCCGGTCTTGAACTCCACGAACAGAACGCGATACATCCATCTCCACTACTTGATAAGGGGTGTGACGACGGCCCAGGCCCGTGAGTCGGTGGCGTTCGCATAGACGGCCTTGCCGGTCCTCGGACGGGCAGACACCCAGAAGTCCTTGCCGACGCCTGCGGCCAGGGCCTCGACGTAATTGCCCTGCCAGCCCCAGAAGCCGCCCGAGCCGGCCGACACGGTCTCGGTGTAAGTCAGCGTCCCGACCTCGGCGTTGGTGTTTCCGCTGCCCCGCAGCGACCACGACATCATGTGAGCCTCGCCCGGCGAGGTCTTGCCGTCGCCCCGGATCGAGCACGAGAGCTGAACGACCCGGGGGTAATCCGCCTTCGGGATGGTCACCTTGACGATGCCGAAGCCCTTGGCGTTGTTGCCGCCCGCGAACCCGACGGTTCCCGAGCCGCGCGCCTCGTAGAGCTGCGTCCCGCGCTCCACCGGCCGCGTCTTCCCGGCCCCGCCCGACACCGCGTAGTGCAGGGTGTCGTCCCCAACGTCGTAGATCAGGGAGCCGTTTCGGATGGTGGGCTTGGCCTTCGCGACATCGGCCACGGTGCGGCCCTGCGCCGTACGGAGCGTCGACACGTGCGCCGTATCGTTCTGCGACCCGTACGAGAACCGGAGATCCTTGATCGACGTGTCATCGAGCACCTGACCGCCCTTGACCGTCACCGAGGCCAGAACCAACGAGTTCTGCGGCACCAGCGAATCAGCGGGCACCGCGCCGCCGTTGGGACCGGCAACGAGGGTGAAGCCCCACCCTGCCGAGAAGTCGTCCAGGCTGTACGGCTCGAACTGGTCCGACGCCGCGTAGCCGATTGCATCGTCGCCGTCGCGCTCCTCGACCTTCAGCACCACGTAATACGTGCGCTGCTCGCCCACGCTGGGGACCGGGACATCGAATTCGACCGCGTCGTCCAGGCTCACGAACGCGCCGTCACGCGAGCTGACCGCCTCGCCGGTACCGGTGTTGAACCCCACCCACGCGTCACTGACCCCTGCGACGCGGACCCGCGCGGTCTGTGCATTCACGCGCGAGACCTTGAAGCCGTCACCGACCACCCCGAACACGGGGGGCCGCATCCTCGACAGGACGCGCCGAAGATCGAGAGCGTCATACTCCCCCTGATGCACAAACATTGCAGGTCGCAGCGTTGCCAAGAATCCCATTCCTTACAGCCATGCGGAGCGCCAACGCGCCTCCGCGAACATGCCTTCGTAACCTTGCTTCGCCTCCAGCTCCGCGGAGTTGGGGCCCGGCGCGAACGAGAACCACTCGGAGTCCGGCGTCACGGAGCCGAAGACGTTGGCCCCGTTGTGCAGCACCTCGCGACGCCGCGTGTCGACCTCCAGCACCTCCCCGGCGGGCAAGCGGAGGTCGAACGCGAGCCGCTGCCCCGTGGTCTTGTTCTCGATCGCCGGAGACAGGAGAGGACCGATCAGCTTGAAGCGCGGCCACGTCTCGGTGTTGCCCCGGTTCGTCAGGTAGGTGCGCGAGGCGTACACCTGCGCCCCGTCCCTCCGCAGACGGAGGGGGAACCGCATCGGGAACAGCCGGGTACCGACGCGCGGCTTGGGGGGCTCGACCCGGGCCACCTCTTCCCGGTTCGCGTACAGCCGGGGGTCCGTCGCGGCCATCTCAACCACGACTTTCGCCGCCCCGGCCACGTGCATCTGATCAATCTTGATGTCCCGTTTCCGGACCCGGCAGTTGAGCACCCCGTCCGAGCCGGCCACCCCGGGGAACGCGAAGCGGAAAGGCCGCTCCACCCCGCCCGGAACGAACGCGGCGAGCACGTCGGAGAGGTTCCGGTCAGGGTCAAGGACCGTCATTTCCAGGGTGATCGTGCGGTCTCCGAGGTAGTCGAACCCGGGCACCAGGCCGTCACGCTGCAACAGCTCCTTGTCCGACGAGCGGACCTCGGGGGCGTCGAGCAGTCCCGAAACCTCCTCCAGGACGACCGGCGAGGGACCGCCGAGCAGGACGCCCCCGAACTCCGCCGTCCAGCTCTGCGCCACGTACGGCTGATTGGCCGTCTCGTCGCCCCGCACCGGGGCGACCGGGAGAGGCGGCGGGGGCGGTGGCTCGACGGTCACCGCCGTGTCCCTGCCCAGGTAGACGCTCGCCCCGGCCCCGTACCGGATGCGAACCCGTACGTCATAGGTGCCGGGGCCGGGCACGGCGAATGTGTGCTCCATGGCGGGCATGTCGACCGTGAGCGACTGAAGCTCGCCGCCTGACCAACTGGTCTGTGTCGACGGCTTGATGTAAACGAGGTGCGCCAGAGCGGGGGTGTCCCGCTCCGGCGGGCCCCACGACACCCGCACCGCGTTGGTAGTCGCTACCTGCTCCGCGAACACCCACGACACGTAGATGTCAGCGCCCACTAGTCCTCATTTCCCAGGCGATTGCCTTACCGATCTCGTAGGGGTTCGCATCCGTCCGGGCGTTGACGGTGATGGTCGCGCCCGCGCGCCTGCCGACCGCGCCGTCAGCGGCACGGTTCGCCGCCCGCTCGAAGTTGCCCAGGTCGCCCACCGACGCCCCGCCGCGCGAACCGGCGTCGAACGCCGCCGCCATGGACGAGAACGCACCCCCGACCGCACCACCGAGGGACGAGGGGGCCGCGTAGCCCATCGGGGCCGCCGCAGGTGCCCCCAGCACCGTTGACCGGCCAACGGAGGCCAGGGCGGGCGCGAAGGGGTCAGGAAGCCACGAGGCCCCGTCGTCGGGCACGAAGGAGGCCCGGAACCAGTTCGCCGGGTTCAACTTGTCCTTGATGCTCGACGCCACCGAGCTGGCCTTAGACCAGAGAGCGCCGGTCATGGACGAAATGCCTCGGATCATGCCCGAGATCACGTCGCGGCCCTTGCCGTACAGCAGCGAGCCCATGTTGCCGAGCGCACCCGTGATGCGCCCGGGGATGCCCCGGACGACCGCGATCAGGGCGACGGTGGTGGTGCGCGTGGCGCTGACGGCGGAGTTCCACCAGCCACGGAACAGCCCGCCGAGTCGGCCGAACCACCCGAGGATGCCCCGGATTCCGGCGACCGCTCCGGAGATCAGGCCCCGGATGGCGGCCCAGGTCGACGCGGTGACGGCGCGGCAGGCGGCGAACCCGGCGCGCATGAGCGCCTTGGCCGCGTTCGTCCCGGCGGTGATCACGGCGCGGATGCCGCGCCAGACGCCGGAGATCAGCGCCCGTATCGCGTTCCAGGCTGCGGACGTGGCCGACTTGATGGCCGTCCAGGCTGCGAGGATCACGACGCGGTAGGCGGTGAAGTACAGAACCGCCCCGGCCTTGATCAGCCCCCAAACGGCCTTGATCTTGGCCCAGATCCAGTCCCAGACTGCGGCGGTCGCGGACTTGATCCGGTCCCAGTTGGCGACGACCGCGACGACCAGGCCGACGATGGCCGCGATCACCCAGGCCACCGGGCCCATCGCGATGATCCACTGTGCGGCCATGGTCGCCGCCCAGATGACGGCGCGGGCCGCCATCATGACGAACTGCGCGACCGCGACGGCCGCCGTGCGGACCATGGAAGCGGCGAACGACGCGGCTCCGGCGACGGCCTGGCCGACCCACACCGCCGCGATGCGGGCACCCGCGACGGTGGCGCGGGTCGCCATCAGGGCGAAGGAGGCGGCGGAGCGCGCCGCAGAGGCCACCCACGCCGCCGACGTACGGGCCCCGCTCGCGACTGCGGACGTGGCCGTGCGCGTGAACGAGGTGACCGCCGAAGCCGTCGCCGTCGCCGTGCGGGCCGCGAACCCACCCGCCGCCGCCGTGCCCTGACGCAGGGACAGCGCCATCAGGCCGAGCCGGGTCGGGAGCAGGGCCAGGCCCCGCGCGAACGCGACCGGAGCCTTACCGACCGCCACTAGCACCCGACCGGCACCGGCGACGGACCGGCCGAAGCCGGTCACCAGGCGGGCCGTTCCGGTCACCGCCTTGGCGACGCCGAACACCACCATGGGGACCATGAGGAGCGCGAGGACCGATTGCCGGACCCCGTTCGGCAGTGCGCCGAACCCACGGGCCAGAGCTGTCAGACCGTCAAGAGTGTTCTTGGTGGCGTCTCGTAGCCCGCCGTCCCACATCTGGAGGGCCAGTTCCTCCACTGCGGATTTGAAGTTGAGCAACCGCCCCTTGGCCGACTCCTCGTACGCCTTGGCCATGCTGCGGGCCGCGCCCTCGGAGTTCTTCATCTCCGCGTTCAGCCGGTTCAGCTTCTTGCGGGAGTCGTCGCCCATGAGGGCGAGGAAGGCCGGGCCGGCTCGCTGCCCGAACGCCGTCATGACGTCCGTGGTCGACACGCCCGCCTTGGCGAACGCGTTCACCGAGGCCGTAAGGCCAATGAACTTGCCGTCCTGGTCGCGGAGTTCAATGCCGTACTTCTTGGCGATCTTCGTCGCCTTGCCTGACGTGTCGTTAAGACGCGTCAGCATCCCGCGCATCGAGGTGCCCGCCATATCGGCTTGAAGCCCGTTGTCGCCCAGGACGGCCATGGAGGCCGCCGCCTCTTCCAGCGACATCCCGAACGACTTGGCGACCGGGCCGACGTACTTGAACGCCTGGCCCAACATCTCGATGTCCGTGTTGCCGCTCATCGCGGCCTTGGCCATCACGTCGACCGCACGGCCCGCCTGGTTAACGCCCAAGCCCATGCCGGACATCACGTTCGTGACGACGTCCGACGTCCGCGCCAGGTCCATGTTGGCCGCCGACGCCAGGTCGAGCATGAACGGCGTGACCGCCACAATCTCGTTGGTCTTCATCCCGGCCATGGCCAGGAAGCCCATGCCGTCCGCAGCCTCCGACGCGCTGAACTTCGTGGTCGCGCCGAGCTGCCGGGCCGTCTTCTCCAGAAGGGCAATTTCCCGCTTCGGAGCGCCCGTTACGCCCTTCAACTTGGCCATGGACGTGTCGAAGTCCATGCCCGTCTTGATGACGCCCGCGCCCAGCGCGGCGACACCGAGCGCCAGGGGCTTGACGGCGGATGCGGCGGCCCCGGCCGGAGCCGACCAGCGTTGGAAGCCCTGTCCGGCCTGCTGGATCTGGCGTCCCGTGTTCTGGACGCGCGTGCCGAGCGCCTGAACTGCCAGGCCCGCCCCCGCCACACCCCGACTGACGCCGGAAAGGCCCTGCGTCACACCCCGGTTGAGCGAACGACCGGCGGTGACCCCGGCCCGGCTCGCCATGGTGGTGATCTGACCGAAAAGCCGATCACCTCGCGCGACGAGGTCGATAAAGGCCGTGCCGACCTTCATGGCTCCGGCCACTACTGCACTTCCCTACGTAATGCGGGGACGTGGCCGCTCGGCACCCATCTTGGAAGCGAGCGACAACAGCCCCTTGGACTTCTTCTGTTCGCGCTCGACACCGGGCCGGTAGAACGGCTCCGGGAGCGGAACGGGGTTCTCCTTCGCGCCGTGCGCGGTGAGGAGGCCACCCAGGAGGTAGTTGGTGACCCGCAGGTTTTCGATGACGCCCGCAGAGAGCTGCGCCTCAAGGGACGACCAGATGACCTCTTCCGGGGTCAGTCCGGCCCGTGCGGTGACGGAGTCCTCCGGCAGGCGCTCAGCGAGCGCGCCGAACCTCCCCCACGTCAGAGACGCCGACCCGACGTCGCGGACGTCCAGGCCGTACACGCGCTGAAAGTCGGCGTCGAGATCGTCCCCGTGGGCGTCGATCAGCCCTGCGAGCCCTCGGATTCCCCCAGGGTGACGCCCTGCTCCTCGGCGTACGCCTCGACCACCAGGGCGAGGTCGGCCGAGCGGTTGCCGCCCTTGGTGAACTGCTCGTACTGCTCACCGAGCAGCGCGCGCCCCATGCCGGGAACGTCGTTGACCGAGGCTGCCTCGTGCGCCGAGTCCGGCCAGAACTGCGGGCCGGGAATGCTGTACGCCTCGCCGTCCACGCCCTCGAAGGGGATGGTTGCGGTGCCGCGCTCCTCGGCGGACTGCCGCAGCGTGGCCAGGCGAAGAACCTTCTTGTTCGGCTTGCTCAACTCGTCATCTCTCTTGCTGCGTACCGGAATGACTCAGGGGCCGCCCCTCGTGGGACGACCCCTGAAGATCAGTTGTCTTGGCTCCGTTGGACGCCCAACGGAGGTACGGCCGAACTCAGGCGGCCAGCTCCAGAGCACCGCCCAGCGAGGGGTCAGTGATGTCCCACGTGGCCAGGTTGCCGTTGGCGTCACCGAGGGCCTTGACGGTCATGCCCCACGTGATCGCCTGCCCGGACGAGAACTTGGGCGACTCCACCTCGGAGACCTGCGCGTTGGGCATGTGCATCGTCCAGAGCATGTCGCCATCGCGGATGACGAAGAACGCCGCGAACGGCTCACGCTTCGCGTTGGCCGCGATCTTGAACGACGCCTTACCCCCGGCCTCGACCTTCACCGAACCCGGCTCCAGGCCGTAGAACGCCTCCAGGACACGCGGGCTGGACTCCAGGGCCCCGAACTTCAGCGTGAGATCCCGGCCGGTGATGATGGTCCGCACGGTGCCGGACTGCCAGGACTTCACATCCTCGGTGTCCTCGCTGAACTCGTGCTCCACACCGTCATCGTTGAAGAGGCCGAGCGCCGACCACTTGTCGGCCGCGCTGCCCTCCTTGGCGTACGCGCCCGCCGCCACCAGGTCGATAGCGCCCGTGGTCGCGTTGATCTCCGCCTTCGGGGCGGTGACGCCGTCAGCCTTCTTGGCCACGAACATCACGCCGGTCGTTGCGACCTTCACCAGGTCAGAGTCGAAGTTTGCGGCCATCAGCCGATCCCCTTTTCAGGTCGTACCGCGACCCCGACAGACGCGTACCAACGCGGGCCGTCCGTCAAGGGGTCGGGAGTGAATTGGGCCCCGGCGATCGTGTACGTGCGCGAGACCAGCGGGGCACTGCCCGGCATCGCGTGAAGGTGCGCCAGCACCTCTTGGAGGCGGTCGTGTGCCGTGGCCCGGTCGGCTCCGTACACGTAGAGCGCCAGGACGGCTTGGTCCAGAGCCGGCCAGCGGGTGACCCCGCCGTTGCGCTCAACCGTCGTGAACGGGAGCCGACTTGCGAGATCCTGCGGGACGTCGGGGCCGCCCTGGAACCCGGGAATCACCTTCCGCAGGTGAGCCAGGGTCAGGGCCTCGACGTCCGGGAAACGGACGACAGGGCGCACTACAGGCCCCCGGCGAAGTCGCCCAGGTTGAACACGCGGTGCGGCTTCCGGTTCGTCTTGGCCGAGCCGAGAACGATGATGTTCGCCTCCTCGTCGTGCGAGTAGACGCGCGCCGTCACCCAGCGCCCCAGCTTCGTCCTGCGGACCTTTGTGGACGTCGACATGCCAGCGGCCTTGAACGCGCCCGTACGGACCGGAGAACGGCCCTCAGCGCCCTTCTCGGCGGCCTTCCCGGCACGGTGCACGACGGCCTTGACCTGCTCGCCCCGGGCCAGGGCCTCGACGGCCGCCCGGTCTATCTGAACGGCTGCCATCAGCCCTCCACCCTCTTCAGCTTGACCCGCAGGTGTCGCAGGATGGGCGACCGCCCGCGCTGCGGCAGGGGGTTGCCGTCCAGCTCCCAGGGCTGCGGGTCTTCGTTCACCAGCACGCGACAGCGGCCGTCGACCGGCACGCGCGGGGGCAGGACAAGGAAGTGGCCTTCCACCTGCGCGTCCCGCTCCGTCGTCTCCTCACGGCTCGACGGGTAGATCAGGCGGCCCCGGTAGGTGGCCTCGTCGGCAACCCACGTCCGGGGCCTCTGGCCCGTGTACCGGTCCGGGTCGGCGGCCTGGTCCTCGACCTTCCGCAGGACCCGGACCGTATCCACCATGGGACCGATCACGTCAGCCCCCCACCCACACGACGCCGTCCTCGGCAGTCCGCCCGAGCGGGGCGAACTGCCGGAACTTCAGGTCGTCGTACCCGATGGAGACTTCGGCGCAGACCACCGGCGAGAGCCCCAGGGCCTCGGCCAGCGCCTCGCGCTCCTCCTGGAGGAGGAAGAGGCCGTTCGTCTGCTGTCGTCCCATGCGGTACGAGAGATCGCCAACGCTCTCGGACGAGAGCCCGAGGGGGTTGTCGAAGGCCCGCGAGGCGAGCCGCATCACGATCTGTCGGACCGTCGCGGGGGTCCGTGTCGGCCAGTCCTCGGCCGTGAGGCCGGTTGCCTCGCGCACGATGTCGGACGCATCCGACAACAGCGCCCTGGCCCGGTCCTCCTCATGGGAGGCGAAGGGTTCGGGTCGGCGTTGGCGCCAATCCTCGAACGCCACCAACTCGCCCATCACGGAGTCCTATTCGCCCTTCGCGGGCGAGCCGGCCGCCTTCTCGGTGGCGACCACCTTCACGGCCCGCTGCATGGTCTCGGCGGTGCCGTTCTTCGCGTCGATCGCGATGTCCTTCACGACACCGATGCCCATGTAGGAGCTGATGAACGAACGCTCGGACGCCGTCTTGGAGTTGTAGTCACGGATGGCCCGCAGCGCGAAGCCCTCGAAGGACTGCGAGGAACCCTCCTTGACCGACGGGGGGACGATCGGCGCACGGTTCACCAGGACGTACGCGGACGGGTGGAAGGCCACCATCGTCTTGGCGTCGATGTTGTTCGTGGCGACGACCCGGAAGCCCAGGAGACGGCCCAGGTCCGCGTTGCGGAGCGCGCCGCTGTCACCGGCCTCGTTCGCCTTGGTGAGGTTCGGGTCGTTGAGGAGAGCGGCCTCAATGTCGGTGCCCACGGCGAGGACCCGGCCATCGGTCGGGACCTCGGAGCGATTGAGCTGCGTACGGGCCTTGATGATCGCCTGGCGGATGCTGCCCGCCTGGTTCTCCTTGCCGGTCGCCTTGTCCAGCTCGATACCCGCGCCGGTCACCTTGGTGGCGTTGTCCTGAACGGCCTTGGCAATGGCCTTTTCGATGATCCGGGCAACCGCCTGGACCTGCGGACCGGCCACCTGCGCCGCGTAGTTGTTGACGTCGAGCGTCAGCTCAGCGTCGGTCAGGTCCACCGCGCTATAGACGTGCTTGTCGAGCCGCACCGCGAGGTTGCCCTCAACCAGCTGCTCGTTGTCGATCTCGCGGGAACCGGACCGGTCGATGTCCTCGGTGGAACCGTTCAGCCGGGCCGGGCGCTTGATGTTCACGGTGTCGCTCTTGGCACCGGTGAACTCCGCACCCGAGTCACGGGAAACGAGATTCGCCAGGATCACCTGCGACTCAAGGAGGCCCAGCGCGGTAGCCGCAACCTTGTCGTACTTCTGGAAAGCGTGGTCAGCCACGGAGGGCATACCCCTTTCAGGGATTGAGAGTTAAGGGGCGACCTAGAAGCGGCCGAGCTTGCGCGCGATGGCGGCCAGCTTGCGGGGGTCGAGCGTTTCGCCCGGGTCGGGCGCGTCATGACCGGTACGCAGCTTCGGGGTCGGTCGCGACGGCAGCTTGCCGCCGCGCGGAGACTCGCCCACCAGGGCCTGAATCTCCTTGGCCAGCGCGAGCAGTTCGTCACGCGAACCGCCGGGCAGCTTGGCCACGAGGGAGGAAGGCAGGGCCGTTTCCTCGGCCACCTCCCGCAGGGTCAGAGCGCGCGCCTTGTCGGCGGCGTCCGCCTTGGCGGCCTCCAGTGCCTCACGCAGCTTGTCCGCTTCGGACTTGCGCGCCTCCTCCGCCTCCTGATGGGCGGCGAGGATCGGCCGGGCTGCCTCAAGTTCCTTGCGCAGACGCTCCAGCTCGGCCGACTGGTCGGCGGCACCGCTGGACGTCCCACGCTGCTCCCCGGCCGTCTCCTCGACGCCGGGTGCGCTCTCCTGGCCCGGGGCGGCGGGGGCCTGCTCCCCAGCCTCCGGGGTCTCTACCGTCTCGGACATGCGTCCGTCACTCTCCTTGCTTGAACACGGGGTACGGGGTGCCGCTGGCACTCGTCCGCATCTCGATCTCGCCGCGCCGCCACATCTCCGCGAACCGCTGTGAATTGCGGGGGGCGCGCTGCTTCCTGCTGTAGACCGGCACCGCCACGCACCGGCACCCGTTGTGCCAGGGGGCGGCGTCCGCCGTCCGGGTGCCTGCCTTGAAGGCCCGGCCGAAGCCCCGGCCCCCGTCAGCGCCCGCCGAGCGGGCCGTCTTGTAGAGGTTCGGCCGACTGGCCAACATCGCGCAGAACGCGCAGCACGCGACCGATGCGCGGCGCTGATACCCCAACACCTTCGGGTCGTTGTTGATGTAGTAGGCCAGCGTGTCCCGGCCGCCGGACATCACCATCCGGGACGCCTGACCCAGCAGCCGGCTCCCGGCCAGCCGCTGAATGTCCGTCTCTGAAATTCCCTGCTTCCGCAGGTAGTTGATGTGGCGTCGGGCCTGCACGGACAGCCGCCGCGACTCCGTCGCCGCCGTTCTGGACGCCACCCGGCGGGCCTCCGCGTAGGCGGCCTCCGCCGACTGAAACAGGGTCTCCCCCAGCAGCGCCCGGCGGTGCGCCTGGTAGTAATCCGCGGAGGCACGCCCGGACTTGGCGTAGGCCCCCGCGAGGACGTCCTCCGCCTGCCGGAGGAACTGCGCGACGGAGTACGGGTCATGGACCCGTACCCGACGCCATGCGGCCTCCAGGCGCTTCAGGGCCTTGCCGGTCAACTCCTGCTGTGCGCGGGCGTGCAGCTCCGTGAGGGCCTGCGCCCGCGCCTCGTCGGCCACTAGGCCGCCGTCACATAGTCGGAGGCGACCGGACCGGCGTCCTGCTCGGTGTCCCGGCCCGTGTGGTCAGCGCCCATGACCAGGGAGAGGCCGCGCCGTTCGGCCGCCTCGTCCTCCTGGACCTTCAGCGCCCGCCATGCCTCGACGTCGAACGTCGTCACGCCCGGGATGCGCTCCCAAAGGGCCTGCTGCGGCACGCCGAGCATCTGGTGAGCCTTACCGAGGGCGTCGACCGTCTGCGACAGCGAGCGGGCCTCGGCGTCGTGCCAGATGACCCGCGCTTCGGTGTCCTGCGCGTTGTCGGCATCGCCCACCGCGTACGCGGCGAGCCGGAAGACCTGGCCCCACGCCTCACCGAAGATGGTTTGCCGCTCGTGCACCTTGCGCGACAGGCCCGACTCAAGAGCCGTGAGCGCGTCGGCGCTGATGTTGGCGACGCCGGAAGCGAACATGTGCGGGGGGACCTGCGCGATGGCGGCCATGGCCTTTATCGCGGCGTCCCGGGACGAGAGGTAGCCCGACAAGTCCGTCTGCTCGAACTCGCCAAAGCGGACCTTGTCACCGGGAGTTGCCCACACGCGGTCAACAGCCGCCTGGAACGTCTCGACCGGCCGACCCGTGCGCGGGTCCTTCGGGATCTGAATACCCGTGGCCCACCGCTGCCGGAACGCCGAGTAGGACTGTGCAACGAGCATGTCGAACGTGGTCGAGTTGATCCGGTCCTGAATCGGCATCAGCGGCGAGACCTCGCCCAGCTCGTGCGTCATCGTCGTGGGCGAGTCCGCCCACCGGTTCCGGAAGACCACCACCGGGCACCGGTCCATGCCATGCGGCTCGGAGGTGACGACACGCCACTCTGCGGGGTCGTCGGTGCCCTCGGGCTGCCAGACCTCCGACACTGCCTCGTCGTCCCACACCTCCCAGCGGAGGAAGGTGTCTTCGCCCTGGACGACCTTGCCCAGCGAACGCACGACGAGGTCGAGCCAGTCGGCGTCAGGGTCCTCGGAGAACCCCGTCACCGACAGCGGCGACATGGGCCGGATGACCGGGGCCGGCTGGCCCGCGATCGGGCTCGTCCCCGGCATCACGGACACGTACGCCTTGCCGAACGTCAGGGCAGCACGGTGGACTTGAGCCTGACGGGAGTCCATCAGGTTGTCCGCCCAGTAGCGCCAGGGCTCCAGGTCTTCGGGCTTGTCCGACCGGCGGTAGCCCTCCACCCGGAGGTTCTGCGCCACCGTCGAGACGATCAACGGGAGCCAGTTCTCCAGGGACTTGGTGACCATCCCCCCGAACTCGGCTTCGGCCCGCTTCGGTATGTACGGGCGATCCTGAATCCCCCGGTAATACTGGTCGACCCGGATCAGGTCCGGCATTTCAGCGCGACGGGAGGACAGAGCGCCCGCCAGGGCAACACGAACATCACCCATGGCGGGCGGATCTCCTTGGGGTGGTGGGTTAGAAGCCGTACACAACGCCCGGTTCGGGCTCGGCCCACTTCTCAAGCACGCCCGCCTCTAGCGCTTTGCGCCGGGCCTCGCGTGCGAGGATCAGACAGACCGCCGCGTCGATCTTGCGCGGCGACTCCCGCGACTCCTTGCCGAGACCCACGCCGTAGGCGTTGGGGCGGCGTCGCGCGTTCTTCAAGTGCGTGATGAGGCGCGGGTCGTCAGCGATCGTCAGGCCCTTGGCCTCGAACGCTGCGGCGACGCCCTCGGCGGCCTGCGTGAACTCCCGGGTACGCCGCCGCATGTCGAACGCGACGGAGTGGCCGGGGCCCGCCTTGATGAACAGCTCCTCGCGGAAGTCCTCGGCCCACCGGTCGACGTACGACTCGTAGAAGGCGAGGTCCGCGAAGAAGGCGGCCACGCGCCAGCGCTTGAACGCGCCGCGCACCATGGCGTCCACCTCGTCGCGGGGAACCTCCCAGCCCTCCGCAGTCGGGCCGTCCGGCCGCTGCCAGACCCCCAGGGTCCACACGTGGCCGGTCGCGACGTCGCACGCCACGAGGGCGGTTGCGTCGCTGTACTGGTGCGTCCCGCGCGCCCCGTCGAACCCGAGAGTGATGATCGAGCCGTCCTCGGGCACCGTCGACCGGGCAACGGTGACGGCGTCCACGTCCGCCGGATCGAGCCAGGCGTCAGACGCGGCGACAACACGGGAGAAATAGAAGCGCATCGCCTCTTCCCGGGTCGTCCCCGGGTCGTAAATCTCGTCAACCAGCCGGTCAATCGAGATCCACGGGCAGTGCTCGTAACAGACGTTCAGCGCCGCCCGCACCGACTGTTCGTCAGCGAGGTCGGTTTCCGGCGGGGCCTCAAGCGCGGAGTACAGCAGCCCGGCCCCGAACGGGACGTCGACCACCTTGAGATACGCCTCGTACGTCGCTTCCGCGACGGAGTTCTCCCCCGGCGCGTGCGCGTTCGTGGTCTCGATCCCCCGGCCGTCGACCTTGGCCGCATTCCGCTTCAGCACCCTGGCCAGCCGGTGGCCGCCGTTGCTGTCGGTGAGGTGATGCGGCTCGTCCAGCACGTAGAAGCTGGTCCGGTTCCCTTCCAGGGAGGCCGAAGCCGTCGTCACCGGCTCCAACTTGCCCCGGCGCACCCGGCGGCCGTCGTGCACCTTCATCAGGATGCGCGTCTGGCCGATGTCGAGCCCCAGCGCCTCGGCGCGGTCGCCCGCCACCATCGCGCGGATACTCGCGAACGTGTTCTCGGTCTGGTTGTAGCTGACCGCAGCGAGCTGCACGAGCGGCGCGGGATGTACCCGGCCGACCGCTACGCGGACGCCTGCGGACGTCGTGACGACCCCATGGGGAAGACACGGCCCGCACAGCTCGAAGAGGCACAGAGCGCCCGCGAAGGGCCCTTTCCCCCAGCCCGTAACTTGCTCCGGCGCAGTGCTGCACGCCGGAACTTGAACCGTCCTCTCTCGTCCACCGCGTAGAACCACGCGATGAAATGAGCCTGTTCGGGCGTCGGCTCGAAGGGCTCGCCCGCGTTGTCGCCGTCCGGCTGAACCAGGTTCGCGCGCATCCACGCCACGGCGGCATAGCCGATGGACTCGTGGAGCGCGGGCCAGTTCTGCGGGTGCGTCTCGCGCGGCTTGTACTCCGGGATCGTCCCTACATGCATCAGGGCCCCCCGAATAGCTTGACTACGTTCTCGGCGTCGACCCCACCGGCCACGGCCTCCGGCCGGGCCCCGGTACCGCCCGTGGGCATTCGGCCCCGGAGGCGGTCCAGGTGCGTGGCACCGAGGAGGCTTTCGTTCTGCCGGATCTCCGACAGCACGTCCTTACCGGCCCGCAGCTTGCGCGGGTCGTCGGCCGCCTTGGACATCAGACGGTTGTATCCGTCCACCAGCGGCAGCAGCGCGACGAGGCGGCCCCAGTCGGTCGCCTGGAACGCGACGGACTGCGGCGAGTCGGCCCAGGCCCACCACCAATCCCGGGTGGCCGTAAGCCACTTCTTCGGGTTCGGAAGGTCCGGGGCCGGGACGCCCTCAAGGTCGGCCGGCTCGGTCGCACTGCCCAGGTTGGGAGTTCGACCGTGCTTCTCTTCCTTCGGGGGCGGGCCCATGCCTGCCATGCCTCGCCCTCCTCTCGTCATGCCCCGGCGCACGCTGCGCGGCGCATTGGCGAGAGGGGCGGGGTGATCTTGTGAAGCGCTGTACGCCCGAGGCGGCCTCGGAGCGGTCCGGCGGGGCTTCCCTGCTCCGGGGACGTGCGAGGCCGCGAGAGAGCCGCACAGGGCGGCGCACGGGGTGTTCCTCGCGTGCGCGCGTGTGCGCGGGCGTAGGCCGGACCGCCAGCGAGGCGGGAAAGCGAGGGAAAGCCCAGCTCACAGAGCGTGAGGGGCGTGGCGAGCGAGGCCGGGGCCGAAACCTCCAGACCTGTACGCAGGGGGTCGCGCTATTGGCCCCCGGGTGGCGTCGCCGTCTGAGGCGGGGTACCCCCCACCCCTGGCCGCAAGGAATCCTTACGCAGCGTCACACGCTGCCGAACTCGCGGCGCACGCTGCGCGGCGCGTCAGCCTCACGTGACGTCGACTCAACTCGCTTCGCTCAACCGTCGAGCGGCGAGGCGAGCGGCGAACGGCGAGGCGAGCGCGTCACGTTCGCGACGGACGACACGCGCGTTGCGTGCGTGCGCTCCCTCGCTCGATGACTTGCGCCTGTGGTGCCACTCGCACAGCGCTTGCAGGTTGCTGCGGCGGTGGTCGTCGCCCGCGTGGATGTGGTCGCACTGGTTCGCGTACCGGCCACACAGGGCCCCCGTGTCGACGCGTACCCACTGGCAGGCGTATCCCGCCTCCCCGAGCACCCGTTCACGGATGACCACCCAGTCGGCAGGGAGGCGCGCACGCCTCGTACTGCCCTCCCATGCCATGGGCCCCCCATACCGGCCCCACCGGGCCATCGTCGGACGGCCAACGGTGGGCCCCCGCAGCGAGACCCCCTCACAGGGGCCCGCACGTGAAAGCCCCTCCCGTCGCGGGTCCACCGATACGAGGGGAGGGGCGTTGCTGATCGGGCAGGGCTCGAACCTGCGACCCCGGGATTAACAGTCCCGTGCTCTGCCAACTGAGCTACCGATCAAGGACCCGCCACAGAGGCCCCCCAGGTCAGACCTAGGGGTCGTACGGCGGGGATGCGTCCGGCTCGCCATGGCTAGCGGCTCAACACCGGGACGTCCGGCCGAATACGCCTCGGCTCGCACGGCGCGCCCCTGCGGGGCCACCGATGGCCCGGACTTCCCCCAGGAGCAAGCACAAGGCCCCGACAGGTGCTCGACCGCGACCCGGGGAGAGAGCCGGGGCGGGAGCGTTGCCCTGTCGGGGCGGAGCCGCCTCACGGGACGTCGCGTCTCTTCGCGCACGCGCACGCGCGAGGGGGCTCACAGGAGTTAAGTGGGGAAGGGGGTACAGGCGCTAAAGCGCGATCACACCCCCTCGCGGAGCGGGTGCCAGAAAGTTGCACTCTGGCCCTTCTTTCCCTGACTCACACACAGGAAAGAAGGTACGTAGTGCAGGTTTTCGACACCTGGTCGTCACGGAACGTCAAAAGGGCGGCCCCCTCAACTCCTTAGAGTGAGAGGGCCGCCCTCCGCTGGCCGAGCCGGCCGGGGTGACCAGGCGTCACGCCGCCAAGCCGATACCCTTCCCGCCCTTCCGACTCCGCACGATCGACAGCTTGGTCAGCAGCGAGCGGGGTACATCATCGCCGTGCCAGTAGACCGTTGCCCGCGATGCAACGTCGAAGGGTTCCCACCGATTCGGCGGCTTCCCCTCCCACCGACGGATGACCACGAAGCGCATCGCGAGCTGAAGCAGTTCCCGGCGGCGCTTGGAATCGGCCTTGTCCCACGCTTCCCGGATGAGGTGTTCGTTACCGATCCAGGGCACCACCGCCCGCGTGCCGCCGAACTGATCGACCGTTGCCCGCGCCGACTCGACGTTCGCCGTTGCCGTCTGCATGGACGAGACGAACAGCGCCACCGCGTCCCCGGCGTACGCCCCAGCGTCAAAGGCCGCTTGAAGCCTGTCACGGGCCATCTCGGCGTCCCGCAGCGCCTGCCGGGCCCGCCGCTCCTCTGCGGACTCTGTCGGCCTCTCCAGCTCCGTCCAGCGCTTCGTCACTTCCATCATGAGACCGAGGTCCGGGTCGTCAGGGTCGGAAGGGTCAATGTTGGCCAACTTGGTTATGAACGCATCCCGCGCGAACGTTTCCAGGTGAGCACCGTCCAGCCACGCGGGCATGGGGCATCGTCCAGGGTCGTCCTTGTGCAGGGAGCACGTGTACCCCTGACCGTTCCTGACCACGGACCCCATACAGCCCTCGCAGCGTGTGACACCGGACATGCAGTGCTTCACCCTGCCTTCGACAGTCGGGATGGGAAGCTTCGAGCCTCGCGTAGGCGATACGTTGCCGCTGACCCTGCCTCTCGCCCGTGCGATCAGGGCCGGGTCGGTAACGATCGGCTCGTCGGTAACGCTGACCCGCTTTCCGGCCTTGTCCAGGTAGAGCATGGGCTTGCCGCCCTTCGGCCCGGTCACGATCTGCCAGCCCTCGTACACGGGATGAAAGATGATCCGGTGCACCGCCGCAGACGACCAGCGGCCACCACGCGCCGCCGGAATGCCATCCTGGTTCAGCCGAGCGATGATAGACCGCATCGACCCCTGCGGATGGTCGGCGGCCTCCCTGATGATGCGGTCCACCACCTCCCACCGAGGCGCGTCGGAGCCCGGGTACGGCGACAGATCCCGGAACAGCTTCCGCCCCGGGCCGACCACGTAGCCGTACGGAGCCTGAGACAACCACTGCCCCGATTCGCGCTGCCAATTCTTCGTGTTGCCCACCGTGTCAGCCAGGCGCTCGGAGTATTCGCGGGCCTGCTCGGCGTAGTCGATAATGCGGCGGCGGTCGCCCGGCTCCATGGAGTCAAGACGGTCGTACCAGAAGATGACGCGGACTTTCCCGATCACCCTCAACAGGTCCTCCGCACCCTTGCGGCTGAACCGGTCAAGGCGGTAGCACCACAGGACGTCGATCCGACCCTCGGCCAGCGCAGCTAGCGCGGCCTCGAACTCGTCGCGTGCCCGGTTGGCGAACGCCGAGCCCAGCTCGTCCCAAACGCAGCCGTCAGGCACCTCGGCGTTTTCGCGTGCTGCTTCGGCTCGGCCCGTCTCGATCTGCGCCGCCGTCGACATCTCGCGGCGGTGGTCGGCCGCACCGTAGACCTTGGACTTACGCGCAAGAATCCCCCATCGTGCGCGTTTAGCTCCGGATATACCCATAACCGACATGATGCCTTACTCGCCCATCCTGAGACCGGCCTCGGCCGCGCCCCTGCTCAGCACCACATCCCGGATACGGTCGCGGATCGCCGTCAGGTCGTCCCGGCCAGCCTTGATCGCGGCGTTCAGGTTGACCGTGCGCCCAGTGCGCGTCTCGTACCAGGTGGGCACGAACTCAGCCTTCTGGATCATCCAGCGACCCCCCGCCTTGGCCGGTGGCGCGAAGGTGAAGCGCGCCATGGTGCCCTCGTTCCCCCGTGGGTCACGCTCGCCCTGGCCGTTGATCATGTCGCCCGCGATCTGGTCACCCATCCCGTAGACGACCCATGTACCGCTGTCGCTCATTTCGGCTCTCCGTTCTCGGCCATCCGGTGTATGACCGACCCAGGTGCCGTTGACCTTCTCGTACGCCTGCGGCACATGGGCGTGGGTGCCGATGATCAGGTCGATGTCGGGGCGGCCCCGGTCGGCGGAGGCGGTGAGCCGCCGGGCCAGCTCCAACTGCTGTGCGTCGGGCTCGTCCTGCCATTCGGTGCCCCAGTGGGCGGAGAGGACGACGACATCGGCCCCGGCACGCCGGGCCGCCCGGGCCTCCTCGACGATCTTGTGCTCGTCGGTGACATTGACCGTCCAGGGCCGGCCGGCGGGCAGCGGGATGTCGTTGGTGCCGTAGGTGTACGCGAGGTGGGCGACCTTGGCCGCGCCCTTGCCAGGTCCGGCGGGCAGGATCGTGGGCCGGGCGGCCTCGGCGGCCGTACGGGCGGAGCCCGCGTGCCGGATGCCCGCCTCGTCCAGCGCCCCGAGGGTGCGCGAGACGCCCTCGGCCCCGTCGTCGAGCGTGTGGTTGGAGGCGGTGGAGCAGGAGTCGAACCCGGTGGCGCGCAGGGCGGCGGCGACCTCGGGCGGCGACTTGAAGCTCGGGTAGCCGGTGTAAGGGCCACCCTCCTTCCCGTACACCGTCTCCATATGGCAGAACGCCAGGTCCGCGCCGGAGACGACCGGGGCGACGCCCGCCAGCATCGGGGCGAAGTCGTAACCGGCTCCGCCCGCGTCGGCGGCGGCTTGGTCGATGACGGAGGAGTGCGGCAGGACGTCGCCCGCGGCCAGCAGTGTGAACGGGCGCGGCCCGTCGGCGTCCTGGCCGCCCGCGCCCCGGGCGGCGGCGGGCGGTCCGCTCGGCGCCGGGGCCGGGTGCTGCTGCCCGGTGCAGCCGGTGGCCGCGGCGAGCAGGAGGGCGATGGCGGCCGCGGTGCCCGGTCGGATGCGCTGCGTCATCTGCTCGACTCCATGTTCGGATGATTACGACCATCCGACTACACAGATCTTCATACCGGATAAGCAAGGAGCATTGCCGCATACCTAGCTGAACTGGTCGTACCGGCCGACCCCGACGGCCCTTCGACCGTTCACCGCACCACTCGCCGCACTGAGCGACCGCTCGTCGCACGCCTCGGTGCACCGCCTGTTCCCGCGCCGCCGAATGCGTTCGGATACGCCAGTCGGCAACGAGGCCGTCAGGGGCCTCGGCGGGAGAGGACGTTCATGAACACCACGACGACGACCGACGAGCGGACCCTGGCGGAGATGCAGCGGGAACACGGCCCCGCCCTGTTCCACTTCCTCCTCGGCCTGACCTTCGGGGACCGGCAGCGGGCCGAGGACCTGGTGCAGGAGACCCTCGTACGCGCCTGGCAGCATCCCGAGGCCTTCGACGCGCCCTACGACTCGATGCGGCCGTGGCTGTTCACCGTCGGCCGCCGCCTCGCCATCGACGCGCGGCGCTCACGCCAGGCCCGCCCGGTCGAGGTCAGCGACACGGTGCTGGAGAGCACCCCGGACGCCCTGGACACTGCCGACCGCGCCGTGCGCGCCCTGGACGTCCGCGAGGCGGTCCGCACCCTCAGCCCCGAGCACCGCGCGGTGCTGGTGCAGATCTACTTCCGCGGGCTGAGCGTCGGGGAGACGGCCACGGTGCTCGGCATCCCCGCCGGGACCGTCAAGTCCCGTTCGTACTACGCCCTGCGGGTCCTCTCCCGCACCCTGCCCGGCTACTCCCGCAGGTCCTCGGCCCGGAGCAGCGCCAGCAGGGCGGAGGCCTCGGCCACCTCCACGTAGACCCGGGCGCAGGCGTCGCAGCCCTGGAGATGGCGGGCGACCCGGCAGGTCTCCTCGGCGTCCAGGGCGTCCAGGACGTACGCGCCCAGCAGCAGGCGCACATGCGGGTCGTCGCCGGGGTCGGCACTCATTCGCAGCCTCGTATCTCCTGGGCGATCCTCCCCTTCTGCCCACGCGGGGCGCCCGCCCCCGGTTCAATGCTGCGTGAAGCCCGGTACCGAGCAAGGAAAGAGGCGAGACGGGATGCGTCCCGAGGATACGGATGGGACCGGTGGGAACGGGCTCCAGGTACCGATGGCCTGGCTGTCCACCGAGTACACCGCCGACGAGCTGTTACGGACCGGCGATCTGATGGAACCGTCGACCCTGGAGTTCCGGGCCGGGCGCGACGCGCTCGCGCTGACGATGTTCCTGTGCGCGTTCCCCGGGGACACCCCCGCCTCCCGGGCCCTGCCCGAACGTCGGGTCGACGAGCTGCGGATGCTCACGGCGTACGAGTGCACCTGGCGCAGCTGGGTCTGCGAGCGGCTGGCGGAGGCGGGGCGGTGCGCCGCGCCCGGCGACCCCGATCTGGCGCTGGCCCGGGAGACCTGGCGCTGGCTGGAGGAGACCGAACTGCTCGCGGCGGACCTGGACGCGATCGGCCCCGACTCCTGGGAGCCGTCGGCCGATCCGGCGGAGGAGGGCGAGGTCCGGGTCTGGACGCCGGCCTGGCAGTTGGGGCTGCCGCTGGGGCACCTGGCGGTCCACCTGTGCTGAGCCCCGCGCCCGGCGAGGTCAGGAACCGTGCACCCCGGCCCGGTACTTGGGCAGCCGCACCGTGATCTTCATGCCCGCCCCGACCCCGGTCTCGATGACCAGTCCGTAGTCGTCGCCGTAGACCTGCCGCAGCCGCTCGTCCACATTGAGCAGCCCGATGCCGGTGGATGTGCCGCCCTCGCCGCGCAGGATCTGCCGCAGCCGCTCGGGGTCCATGCCCGTTCCGTCGTCCTCGATGACCACCTCGGCCTCCGAGCCGGCGTCCAGGGCGCTGATGGTGATCCGGCTGCGGGTGACCGCCCCTTCGAGGCCGTGCTTGACGGCGTTCTCCACCAGCGGCTGGAGGCACAGGAACGGCAGCGCGACCGGCAGCACCTCGGGCGCGACCTGGAGGGTCACGGCGAGGCGTTCGCCGAAGCGGGCGCGGACGAGGGCCAAGTACTGGTCGATGGAGTGCAGTTCGTCGGCGAGCGTGGTGAACTCCCCGTGCCGGCGGAACGAGTAGCGGGTGAAGTCGGCGAATTCCAGCAGCAGTTCGCGGGCCTGTTCGGGATCGGTCCGGACGAACGAGGCGATGGCGGCGAGCGAGTTGAAGATGAAGTGCGGGGAGATCTGCGCCCGCAGGGCCTTGATCTCGGCCTCGATGAGCTGGGTGCGGGAGCGGTCCAGCTCGGCCAGTTCCAGCTGGACGCAGACCCAGCGCGCCACCTCCCCCGCCGCCCGGGCCAGCACCGCCGACTCGCGCGGGGCGTAGGCGACGAGCGCACCCAGGACCCGGTTCTCCACGGTGAGCGGCACGGCGACGGCCCAGCGCAGCGGGCAGTCCAGATCGGCGCAGCCGCTGTCGAACGCGGTGCCCCGGCCGGTGTCCAGCAGCACCTTCAGATGCTCCATCACGTCCTTGCCGTGGTGCTGCCCGGCGCCGTCCCAGACCAGCACCCGGTCCCGGTCGGTGAGGCAGAGGGCGTCGGTGCCGAGCAGCGAGCGCAGTCTGCGGGCGGCGCGCCGGGCGCTCTCCTCGGTGAGCCCGGCCCGCAGCGGCGGGGCGGCCAGCGACGCGGTGTGCAGGGTCTCGAACGTGGCGTGCTCGACGGGCGTGCCGACGTCGCTGGGACGCAGCGGGCGGGCGCTGCGGCGGCCCAGCCAGAACCCGGTGCCGAGCAGCAGCGCCACCAGCACGACCAGGACGGCGATGGCGGCCCCGGTCATCGCTCCCTCACCGCGCCGCGCGCCGACGTCAGGGCCTCGGGCAGGTGGAAGCGGGTCATGGCGGCGTTGGTGCCCGGAGGTATCCGCCCCGGTGTGGCGAGCGAGACGAGGATCATCGCGAGGAACCCCACGGGGACGGACCAGACGGCGGGCCAGGCGAGCAGGGCATGCGGCCAGCCCGGTGGGCGTACGGCTCCGCTGACGGTGATGGCCACGGCGAGGAGCGCGGACCCGCCGCCGAGCAGGAGGCCCGCGACGGCCCCGGGCGGGGTGAGCCGTCGCCACCAGATGCCGAGGACGAGCAGCGGGCAGAAGGAGGAGGCGGAGACGGCGAAGGCCATGCCCACCGCGTCGGCCACCGGCACCCGGCTCACCAGCAGGGAACCGGCGAGCGGCACGGCGATGGCGAGGACGGTGGCGAGCCGGAAGTGGCGTACCCCGCGCGAGGGCAGCACGTCCTGGGTGATGACCCCGGCGACGGCCATGGTGAGCCCGGAGGCGGTGGACAGGAACGCGGCAAAGGCCCCACCGGCGATCAGCGCGCCGAGAAGGTCGCCGCCGAGTCCGCCGATGACCCGGGCGGGCAGCAGCAGGACGGCGGCGTCCGCGTCTCCCCCGTACCGCAGTTCGGGCGTGTAGAGCCGGCCGAGCGCGCCATAGATCGGCGGCAGCAGGTAGAAGAGGCCGACCAGGGCGAGGACGGCGACGGTGGTGCGGCGGGCGTCGCGGCCGTTGGGGCTGGTGTAGAAGCGGACGACGACATGCGGCAGCCCCATGGTGCCGAGGAAGGTCGCCACGATCAGCCCGTACGTCGCGTAGAGCGGATGGTCGGCGCGGAAGACGGCGAGCTGGTCGTCGAAGCTGACCCGGGGCCGGCCGTCGCCCTGCCAGGCGAGCACCAGGAAGAGGGCCGGCACCAGCAGGGCGGTGAGCTTCAGCCAGTATTGGAAGACCTGGACGAAGGTGATGGAGCGCATGCCGCCGGCGGCGACGGCGGCGGTCACGACGGTGGCGACGAGGACGTCGCCGAGCCAGCCGGGAGCACCGGTGAGGATCTTCAACGTCAGCCCCGCGCCCTGGAGCTGCGGTACGAGGTAGAGCCAGCCCGCGCCGACGACGAGCGCGCTGACCAGGCGGCGGACCTGCCGTGATTCGAGCCGGCCCTCGGCGAAGTCCGGCAGGGTGTACGCCCCCGAGCGGCGCAGCGGTGCGGCGACGAAGACCAGGAGCACCAGATATCCGGCGGTGTAGCCCACCGGGTACCAGAGCATGTCGGGGCCGTGGACGAGGACGAGCCCGGCGACGCCGAGGAAGGAGGCGGCGGAGAGGTATTCGCCGCTGATCGCGGCGGCGTTGAGACGGGGCCGCACGGTGCGGGAGGCGACGTAGAAGTCGGAGGTCGTACGGGAGATGCGCAGGCCGAAGCCGCCGACGAGGACAGTGGCGAGGACGACGAGGGCGACCGCCACCCAGGACGCCATGTGGTCGGGGGTGCTCACGGGGCGGGGCGGCCCTCCACCAGCCGGGCGAAGTCGCGTTCGTTGCGCTCGGCCCGGCGGACGTACCACCAGGCGGCCAGGGTGAGCGGCGGGTAGGTGGCGAAGCCGAGCACCGCCCAGACCAGGGCGGAGCTGTTCAGCGCGGCGAAGAGCAGCGGCAGGGTGCCCGCGACGAGGGCGAGCACGCCGAAGACGGTCAGCCCGGCGCGCAGCTGGCCGCGCATCAGCGAGCGCACATAGGCGCCGCCGAGGGCGGTCTGCTCGTCGATCTCCGACTGGGTGCGGTAGCGGGGCAGCGGGCGCACCCGCCGCGGCTCCCCCGTGACCACCTCGCGCCGGGGCGTTGGCTCTGCGGACATGGGCTCGGAGTGTAGGCGTCGGCGGGTGGTACTGGGAAGGGATCGAGGAAGGTCGCCCCAGGTCAGCGGCGGCCTCACGGCTTCCGTCAGCGGCCGCCCTGGCGCATCAGGAGGTCACGCAGGGCACGGGTGTGACGGCGGCTGACGGCGAGCTCGGCCTCTCCGATGCGCACGCTCATGCTGCCCGCGTCGAGGCGCAGTTCGTCGATCCGGCCCAGAGCCACGAGGTGGCGGCGGTGGATCCGGACGAAGCCGCGCGAGCGCCAGCGCTCCTCCAGGGTGGTGAGCGGGATGCGGACGAGATGGCTGCCGCCGGCGGTGTGCAGGCGCGCGTAATCCCCTTGCGCCTCGGCGTAGGCGATCTCGTCGATCGGGATGAAGCGGATGACGCCGCCGAGCTCGACCGGGATCTGGTCGCCCGCGCTGTCGTGGACCGGTGCGGACCGGTCCCCCACCTGTTCGGCGACCCGGCGGACGGCTTCGGCGAGGCGTTCGCGGCGGACCGGTTTGAGGACGTAGTCGACGGCCTTGAGGTCGAAGGCGTGGACGGCGAAGCCCTCGTGCGCGGTGACGAAGACGATGAGCGGGGGCGCGGCGAATCCGGCGAGGAGCTGGGCGACGTCGAGTCCGGTGAGCCCGGCCATGTGGATGTCGAGGAAGACCACGTCGATGGCGGACGGGTCGTCGGGTCCGGCGTCCACCGCACCGCCGATGCGGCGCAGTGCCTCGGTGGCGCCGGTGGCGCCCTCGGCGCTGCGGACACGGGGGTCGGCGCGCAGGAGGTAGAGGAGTTCCTCCAGGGCGGGTTGTTCGTCGTCGACGGCGAGTACGCGCAGCATGAGGCCGGAGTTTAGGGGGTGCGAGGCCTGATGGCTTGAGTGATGTGCGGCTTGTTCCCGTACCGCAGTACATGCAGACGACCGAACCCCACATCCGGGTGGGGGCCTATGCCCTGGGCGTGCTCGGGAGCACCGACGCCTTCCGGTTCGAGGAGCATCTGGCGGACTGTCCCGGATGCCGTGAGCGGGCTCGGGAGTTCGCCGGGGTGCGGGACGGTCTGGCGGTGGCGGGGCCGCCGGTGGCTCCGGCGCCGGGCCTCGCGGAGCGCCTGACGGCTGTGGTGGCGGCCGCGCGACGCAGGGCGGGTCGGCGGCGGCTGGCGCTGGTGGCGGCCGCGGTCGTGCTGGCGGTGAGCGGTCCGGCGTGGGTGGCCGGTGTCTCGGGCGGCCCGGCGGACGGGGCGGATGTGCAGCGGTGGTCCGGGAGCGACGGGGCGTCGGGGGTGGCGGCGGTGGTGACGGCCGCGGGGCGCGAGTGGGGGACGGCGGTGGCGCTGGAGGTGGCGCGCGTTCCGGTGGTGGGGGTGTGCGCGCTGGTCGCGGTGGGCCGGGACGGCAGCGAGGAGACGGTGGGCAGTTGGTCGGCCGGGGGCGCGGGCGAGGGTCCGGTGGAGGTGTCGGGCGGGGCGGCGCTGCGGCCGGAGGGCATCGACCACTTCGAGGTGCGGACGGCGGGCGGGCGGCGGCTGGTGACGGTGACGCGGTGAGCCGGGGGGTGTGGCTGAGGGTGCGGTGGGCCTGGGCGGTCACTTCAGGAACTTGGAGAGCCTCCGGTCGGCCAGCGGCTTTCCGCCGGTCTGGCACGTCGGGCAGTACTGCAGCGAGGAGTCGCTGAAGGAGACCTCCAGGATGGTGTCCCCGCAGACCGGGCAGGCCTCTCCGGTACGCCCGTGGACCCGCATCCCGCTCTTCTTCTCGGCCTTGAGCTTCCCGGCCTCCACCCCGCTGGAGCGGGCCACGGCATCCTTCAGCGTGGTGCGCAGCGCGGTGTACAGGCGGGTGACGTCGTCCTCGCCGAGGTCGGCGGTCCGTTTGAACGGGGACATCTTCGCGACGTGCAGGATCTCGTCGCTGTAGGCGTTGCCGATGCCCGCGATCAGCGACTGGTCGCGCAGCGCGCCCTTGATCTGGCGGCGCTCCCCGGCGAGCAATGCGGCGAACGCTTCGCGGTCGAAGGCGTCGGCGAGCGGGTCCGGGCCGAGGCGGGCGATGCCGGGGACGTCCATGGGGTCGTGGACGAGGTGGACCGACAGGCGCTTCTTGGTGCCCATCTCGGTCAGGTCGAAGCCGTCGCCGTCCGCGGTCACCAGCCGCAGGGCCAGAGGCCCCTTGCCGGGACGGGGCGGGGCGGCCGGGAACGAGTCCTTCCAGCGGAGCCAGCCGGCCCGGGCGAGGTGGGTGCACAGATGGAGCCCGCCCGCTTCGATGTCGAGGAACTTGCCGTGCCGGGCGACCGAGGTGACGGTCCGGCCGTCCAGGGCGGAGAGCGGCGGGTCGTACGTCTTCAGGACGCTGATCGCCAGCGGGAGGACGCGGGCGATCTCCTTGCCGACCAGGTGGTCGTCGAGGAAGACCCGCAGGGCTTCGACTTCGGGCAGTTCGGGCATGGCTCAAGACTGCCGCAGCCCGTCGGCGGCTGCCTGTCAGGACACCGGTGTGCGGTCCGTGCCGGTGACGACGGCGTACAGCTCCGTGAACTCCTCCTGGACGGCCTCGGCGAGCCGCTCCAGATCGGGCAGCGCCTTGCCGTCGGCCACCAGGCCCACATGCACCCGCCCGCCGTAGGTGGACAGGGCGACCGCCAGGGACTGGCCCCGGGCCAGCGGCGCCATGGGGTAGAGGGCGGTCAGCGGGCAGCCGCCCAGCGAGAGCGCGGAGCGGGGCAGCGGCACGCTGGTGACCAGCACGTCGAACAGCATGCGGGCCGCGTTGGCCGCCAGCGGTGCGCCGAACCGGTGGGCCAGCGGTGGCAGTTGGTCGGCGAGTACGGCGACGGCTCCGGCGCCCTTCAGCGGGCCGGCCGCCTTGTTCCGGTCCATCGCGCTCCGGACCGCCCGGAGCCGCTCGCGCGGGTCGGCCGCGGTCACCGGAAGGCCGAGCAGATAGGCGGAGAGCCGGTTGCCGGAGGCGGCCCCACCGGGCCGGCGCCGGGAGACGGGGACCAGCGCGCGCGGGTCGGCGGCGGGCAGCGGCTCGCCGCGCCCGGCCATCCAGCGGCGCAGCGCCCCGGCGACGACGGCGAGCAGGATGTCGTTGGCGGTGCCGCCCTCGGCCCGCCGGATCCGCTGGAGATCCCCGGCGTCGAGGTCGGCGGTGGCCAGGCGGCGGGTGCCGCTGGAGGGCGCGGTGAAGGCGGACGGGCCCCACAGGTCGAGGCGGCCGGCGCGGACGACGGAGGCCCCCACGCCGAGCGCCCGGCCGACCTCGCCGATCCGGCCGAGGGCCATGCCCGCCATCTCGCGGGGGTCGGGCAGCCAGGAGCGGGGCGGGACGGCGGGGCGGCCCCGGGAGGCGGTGCGGGCGCTGGTGACGGCGGCGATCTCGTCGAAGATCCCGGCCCCGATGGCGACCGCCCGCATTCCGTCGGCCAGGGCGTGGTGCAGCTTGACCAGGACGGCGAAGGGCCCGCCGCCCGCTCCGCCGATGAGGTACATCCGCCAGGGCGGCAGGCCCCGCCCGAGCGGTCGCTCCATCAGTTCGCCGGCCAGCCGGGTGGCCTCCGCCATGAAGTCGCCGTCGGCCACGACGACGCGTTCGACGTGCCGGTGCACGTCGAAGCCCTTGTCCACCGTCCAGGCCTTGCCGCCGACCGGCAGCAGGACGTCCCGTACGCACATGCGCAGCCGGGGGATCGCGGCGGCCCGGGTCCCGAGCAGGTCGAGGATCCGCTCCGGACCGGCGCCGGGCGCCGGGGCGAAGACGGCGAGCGCGCCCAGGTGCATCGGATGGGCGTCCGATTCGAGGTGCCAGAAAGCAAGATCGAGCGGGGCGAGTAGCTCGGTACCCAACGGGGGCCTCATGTCGTCGAAGGCGGCAGGGCCGGGTGCGGCCGGTGCCCCGCAGTCAATCCTTTGCGGTCGGTTACGGTCAAGCACAGACATGTTACGTACTGTTACGTCATCGTGCGGGGTTCAGCGGGCCGGGATGAGGAACTCGCACCAGACGCATTTGCCGCTGCCCCGCGACTCCACGCCCCAGACGTCGGCCAGCCGGTCGACCAGCATGAGGCCGCGGCCCGACACCCCGGACTCTCCGGCGTCGCGTCGCCGGGGCAGCGCGCTGGAGCGGTCCTCGACGTCGACGCGCAGGCGTCGCTCGGTTCCGGCGAGCACCCGGATCGTCACGACGGCGCCGCCGTCGGTGTGCATGAGCGCGTTGGTGATCAGTTCGTCGGCCGCGAGCTCGATCTCGTCGGCCCGGTCCTTCGCCCCCCAGGCCCGCACCGCGGCCCGGATCATGTGCCGGGACGAGCTCAGCGCCTCGGGGTCGTTCTGGGCGACATGCTGCTGGAGCCGGCCGCCCGGCTGCGGTGCGTGCGCGGCCCGGCGGCGCAGCAGCAGGACCGCGACATCGTCCTGGCCGCCGCGTCCGTCGACGGCGTCGCAGAGCTGGTCGGCCAGTTTCTGCAGGTCGTGGGGACCGTTGGTGACGAGGGTGGTGAGCAGCTGCATGCCTTCGTCGAGGTCGGAGCCCGGCAGCTCGACGAGGCCGTCGGTGAACAGGATCATCGTCTGGCCGGGGTCCAGCTCGACCGTGCCGACCGGGTACTCCAGGCGGCCGAACTCCGCCGAGAGGCCGAGCGGCAGGCCGCCCTCGGAGGGGAGCCTGCGGCAGCTGCCGTCCACGTCCCGCACGAGCGGGTCGACGTGTCCGGCGCGGACCACCTGGACGACGCCGGTGGTGAGGTCGACCTCGGCGTAGGTGCAGGTGGCGAAGCGGTCGGTGTCCAGTTCATGGAGGAAGACGGAGGCGCGCGCCATGACCGTGGCGGGGCTGTGCCCCTCGGCGGCGTACGCGCGCAGGACGATCCTGAGCTGCCCCATGACGGCGGCGGCGTGGGTGTCGTGCCCCTGGACGTCCCCGATGACGGCGCCGACCCGGCCGCCGGGCAGCGGGATCAGGTCGTACCAGTCGCCGCCGATGTCGCGGCCGAGGCGGGCCGAACGGTAGCGGACGGCGACCTGCGCCCCGGGCACGGCCGGGATCCGGCGCGGCAGCATCGCCTGCTGGAGGCCCTCGGCGAGGTCGTGCTCCTGCTCGTAGAGCATCGCGCGCTGGAGGCTCTGGGCGATCGAGGTGCCGAGCGCCATCAGGAGGTTGCGCTCGTCGGCGGTGAAGCCCGCCTTGTCCCGGTAGAGGAGGCCGAGTGCGCCGATCGGGCGGGCCTGGGCGATCAGCGGCATATAGGCGGCGGAGGTGATCCCGAGGTGGCTGATGTTGGGCCACAGGATCGGGTAGGAGGCGGCGAAGTCGTCGGCGGACTCGATGAAGCGCGGGGACAGCGTGCGGACCACTTCGCTCATCGGGTACTGCTCGTCCACCCGGGTGTACCGGGTGCCGGGCACGTACGCCCCTTCGGGGCCGTCGGCCACGAGGTGGATGCGGCCGGACTCCAGCAGGCCCATGACGAGGCTGGTGGCGCCGAGGTGGGCGAGCCCCTGGGAGTTCTTGAGGACGGCGATGACGTCCTTGACGGTACGGGCGTGGGCCAGCGCGGCGGTGGTGCCCTCGACCAGGCTGGTGCGCTGGCGGCGCTCCTCGTCCAGCTCGTGCCGGGCGGTGGAGTCGGCCAGCTCCTGGGTGGCGTCGCGGACGATCCCGATGATGCGGCGCGGGCGGCCGGTCCCGTCCCGTCGGACGAAGCCCTGGGTGTGGGTCCAGCGCAGTGTGCCGTCGCGCCGCTGGATGCGGAAGTACGCGCCGTAGTTGGTGCGGCCGCTCTTCAGGGCGTGCGAGACCATCCCGTCCAGGCGCTGGGCCTCGTCCGTCGGCACGCGCGGCGACAGCGAGGCCGGCCGGCCGTCATACTCGTCCGCGGTCAGGTCGAACACGTCGAGGGCGGGCTGGTCCATGTGCATGAGGCCGGTGTCGAGATCCCAGTCGAAGCTGCCCATACGGTTCAGGGCGAGGCTGAGGTCCGGGTGGGCGGGCCAGTCGTCGGGGAGTGACAGGGCACCCGCTACCCGATCATCCATATCGGCCACTCTGCCACCATTTGTCTGATTCTTCGACTGGTTCCACGGCGCTCGGGTCAGCCGGCGAACACGTCGCCGAGGCCCGCTTCCATGGGCTCGTCCGGCTCGATGGGCCCGTCGGGCCCCACGGGCTCGTCCGGCTCGGCGGGGAAGACCTGGGTCGGCTCCGGCGCGACGTCCGGGTCGCCCTCCTCGTAGTCCCACGGCTCCTCGGGCGGCGGGTCGCCGAAGCCGTCGGACGACTCGCCGGGGCCGGGGTCAGTCGGCGCCTCCGGCTCGGAGGGGACCGGGTCCGAGGGCGGGGAGTCCGGGGGCGCGGACTCGGTGGGCCGCCCGGGCGACGGGAAGAGCAGGTCGGCGTCGGGCTCGAACGGCGGCGGGTCGTCCGGCGCGCGGTCACGGCCGCCGCTGTCGCCCATGGCCCGCTCGATCCAGGTGTTGTCGTCGGCGTTCACGATGATCAGGCTGGTGGCCGCCTTGACGCCGGGTTCGATCGCCAGGATGCGCGCGGGGTCGTAGCCGGGCCAGCGCTCGCCGCGGTGGGCGACCTTTCCGTCGGCGACCACCGGCGGGCCCAGCGGGTTGCCGCAGGCGCAGCGGACGCGGGGCATTCCCCGGCTGTCGACCAGAACGGCGGTACCCGCCTGGAGCACGGCCTGGAAGGCGGTGGCCGAGCCGGCGCTGTAGCCGTGGTTGGTGACCTGGGCGTCGGCGCGCAGGGCGACCGGGGTGAGGGACTTCAGATAGCCCGGGATCTGTACGGCCTCGATGCCCGCCGCCTCGGCGAAGGCGCGCGCCTTGTCCTCGCTGTCGGTCAGGAGGGTGGTCTGCTGCTCGACATCGCAGGCGGCGACCGAACGGGCGCCGCCGTAGAGCCCGGGGACGGCGCCGGAGACCGGATGGACCGTCCGGGTGGTGGAGGTCGGTTCGGCGTCCGGTGCGCCGGTGGGGGAAGCGGAGGCCGTCGCCCGCGCCGTGGAGGCGGTGAACGGACCCGGGCCCGGGGACGCGAGCGGCTGGAGGAGGACGTCCTTGGCCTCGGCGGTGCCCGTGGTGCCCTTCGCCGTCCGTTCTCCGCCGTTGTCGCAGCCGGCCACGGCGAACAGCACTCCGGCGGACAGCGCGGCGAGCGCGGTACGCCCGAAACGTCCATGTGAGCGCACAGAGCTCTCCTGCCTGTCCCTGGGGAACGGATGGGTGTCACCATCTGTGCCGCACCGGACACGGACCCGCAAGCGGAACGACCGGCCGCCACCCGGTCTTGAACGTGTTCAAGAAACCCTCTACGCTCACTCCCAGAACTTGAACACGTTCAAAGCAGGGGGGGGTGTCATGTCCGCACTGGTCAACGCCATCGTGATGCTGGGCATGCTCGTCGTCGTACCGGCGGGGCTGCGGCTCTGCGGGCGGCAGGAGCTGGACCGGATCCGCCGGCTCTGGCCCCTCTTCGCCGTACCGGGCGCCCTCGCCCTCTGGCTGCCGCGCGGCCCGGCGGCCACGGCGCTCGCCTGCTGCTACGCGCTGGGCACCGTCCTGCTCGCCCTGCACGCCCCGCGCCGGGCGAACCGCGCCCGGGACCTCGACCCCGCCGGGATCGCCCTGCTCACCGCACTGGTCACCCCGGCCGTCGCCGCGACCGCCCTGGTCGCCGAGCGCTCGGGGCACGAGCTCTTCGGGTTCGACCTCGGCATCCTGGCGCTGACCGTGCCGCACTTCCACTTCGCCGGATTCGCCGCCGCTCTGATCGCCGGTCTGGTCTGCCGGGTCGCGGACGGCCCCGCGGGCCGCTTCGCCGCGCTGAGCGTGCCGATCGGCACCCTGCTCGTGCTGGCCGGCTACTTCATCGGCGACTGGGCCGAGCTCGTCGGGGCCGTCGTCCTCACGGCCGGGATGTGGACGGTCGGCCTGCTCACCTGGCGCATGGGGCGCGCCGAAGGCCGGGACCGGACGACCCGGCTTCTGCTCCTCACCTCCGCCGCCGTCCTGGTGGCGACGATGCTGCTCGCGCTGAGCTGGGCGCTCGGCGAGGCGACCGGGGTGCCCCACCCCACCCTGACCTGGATGGCCGCCACCCATGGCCTGGGCAACGCGCTGGGCTTCGCGCTCTGCTCGCTGCTGGCCTGGCGCCGCATCCGTACCGAACGAACCGACCGCACCGATGGACTCACCCGCACCGAAGGCAGGACAGCATGAGCACCCTCACCTACCCGGAGGTCGGCGCGACCCGCCTCGGCCCGCTCCCCCGGGGCTACCACCACCTCCACCACCGCACCCGGGTGGGCCGGGGCGAGGCGGACTTCGCGGCCGCCGGCGCGGCGATAACCGAGTGGCGGATGCACCGCGAATCCGGCGCACGGGTGGAGGCCCCGGCCCGGCGCGCGGAGCCCGGCGGCAGCGTCCAGGTCTCCCTGGGCCTCGGGCCGCTGCGCTTCACGGCGCCCTGCGAGGTGATCTGGACGGCGTACGGGGAGGACAGCCGCACCGGCTTCGGCTACGGCACCCTGGCCGGGCATCCGGAGCGCGGCGAGGAGTGTTTCGTGGTGGACCTCGCGGACGACGGCACGGTGTGGTTCACGGTGCTGGCCTTCTCGCGCCCCGCCTCCTGGTACGCCCGGCTCGCCGGACCGCTGGTGCCGCCCGTGCAGCTCTGGTACGCGCGCAGGCTCGGCCGTACGCTGCGCCGGATCGTCGCCGCGAGCTGACTCCTGGCCGATACTGGCAGGGATGGAATGGTTCACCGCGGACGGCTACTGGCTGAGCCGGCTGATCTTCCAGCGGGCGCTGGCCGTGGTCTATCTGGTCGCCTTCCTCTCCGCCGCGCTCCAGTTCCGGGCGCTGATCGGCGAGCGCGGCATGCTGCCCGTCCCCGAACTGCTGCGGCGCACGCCCTGGCGGGCCGCTCCCGGGCTCTTCCGGCTGCACTACTCGGACCGCTTCTTCGCCGCCGTCGCCTGGGGCGGCTGCGCCGTCTCCGTCGCGCTGATCGCCGGTCTCGACGGCTCTCTGCCGCTCTGGGGCGGCATGCTGCTCTGGGCGCTGCCGTGGCTGCTGTATCTGTCGATCGTCCAGGTGGGGCAGGTCTGGTACGGATTCGGCTGGGAGTCGCTGCTGCTGGAGACGGGGTTCCTGGCGGTCTTCCTCGGCACCGGGGACACCGCCGCGCCGGTGCTGGTGCTGTGGCTGCTGCGGTGGCTGCTGTTCCGCGTGGAGTTCGGCGCGGGGCTGATCAAGATGCGCGGGGACGCGTGCTGGCGCGAGCTGACGTGCCTGGACTTCCACCACGAGACCCAGCCGATGCCGGGGCCGCTGAGCTGGTTCTTCCACCATCTGCCCAGGCCCGTGCACCGGATCGAGGCGGCCGCCAACCATGTCACCCAGCTGCTGGTGCCCTTCCTGCTATTCACCCCGCAGCCGGTGGCGAGCGCGGCCGCCGGGCTGATGGTCCTCACCCAGCTCTGGCTCGTCCTGTCGGGGAACTTCGCCTGGCTGAACTGGCTCACCATCGCGCTGGCGCTCTCCGCGATCGACTGGACTCCGCTGGCCGGTCCGCCGCCGGCCCAGGTCGCACCGCCCCTCTGGTACGAGGTGGTGGTCTTCGCGGTGACCGTCCTGGTGCTGGTGCTCAGCTACCGCCCGGCGCGCAATCTGCTCTCGCGCGGGCAGGCGATGAACCGGTCCTACGATCCGCTGCACCTGGTCAACACCTATGGCGCGTTCGGCTCCATCAGCCGGATGCGGCTGGAGGTCGTGGTGGAGGGCAGCGCCGATCCGGTGGGGCACGAGGGCGCCGAGTGGCGGGAGTACGGCTTCCGCGGCAAGCCGGGCGATCCGCGCCGGATGCCACGCCTGTTCGCCCCGTACCATCTGCGGCTCGACTGGATGATGTGGTTCGCGGCGCTCTCCCCCGCGTACGCGCGCTCCTGGTTCGGGCCGTTCACCGATCGGCTGCTGGACGGCGACCGGGACACGCTCCGGCTGCTCGGCCACAACCCGTTCCCCGACGGACCTCCCCGGCAGATGCGCGCCCGGGTGTACCGCTACCGGTTCACCGGGCTCCGGGAGCTGCGGGCCACCCGATGCTGGTGGCGCCGCACCTACGTCCGGGAATTCCTGCGGCCCGTCTCCCGGCCGCTGCCGCCGGAGCGGGAGGGCGGGGGGACGGGCCGCAGGCCCTAGGCGATCCTCGGGGGTCAGTCGATGCCGGGCAGGATGTGCGGCTCGGCGAGGTCGTCCTCGTATCCGGCGAGCCGGATCGGGGCGGACCTGGCCCAGACCTCGATGTTCCGCAGCTTCTCGGGGCGGCCGGGCCGCCCCGCGTTGCGTTCGGCGGGGCGCATTTCGCGTTCGGTCAGTTCCGGTGTCGTCACCGCGCACTCCTCTGTGTCGCGTCACCCAGGGCGTCGCCGACGCTCCGGCACCGATGCCGGAGCGCGACCGCCCTGTGCGGGGCAGGGATGGTGATATGTGTCGGTCGCGGTGGCGCCGGTTCGGGGCGGAACAGCGGCCGGGTTACCGACCGTGTCCCAGGACGGTCGAGGAACCTTCGTGGGCCCCTCGATGACGTCCGTTCGCCTCAGCGTAACCAAATGAGCGCCGCCGCGCTCGATAGAACGTGTGCGGTAGGTCACTTTCGGCCACTGATCACGGCAAAAACCCGGCCCAGGAATCATCCTGGGCCGGGTTTTCGGTCGCCGCGCGGAGTCCGCCGGTCCGGTTGAGCCGTTCGGGCTACCAGTTCGCGGGGGCGTAGTCCTTGAGGAAGCAGCCGTAGAGGGCCTCGCCGCTCTCGCCGCGCACGATCGGGTCGTAGACCCGGGCCGCGCCGTCGACCAGGTCGAGGGGCGCGTGGAAGCCCTCCTCGGCGAGGCGCATCTTGTCCGGGTGCGGACGCTCGTCGGTGATCCAGCCGGTGTCCACGGCCGTCATCAGGATGTTGTCCTTCTCGAACATCTCCTGGGCGCTGGTGCGCGTCAGCATGTTGAGCGCGGCCTTGGCCATATTCGTGTGCGGGTGGCCCGCGCCCTTGTAGCCGCGGCTGAAGACGCCCTCCATCGCCGAGACGTTGACGACGTACGCGTGTTTCGCGGCGGTGGCGGCCATCGCCGGGCGCAGCCGGCTGATCAGGATGAACGGCGCGGTGGAGTTGCAGAGCTGGACTTCGAGCAGCTCGATCGGCTCGACGTCCTCGACCGTCTGGACCCAGCTGTTGGTGTCGTGCAGGTCCGGGACGAGGCCGCCCGCGTCGATCGCGGTGCCCGCGGCGATCCGGGCCGGCGAGGCGGATCCGGTGACCAGGGCGAGGTCCGTGACCTCCTGGGCGCTCAGGTTCTCCTTGCGGGCGGCGGGCAGCGCGGCCACCCGGTCGACCGTGCCGCTGCCGAAGGTGCCGATGACCTCGGCGGCGGGCAGCTCACCGGCGGGCAGCGGGGCCGACTCCGCGTTGACCAGCTCGCTGTACGCACCGGGTGAGCGGCGGACGGTCTGGGCCGCGTTGTTGATCAGGATGTCCAGCGGACCCTCGGCCGCGACCGAGTCGGCCAGCGCGACGACCTGGGCCGGGTCGCGGAGGTCGATGCCGACGATCTTCAGCCGGTGGATCCACTCGTCGCTGTCCTCCATCGCCTTGAAGCGGCGGATCGCGTCGTTGGGGAAGCGGGTGGTGATCGTGGTGTGCGCGCCGTCGCGCAGCAGCCGCAGCGCGATGTACATACCGATCTTCGCCCGGCCGCCGGTGAGCAGCGCCCGGCGCCCGGTCAGGTCGGTACGGGCGTCGCGACGGGAGCGGTTCTCCTTGGCGCACGACTGACAGAGCTGGTGGTAGAACGCGTCGACCTCGACGTACCGCGTCTTGCAGATGTAGCAGGAACGGGGCCGCTGGAGGATGCCCGCGATCTCGGCCTGGGCGGAGGAGGAGGGCAGCACGCCCTGCGTCTCGTCGTCGATGCGCTCGGCCGATCCGGTCGCCGTGGCCTCGGTGACGGCCCGGTCGTGGGCGGTCTTCGCGGCGCGGCGCTCCTGGCGGCGGCGCTGCTTCACCGTGCGGTAGATCCCGGCGGTGGCCCGGCGGACGGCGATGGCGTCCGGGTGGTCCACCTCGATCCGGTCCAGTTCGTCGAGCACGCTCAGGCAGACGGCCAGCCGCTCCGGGTCGATACCGGGACCGAACTCCTCGATTCCGGGAGCGAGCTCCGGGCTGTCCTCTGTCACCGTCATTGCCGTTCCTCTGTCATCTTCTCGCCGCGGATCGTGGATCACCGCAGGCCGAAACACACCCCGCCCAAGTTTGCCATGCGCGGGCCACTGCTCCGTTCGAGCGGTGTACGAGCGACCTACGGCGGAGGGGCGCGGGAGGGGCCGTCGGAAAAGAATGCGGAAAGAAAGCGGAAGAAGGAGGCATGACTTCGCGGGCACCGGGCAGGCGACCGTCCGACACATTGGGCAGCAGGGAGGGTGACACCATGACGGCGATGTCAGTGCGAGCCACCGGAGCGACGACGCCGCTGGGCGACGACCGGACCGGTGCGCGGACGGCGGACGTCACCGGAGAGCTGCCCTGGGTCGAGGACGCCGGAAAGATCGCCCCGCAGGACGCACGGGCCCTGTCGAAGATCTTCTTCGACCGGCTCCAGGTCCTGGAGGAGGGCACCCACGAGCACCAGTACGCCCGCAACACCCTGATCGAGATGAACCTCTCCCTGGTGCGCTTCGCCGCGTCGCGGTTCCGCAACCGGGGCGGCGACGACACCGAGGACATCATCCAGGTCGGCACGATCGGCCTGATCAAGGCGATCGACCGGTTCGACCTGTCCCGCGAGGTCGAGTTCGCCACCTTCGCCGTGCCCTACATCGTCGGGGAGATCAAGCGGTTCTTCCGCGACACCACCTGGTCGGTGCATGTGCCGCGGCGGCTCCAGGAGCTGCGCGTGGACCTCGCCAAGGCCAAGGAGCAGCTCTCCGCCGAGCTCGACCGCGACCCCACCGTCAAGGAGCTCGCCGCCCACCTCGACCTCCCCGAGGAGGAGATCATCGAGGGGCTCGTGGCGGCCAACGGCTACTCGGCCGGTTCGCTCGACACCCCGTCCGCGGACAGTGACTCCGGGCAGGAGCAGCGGGCGTACGCCGATGTCCTCGGCGAGACGGATCCGGCCATGGAGACCGTCGAGAACCTGCACACCCTGGCTCCGCTGCTGGACCAGCTCGACGACCGGGAGCGCCGGATCGTGCAGATGCGGTTCGGGGCGGAGATGACGCAGTCGCAGATCGGCGCGGAGCTGGGTGTGTCCCAGATGCATGTGTCGCGGCTGCTCAGCAGGATCGTCCAGCAGCTGCGCAAGGGGATGAGCGTCGAGGCGTGAGCCTGCGGCCTCCGTCACTCGCCTATGCTTCCTGACGACCAGGCCGGACGAGCCGCGCCGTCGTACGAGGGGGTGGAGGGTTGACCGAGTCGCCCGTGGGCACATCGCCGGGTCCTGTGGGCATCTCCGGAATTCCCTCCCAGCAGGTCGGCACGGCGCAACCCGCCGAGACTCCGCTGTGGAACCTCAACGCGTCGATCCTGCTCGTGGAGGACGACGCGGGCGACGCGCTGCTCGTCGAGGAGATGCTCACCGACAGCGAGCTGGACTCCGCCCTCACCTGGTGCAAGACCCTCGCCGAGGCGCGGGCCTTCCTGCACGCGTCCACCACCCCGGTGTGCGTACTCCTCGATCTGCACCTTCCCGACGTCCACGGCCTGGACGCCGTGCGCCAGATACTGGAGTCCGACAGCGAGGCCGCGATCGTCGTCCTCACCGGTCTGCAGGAGTCCGGCACCGGGCTCCGCGCGGTCGCCGGCGGCGCCCAGGACTACCTGGTCAAGGGCCTCCTGGACCCCGAGGTGCTGGCGCGCGCGATCCGCTACGCCCTCCAGCGCAAGGAAGTGGAACGGGCCACGGCCGCACTGCGCGCCAATCGGCTGACCGCCCAGGAGAACGCCCGGCTGGAGCGCGGACTGCTGCCCGTCCCCCTGCTGCGGGACGACCGTTTCCGGGCCCGCGCCCGCTACGAGCCGGGACGGGTCCACGGGCTGCTGAGCGGTGACTTCTACGACGTCGTGCAGACCTCGGACGGCACGGTGCACGCGGTGATCGGCGATGTCTCCGGGCACGGCGCCGCCGAGGCCGCGCTCGGCGTGTGTCTGCGGGTGGCCTGGCGTACCGCCGTGCTGTGCGGTACGTCCCACCCCGAGCAGATAGCCCTGCTGGAGGAGATCCTGGTCGCCGAGCGCTCGGACTCGCATGTGTTCGCCACCGTCACCTCGCTGGCGTTCCCGCCCGACCGACGGCACGCCCAGATCCTGCGGGCCGGTCACCCCGGCCTGCTGCTGCGTCAGGGCACGGACGTGACCTGGGTGGAGCCCGAGGGCGGGATGGCGCTCGGGCTGCTGCCCGGGGCCGGCCGGTGGCCGACGGTCGACATCCCGCTGACGCCCGGCGCGGGTGTCGTGCTCTTCACGGACGGGCTCTTCGAGGGGCGCGACGGACCGGACAGCCGCCTCGGGGAGGACGGGCTGCTCGCGATGGCACGGGCCAACGGGCATCTGCCGGCCCGTGCGTTCGTCGACGCCCTGGTGGCGGGGGCCGCCGAGGGGGCCGCGCCCTACGGCGGCCTCGCGGACGATGTGGCCGTTCTGCATCTGGGCTGGGGAGCGGAATCCGATGAGCGGTGACACAAGGGATCCGGCGCCCAGCGGCTTCGCCGCACGGCTGTCGGTGCAGAACTGGGTCCATCTCCTGCTCGGCGGCTTCATCGTGGTGGTCTGCGGCTGCTTGGTGATCGGCGGGCTCGTGATGTCCCGGATCTCCGACCGTACGACCGAGCTGGTGGACCGTATCCAGCCCGCCAGATCGGCGTCCTTCCAGCTCCAGAACGCCCTGCTCGACCAGGAGACCGGCGTCAGGGGGTTCGCGCTGACCGGCGACGACTCCTTCCTCGAACCCTACGAGGCGGGCAAGGCGGCCGAGCAGGAGCGCCTCGCGCAGGTCCGCCGTCTGGTCGGCACGGACAACCGGTACGCCGACGATCTCGACACCATCGCCGCCGCGGCGCGGCAGTGGCGGCGGAGCAAGGCCGAGCCGCTGATCCGGACGGTCCGGGAGCTGGGGCCGAGCGAGGCCGCCACCGGGGCGCAGTTGCAGCGCAGCAAGGCGGACTTCGACCAGCTGCGGCAGGCGTACGGCGACCAGCAGGGGCATCTCGCCGAGGCCCGCGACCAGGCACGGGCCGACCTCGGCTCGGCGCGCACCACCCGCGACCGGGTGCTGATCGCGCTGGTCGCCGTCTTCGTCCTGACCGTGGTGGCGCTGAGCCTGCTGTTCCACCGGGTGGTGGGCGTCCCGCTGAACCGGCTGCGCGGCGCGTCCGACCGGGTCAGGTCCGGGGCCTTCGGCACCCGGATCGAGATCAAGGGTCCTTCCGACGTCCAGGCCGTGGCCCGGGCGGTGGAGGAGATGCGGCGGCGGCTGGCCGACGAACTGGCCGAGGCGCAGGACCGCGAGGCCCTGCTCGCGGAGCAGACGGAGGAGCTGCGCCGCTCCAATTCGGAGCTGGAGCAGTTCGCGTACGTCGCCTCGCACGACCTCCAGGAGCCGCTGCGCAAGGTCGCCTCCTTCTGTCAGCTGCTGGAGAAGCGGTACGGCGACGAGCTCGACGAGCGGGGCAAGCAGTACATCGCCTTCGCGGTGGACGGCGCCAAGCGGATGCAGGTCCTGATCAACGACCTGCTGACGTTCTCGCGGGTGGGCCGGGTGCAGGAGAGCTGGAAGCCGGTCGATCTGGACCAGGCCCTGGACCGCGCCCTGGCCAATCTGAACCTCGCGATCGAGGAGTCGGGGACGGTGATCGAGCGGCCGGAGTCGCTGCCCGAACTGCTCGGTGACGCGACCGCGCTCTCGATGGTCTGGCAGAACCTCGTCGGCAACGCGGTGAAGTTCCGCCGGGAGGACGTCCCGTGCCGGATCTCGATCGACTGCGTACGCGAGGGCGAGGACTGGCATCTGACCGTGTCCGACAACGGAATCGGGATCGCGCCCGAGTTCGCGGACAAGGTGTTCGTCATCTTCCAGCGGCTGCACGCCCGTGACGCGTACGAGGGCACGGGCATCGGCCTGGCGCTCTGCCGCAAGATCATCGAGTTCCACGGTGGCCGGATCTGGCTGGAGCCCGAACCGGGCGAAGGCACCCTCATCCACTTCACCCTGCCCGTGGCGCCCGAGGCGCCCACGCACACCACGGCGGAGCTGCTCGCTCCCGCCGTGCTCACCAGCCAGCCGGGAGATCCTTCGTGAACACCCCTGTCCAACCCATCGAGGTCCTGCTCGTCGAGGACGACCCCGGCGACGAGCTGATGACCCGTGAGGCCTTCGAGGACAACAAGATCCGCAACACCCTGCACGTGGTGCGCGACGGCCAGGAGGCGCTGGACTTCCTCTACCGGCGGGGCGAGTACACCGAGGCGCCCCGCCCCGACCTGGTACTGCTGGATCTGAACCTGCCGAAGTACGACGGCCGGCAGGTGCTGGAGCAGATCAAGGGCGACCCCGAGCTCTCCCTCATCCCCGTGGTCGTGCTCACCACGTCCTCGGCCGAGGAGGACATCCTGCGCAGCTACAAACTGCACGCCAACGCGTACGTGACGAAGCCGGTGGACCTTGATCAGTTCATCGCGGCGGTGCGCCAGATCGACGAGTTCTTCGTGACCGTGGTGCGGCTGCCCGGACGTGCGTAGGATCGGTCCGGATCTCCTGGAGTGGGATCCTTCGCCAGGGGTAGACGAATGGCGGAAAAGGTCTGCGACCTCAACTCGGCGCCCTGGCTGGAGCACATGAACGAACAGGTCACCTCCCCACCGGAAGACCCGGGTCAGGGGCTGGCTGCCGCCGAGGTACTGCTCAGCGCCGAGGTCTTCGACGGCGAGCCGGGCTGTATCGCGCTGGCCCGTGCGCTCGCCGACCGATTCCTGACGAGGCTCGCCGTGGAGTGCCTCGCCCGGATCGGCGAACACACGCGCAGCGACCTGATGCTGGCCGTGAGCGAGCTGGTCACCAACGCCGACCGCTACAGCCACGGCCCCTACCTCCTGGAGCTGGAGGGCAACGCGCAGCTGATCAGCGTCACGGTGTACGACAGCAGCACCGCGATGCCCGTGCTGTACGCCCCCGACCCGTCCCGCCTCGGCGGGCACGGCATGGAGATCGTCGTGGCCCTGTGCGACCGGCTCACGGCCGAGCGGGTGCCGGTGGGCAAGCGGATCCGGGCGGAGTTCCAGCTCAGCACCTGAGCCCGCCGAGGCCTCCTCAGGCGTCGAGCACGGCGGTGGCCTCGACCTCCACCAGGTGCTCGGGCACGTCCAGGGCCGCGACGCCCACCAGGGTGCCGGGCGGTACGGGCGTGGTGCCCAGGCGCGCGGCGGCCCGGGCCACGCCTTCCATGAACCGGGGCATCTTCTCGGGCGTCCAGCCCACGACGTACACGGTCAGCTTCGCCAGGTCGTCGAAGGTGCCGCCGACCGCGGCGAGGGCCGTGCCGACGTTGACGTAACACTGCTCGACCTGCGCGGCGAGGTCGCCCGCGCCGACGGTGGCGCCCTCCGCGTCCCAGGCGACCTGTCCGGCGATGAAGACCAGCTTCGTTCCGGTCGCGACCGAGACCTGCTTGTAGGCGCCGATCTCCGGCAGTCCGCTCGGGTTCACCAGGGTGATGGCCATACTGTCCGCCTCCTCGTTCCGGGGGCCTTGCCCCCGATTCTCCACCGGACCGGCCGTTCTCCGGTCACTTGTGGTTACTCAGGAACCGTAGGAGAGTGTTGGCTGACATGGAAGAACGCACTTTTCGGTGACGGGGGAACCTGATGGTGACCAAGCAGTTCAGCGGCTCGCCGGAGGACGCGGATCTGCGGCGCGCGGACTCGCTGGCGCGGGAGATCTTCTCCGACGTCGCCAACAAGTGGGCGCTGTTGATCATCGAAGCCCTGGGCGAGGGCACCCTCCGCTTCACCGAGCTGCGGGGCTCGGTCGAGGGCATCAGCCACAAGATGCTCACCCAGAACCTGCGGATGCTGGAGCGCTACGGACTCGTCGAGCGCCGTGTGCACCCCACCGTGCCCCCACGGGTCGAGTACACCCTCACCGAGCCGGGGCAGGGGCTGCGCCGGACGGTCCATGTGATGTGCGACTGGACCCATGAGCACATCACGCACATCGAGGCCTCCCGCCGCGCCTTCGACGCGCCTCAGCCTTCCCGGACTTCCTGACCTTCCCGGTCCTGCGGGCCCTCCTGTCGGCCGAACCAGTCCAGACAGAGCACCAGCGCGTCGTCGGGCGTCTCCGTGCCCCGGTACTCGGCCAGTTCGCCGAGCATCGCGCGCGGGACGGTGGCGGCCGGCAGCAGCCGCGTCGACTGGATGGCGCGGGCCAGCATGCGTTCGCCGTACGTCTCGCCGAGCGGGGACACCGCGTCGTACACGCCGTCGCTGAACAGCAGCAGCCGGTCGCCGGGCTCCACATGGAACTCCTGGACCGCGTACCGCGACTCCTCGAACATGCCGAGCGGCAGCTGCGCCTCCAGCTCCACGCGGCGGACCGTGCGGCCGCGCTGGATCCACAGCTGCGGCGAACCCGCGTCGACGACGCCGACCCGCCCGGTCGCCAGCTCGAAGCGGAGCAGCAGGGTGGAGACATGGGAGGCGCCGCGGTGCTGGTCGTAGAGGGCCTGGTCGGCGAGGGCCGCCTGGTCCGCGATGCCGATGCCGGCCCGGCGGGCGTTGCGCAGGGCGTTGACGGCGAGATTGGTGAGGAGGGAGGCCTGTATGCCCTCGCCCATGCCGTTGGTGACCGCGACGGTCAGTTCGTCGGCGTCGGCCGCCCAGTCGAAGTTGTCGCCGTGGATGGCGTACGCGGGCTCCAGCTGGGCCCCGATCGCGAACTCGGCGGCGGTGCAGGCGCGGGCGGGCAGCAGCTGCCACTGCATCTCGGCGGCGAGGGTGAGCCGGGTGGTGCGCCGGGCGCGCTGGTAGAGGTCGGTGTCCCGTTCGGCGACCAGGATCTCGTGGCCCAGCAGGTCGGCCATGTGGGTCAGCTCGCCGACCAGCTCCGGGGTGGACAGGGCCTGGGGCAGCCGGACGGTGAGGATGCCGAGCCGTTCGCCGCGTACGGTCACGGGCAGGTGGTGGTCGACGGCGTCGTCGTGCCGGACCTGCTGTTCGCGGGGCTCCTGGCTGCCGAACGCCCGGCCCTCGGGGCTGTTGTGCAGGGAGAGCGGCTCGTTCTCGCCCTCCGGCCGGTCCAGTGATTTGAGGACCCGCAGGCCGTAGTCGGCGAGGTGGAGCTCCACCGCGAGCGCCCCGTAGACGCTGCAGAGCTTGGTGCGCAGGGTGGCCAGCAGGGCGTGCGGCGCGGCGGCCCGTACGGCGGCCTCGATGTCCGTTCTTCTGTTCACGGTCTCTCGCGCAATCTTCGTCCTGCGACGTGGTAGGGGCCGGGCCCGGGCTGACAAGCGGGCCTGACGGGTGACACAGTGGCTGAATGCCCCACCGAGGATTTCGCCCGAGCAGCCGCGAACAGGCGTCCGCCGACGCGGTCGCCGCCTCGGAGCTGCTGGAGGTGCTGTGGGGCAGAGGCCAGGAATCCGCCGCTTCGGGAACCGTATCGCCCTCCCAGCTTCGGGCCCTGCTCGTGATCGAGAGGCAGGAAGGCACCAATCTGCGGGCGCTGGGCGAGGCCCTGGGCTCCAGTGCCCCCTCCGTCAGCAGGCTCTGCGACCGGATGGAGGCGATGGGGCTCCTCCAGCGTGCGCCCAGCCCGACCAGTCGGCGGGAAGTGGAGCTGCGGTTGAGTCCGCGCGGCCGCGCCCTTCTCGAAGAGTACCGGGCGCTGCGCGCCGCCGAGCTGAACGCCGTGCTGGAGCGGATGGATCCCGCCGCGCTCGCGGCGCTCGCCGAGGGCCTCGCGGCCTTCCACGCCGCCGCTTCGGAGCGCCTTTCCCCGCACAGGGACAGCGCCGTCTCCCCGCTTCGCGACGATGTCGCCGACAGCGCCTAGCTTCATCCGGCTCCCGCTTCCGCATCCATCGGTCGACCACCTTCTACGGCCGCCCGAGCAACCGTCGGGGATCAGATTGTTACCCAATGGAGAATGTTGTCAAATGGCAACTGTTACTTCTATCGTTGCCTCGTACCCCGCCGCGACCAGGGACGGAACCATGCCGACCCGTCCGGCAGAACGGCTCTCCGACCCCTTCCGACCCGCCCGAGGTGCCTTCCGTGCTTTCATCGCCCAACGAAGACAGAGCCGTCAGAATCACCACCCGGCAGGAGCGGGGTGCTCTGGTCCTCGCCGTGTCGGGTGACCTCGACATCGACAGCGTCGCGCCGCTGGGCCTCGCTCTGACCTCGGCGGCCGACGACGGCTCCGGCCCGGTCGTCGTGGACCTCTCCGGCGTCGGTTTCGCGGACTCGACGACGGTGAACGTGCTCCTCCAGGGCCACACCGCGCTGGGCGACCGGCTGCGGCTGGCCGCCCCGTCCCCGTTCATGCGACGCCTGATCGACATGATCGGCCTCGACAGCGCACTGCCCGTCCTGTCGGCCGTGGACGACGCCATCGACGCCGTACTGCCTTCCTGACGGCCTGACGCGCCCGGGTCGGCTACCGCCCCGCCGACCCGGGCGCCCGGTCGAACACGCAGTCCCCGCACAGCCCGCCGCCCGGGCAGCGCCAGTACAGGCAGCAGCTGCGCCGCCGGAACGCCGGACCGTGCGGGGAGCCGGTGCCGCGCAGCGCCTCGTCGTCGAAGAGCTCGGCCGCCAGCGCGCGGGCCCGTGCGGCCACGTCCGGCCGGTCCTGGGCACGCGCGAAGGCGACGAGTTCGCGTACGGCTCCGGCGAGCGCGGACCCCGCGTTGCCCCACAGCAGCCGCGGCGAGATGTTCCCGTCGCGCCGGAACGCCTCGGCCAGCGGCACCAGATGCCCGTACTGCACCTCTTCGCGGATCCGGGCCGCCGTGCCGGGCAGCTCCGTCGTCCCCGACAGCCACAGGTCATCCGGCGAGGTGGACAGCGGGTCCCAGTGGAGGGCACCGGGCGGCAGGGCGGGGATCCGTCCGAAGAGCGCGGCCGGGCCCAAAGCGAGGGACCAGAGCCGGGCGGCCAGTCCGAGGTGGGCGATGGAGGCGGCGACCCTGCGCTCGGGGGCCGCGAGACGCGCCGCGACCCTGTCGACACGCGCGGCGAGAGGACCGTTCTCACCCGCGTACAACCGCTCCAGCGGCCGGTGTCCGCCGCCGGGCACCGGGGTGGTCCGCAGCGCGAAGAATCCGCCGACCGACGCCTGTAGCACCAGGTCCATGCCCTGTTCCCCCCTCGCTTCCCGGTCCGTCTCCGGGCCGCTCCGGTGACCGGCCGTACGGCCACCGGCTGTGTCGTCCTCGCGGCTCACCGTATCCGCCGGGCGGCAACTTCTGACGGCTGGGGGCGGCAGGACTACCGTCGGGAGGAGGACGTCGGTCCGCCGGGCGTACTACTGGGGCAGTAGGCCGAAGTGCAGTCTCAAGGACGACGACGTGGGGCCCCGGACGGGACATCGTGGTGTACATGAGCTCCCTTGCGTTGTCCGTGCTGCTGTCACTGGTCTCCGCGGTCGCCTACGCGGCCGGGGCGATCATCCAGGAGCGCGTGGCCGCGACCGGTGACAACTCCTCGCGCGCCCTGGTGCGCAACGGCGTGTGGTGGGTCGCCGTGCTGCTCAACGGGACCGGTGCGGTGCTGCACGTGGTGGCGCTCGCCTACGGTCCGCTCAGCCTGGTCCAGCCGCTCGGCGCGCTGACGATCGTCTTCGCCCTGCCGATGGCGGCCCTGTTCGTCGGGCGGCGGGCCGGGGCGACGGCCTGGCGCGGCGCTCTGATGGCGACGGCCGGACTCGGCGGACTGCTGGCGCTCACGGGGAACGCCGAGCCGCACACCCTGAACGGTCCCGAGCAGGTGCTGCTGGCCTCGGTGACGTTCGGGACCGTCGGCGCGCTCGTCGTGCTCGCCCGTACGCTGCACCGGCCGGTCCTGCGCAGCATCGTTCTGGCCACGGGGGCGGGCGGGGCGTTCGGTATGGCCTCGGTGTTCACCAAGACCGTGGCCGTGGAGTGGACTTCCGGTTCGGTGCGCTCGGGCGCACTGCCGCTACTGGTGATCGCCGGGCTCGCGGCGGCGGGTCTGTTCCTGTCCCAGGCCGCCTACCGGGGCGCGGGGCTCACGGCTCCGCTCGCGACGGTGACGGTGGTCAACCCGGTGGTGGCCGCCGCGATCGGCATCACCCTGTTCGGCGAGCACTTCCGCCTCGGTGTCCCGGGCACCGTTCTGGCCCTCTTCTCCGGAGCCGTGGCCGCGGGCGGCCTGATCATGCTGACTCTGGAGCGGATGGGCAAGGACCACGCCCAGGAGCCTCGGCCCTTGACGGACCCTGAGGCGACGGACCCCGGCGGGCACCGCGCGGCCCCTGCCGCCGACTCCGGTGGTTCCAAGGACGCTGCGCCCGGCGCGGAGGGGCGGGAGGACGGGCACCTCAAGCCGTCACCGGTCGTGCCGGAATCCGCTCCGGGGCGGCTGTCCGTGGCGCACACGTCGTCGCCCCTGCCGCCGGGGCAGGCGGTGCCGCAGGTGGAGTTCGGTGCGCCGGGCCCGCTCGCGGAGCAGCGGCGGCGGGGCGGGGCCACCCTGCGGCGACCCCGCTCCGAGCGGACGGTTCAGACCCTGACGCCGCCGGCCCGGAGGTAGGCGAGCGGGTCGACGTCCGAGCCGTAGCCGGGGCCCGTGCGGACCTCGAAGTGCAGGTGCGGGCCCGTGCTGTTGCCCGTGGAGCCGGAGCGGGCGATGCGCTGCCCACCGGAGACCGACTGGCCCGCGCGCACATGGAGCGCGGAGAGATGGGCGTACTGGCTGTACTTGCCGTCGCCGTGCCGGATGACGACCTCGTAGCCGTACGCTCCGGCCCAGCCGGCCGAGACGACGCGGCCCGGGGCCACCGATTTCACCGATGTCCCGGTGGGCACGGGGAAGTCCACGCCCGTGTGATAGCCGCTGGACCAGGAGCCGGCCTGCCGGTAGGGGGTGCCGGTGCCTGCGGCCACCGGGGCGCTGAAACCGGAGTGCTTCACGGCCCGCTCCGGAGCGGGCGCCTCCTTCTTGGGCGCTTCTCTCTTCGGTGCTTCCTTCTTGGGCGCTTCTCGCTCGGGCGCTTCCTTCTTGGGTGTCTCTTTCTTGGGCGCCTGCTGCTTCGGTGCTTCCTGCTTCGGCGCGGCCTTGGGCTGGTCCGCCTTCTTCGCGTCGGGCGCGGCCGCCGGGGGCTTCGGGGCGGTCTGCCGCACGGGCTTGCCGGGGCTCTTCCCCTCCCCCGCCTTCGGCGCCCGGCTCGGGTCGAGGCTCAGCCGCTGGCCGGGGAAGATCAGGTCCGGGTCGCTTCCGACGACGCCGCGGTTGGCCGCGTAGAGGCCCTGCCAGCCGCCGCGCACCCGCTGGGCGGACGCGATCCCGGAGAGGGAGTCGCCGCTCGCGACGGTGTACGAGTCACGCTTGCCCGGTACGTGGGTGGGCGTCGCCTCGGCGGGCCGGGTCTGCGGCTGCCTGGCGGGCGCGCTCCGCGGCGCCGCGGCCTGGACGGGCCGGCTTCCCGCGCTCTGCGCGTCGGTCCCCGCCTCCGGGGCGGTCCCGGGCGCGTCGCCGCCCCGGGTGAGCCCCGCCCGTACGGAACAGGTGGGCCAGGCGCCGGGGCCCTGACCGTCGAGCACCTTCTCGGCGATGGCGATCTGCTGCTCGCGGGTGGCGAGGTCGGCGCGCGGCGCGTACTGCGTGCCGCCGAAGGCCGCCCAGGTGGAGCCGCTGAACTGCAGCCCGCCGTAATAGCCGTTGCCCGTGTTGACCGCCCAATTGCCGCTGGACTCGCAGGCGGCGACCTTCTCCCAGGTGTCGACCGGTGCGGCCCCCGCCGAGGCCGCGGTGATGAGCGGGAGCGCGATGCCCGCGCCGCCCGCCGTCACCGTGAGCGAGGCACGGTTGATCCGGCTGGGCTGATACCTGCGGTGCCGTCCGGTCGCGGCCATACTTGGCTCCCCCACTGGCTTTGGGACATCTCGCAAGGGGCAACGTAGGTCCGCGCTGTGACTGATCACAAGCAAAACGTGATACTCGGCCGCCCCCGGTCGGTCCGTGGCCGGATTCCGCCCCCGGCGATCCGGCGGGGAGCGCATCCGGCCGGAGCCGCGAACTGCCTTCACTCCTGGATGCGTTCAGCCCTCACCGCGCCTCTCCGGACTCCTCCGGCCAGGCCTGCATGGCCACCTCCGCGAGCGTCTCCAGCTCCGCGCGGCTCGCGCCGTCCCGCGCCTGCTGCGACATTCCCTGGATGACGGCCGCCGTATAGCGTGCGAGCGCCGCCGCGTCGGCGTCCGCGGGCAGCACTCCCCCGTCGATGTCGGCCTGGATACGCCGCCGGAACTCCGCCACGTTCCGCTCGCGTTGGCCGCGCAGCTTCGCCACCACCTCGTCCGACGAGCAGTTCTCGGCGGCGCTGAGCAGCATGCAGCCGTGCGGCCGGCCGGCCGCCGTGTACTCCGCCGCCGCCTCGCGCAGCATCCGCGCGAAGCCGCGGCGCACGGTCGGCTCCTCGGCCATGGCACGGTCGCCGAAGCCGCCGAAGAGGTTCGCGTACGTCTCGACGACCTCTGCGAAGAGGGTGCGCTTGTCGCCGAACGCCGCGTACAGGCTGGGCGCGGCGATGCCCATCACGCGCGTCAGATCCGCGATCGAGGTCGCCTCGTACCCCTGCTCCCAGAAGGTCAGCATCGCCTTCCGGAGAGCGTCCTCCCGATCGAAGGACCGTGGCCTGCCGCGCTGTTTCGTCGCCATGCACCAATTCTATAGCGACCGCTAGGGAACGTGTTACGGTCTTTTCTGTAGCGACCGCTAATCAAAAGGAGGGCGGAGCCATGGGCTCGCTCACAGGGAAGACGGCACTGGTCACCGGCGGCAGCAGGGGCATCGGACGAGGGATAGCCGAACGGCTGGGCCGGGACGGAGCGGTCGTCGGCGTGCACTACGGCAGCAACCGGGCGGCGGCCGAGGAGACCGTGGCCGCCATCGAGGCGGCGGGCGGCAAGGCGTTCGCGCTCGGCGCGGAGCTGGGGGCGCCGGGGGCCGCCGCCGCGCTGTGGGCGGCCTTCGACGAGCACGCGGACGGCCTGGACATCCTGGTGAACAACGCGGGGATCGGCGCTTCGCGGAACTTCACGGAGATCGGCGAGGAGGAGTACGACCGCCTGTTCACCGTCAACACCAAGGCGCCGTTCTTCCTCACACAGTCGGGCCTCGACCGGCTGCGTGACGGCGGACGCGTCATCAACATCTCGACGGGCCTCAGCCACGCGGCGATGATGCCGGACCTGATCGCCTACGCCATGACCAAGGGCGCGCTGGACGTGTTCACCCGGTATCTGTCCAAGGTGCTCGGCGAGCGGGGCATCACCGTCAACGCGGTGGCGCCGGGCATCGTGGACACCGACGCCAACGCGGACTGGCTGCACTCGGGCGACGAGGCCTGGGCCGGTGCGGCCGCCCTGTCGGCCCTGGGGAGGGTCGGCACGCCCGCGGACATCGCCGACGTGGTGGCTTTCCTGGCCTCGGACGGGGGCCGATGGATCACGGGCCACTGGATCGACACGACGGGCGGCTCGCTGGCCTAGGGCGCGTTCGGCGGATCAGGGCCGGGGCGGCCGACCATGGAGAGCGCTCTCCGTTAGTGCTATAAAGGCGCTCATGACGGATGATCTGCGGTCGGCCGGAGCACCCACCCTGGAGGACGTGGCGCGGGCGGCCGGCGTTTCGCGCGCCACCGTCTCCCGGGTCATCAACGGGGTGCGCAACGTCGACCCGGTGATCCAGGAGGCCGTGCGGCACGCGGTCTCCGTGACGGGCTACACCCCGAACCGGGCGGCCCGGTCCCTGGTCACCCGGCGGGCCGACGCCGTCGCCCTGGTGGTGTCGGGCGCGGGCGTCGAGCCGGAGGCGGCCGGGGAGGACGCCGACACCGGAGCCCCCGGGGACGGGTCCGGCGATGCGGGCTCGTTCACCGCGCAGGTGTTCGCCGACCCGTTCTTCGGCCGGGTGGTGACCGGGGTGGTCAACTACCTGCGTCCGCGCGGGATGCACCCGGTGCTGATGTTCGCGGAGACCTCACGGGCGCGCGAGGAGGTGGTGGCGTATCTGCGGCAGGGCAGCGCGGACGGGGCCCTGGTCGTCTCGACGCACGCCGAGGACCCGCTGCCCGCCCTGATCGCGGACGCCGGACTGGCGGCCGAGCATCTCCTGCGCCGGGGCTGCCGCCGGATCGCGACGATCAGCGGCCCGCTGGACGTCCCGGCCGGCCAGGCCCGGTTGACGGGTTTCCGGGACACCATGGCGCGCCACGGGCACCCGTACGTCCCCACCGTCGAGGGGCAGTTCACCCAGGAGAGCGGCGAGGCGGCGATGGAGCGGCTGCTGGCGGAACACCCCGACCTGGACGGGGTCTTCGCCGCCAACGACCTGATGGCCCTGGGGGCCTGTCATGTCCTGCGGGAGCACGGCCGCTCGGTGCCGGAGGACGTGGCGGTGGTGGGCTTCGACGACAGCAGCGCCGCCCTGGCCTGCCGCCCGCCGCTGACCACGGTCCGCCAGCCGGTGGAGGGGATGGCCGCCGAGATGACGCGTCTGCTGCTGGACCGACTGGCCCGGCCGGACGGCCCGGTGACCTCCGTGATCTTCGAACCGGAGCTGGTGGTACGGGGATCGGCCTAGGGCCTGTCGTTTGGATCAGCCCGTTCCCAGCGCGTCCGCCCGCCTCGTCAGTTCTGCCGCGATGTGGTCCCAGTCCGGGCCGTGCAGCCACAGGCCGAGGATCGCGTCCGCGTCCGCGAAGGTCAGCTCCTCGACGAAGTAGTGCTCCCGGTGTTCGAGGTCGCACTTCGGCGTGGGCCGGTTCTCGTCCCCGTAGAGACAACGCGCGTGCCCGGTCAGGGTGCTGTGCATGCCCCGGAGCCTATGCCGCCGCGCCCGCCGGACAGGGCCCGAGGGCCGCCATCGAACTGGCGGGGAGTCACGGGCGTCCACGAGGATACGTTCATGACCGCCGCCCCTTCCCCGCCCCGCGCCCGGGTAGCCGCCTATGTGATCCGGCGTCACCCCTCCCCCGCCCTGCTGGTCTTCGACCATCTGGACTTTCCGGAGGCGGGCACCCAGGTGCCCGCGGGCGGCATCGCGCCCGGTGAGGATCCGGAACGGGCCGTCCTGCGCGAGGTCGCCGAGGAGACCGGGCTGACCGGAGCCCGTGTCGTCCGGCGGATCGCGGTGGACGGGCGGGCGCATCCCGAGACCGGGCAGCCCCGGCTGACCACCTTCCTCCTGCTCGACGCCCCGCCGGACGGGCCTTCGGCGTGGGAGCACCGGGTGCGCGGCGACGGGGGCGACGCGGGGATGCGGTTCGCCTGCCGGTTCGCGCCGCTCCCCCTGGAGCGCCCGCTGGCCGACGCCCAGGACGCGTGGCTGGGACGGGTGGACCCGCGCTGGGTCTCGCCCGACGGCACGAAGCGGTAGCCCGGCGGCAGCGGCGCGGGGCACGGGCGGCCGACACGGGACCGCCGCCCGGAGCCCTCCCCCGCCCGCTCAGCCCGTCGACGTGCGGTGGCGTTCCCGTACCGCCTGGGCCGCCGTACGCGGCGGCGTACCGGTCGCGCCCGGCCCCGGGCGGCTGCCGCCCCGGGTGAGGAAGTCGGCGAGCGGGAGCGTGGCCGCGCCCACGGTGACCGCGTCCGGGCCGAGGCGGCCCATCTCGATGGTGGTGCGGGCCGCCGCGTGGCGCAGGGCGTACTCGTTCGCGTACCGGCGGATCTCGGGCAGCAGGCGGGGGCCGATGAGCAGGCCCGCCCAGCCGCCGATCAGGATCCGCTCGGGCAGAAAGAGGTTGATCAGGTCGGCGAGGGCCGCGCCGAGGCATTCTGCCGTCTCGTCGAGCAGCGCGAGGGCCACCGGGTCCGGGGTGACGCCTCGGCGCGCCGGGTAGGCGGCGGCGAGCAGGGCCGCCAGCGCGGTCTCGTCGTCGGCGTCCTCGGGCAGCGGGCCGCCCGCCTCGCGCCAGCGCTCGCGCAGGGCCTCCGCGCCCGCGTACGCCTCCAGGCAGCCGATGGAGCCGCAGCGGCACCGGCGGCCGCGCAACTGGACGGTGGTGTGCCCCCATTCGAGGGCGAGGCTGGTGCGGTCCTCGTCGAGGATGTCGCCGTGGTCGACGCAGGCGCCGACGCCCGAGCCGATGAGGGCGATGGCGGCGGCGCCCGCGCCCCGGCCGCCGCCGAACCACATCTCGGCCTGGCCGAGCGTCTTGGCGCCGTTGTCGATGAAGAGCGGCACCTCGGGCGGTACGTCGACCGCCTCGCGCAGCAGCTGCTCGAAGGGGACCGCGCGCCAGCCGATGGTCTGGCCGTGCACCACCGCGCCGCGCGTGCCGTCGGGGCCTTCGGGGCCGTCGCGTTCGATGATGCCGGGGACTCCGATGCCGATGCCGAGGAGCCGGCGCGGGTCGGCGCCCGCGTCGCGCAGCACGTCCGCGACACCGGTGCGGACATGGGCGACGATGCGCTCGACGTCGTAACCGTGCTGGGCCAGCAGCCGTTCGGTGCGGGCCAGTTCGGTCAGGGAGAGGTCGAATAGCTCGACCCGGACCCGGGTCTCGCCGATGTCGATGCCGACGAGCAGTCCGCCGTCCGGGGCGACGCGCAGCAGCGTACGCGGGCGGCCGCCGTCGGAGTCGACGATGCCGGCCTCCTCCAGCAGGCCCTCGGCGGAGAGTTCCGCGACGACGTTGCTGATGGAACCCGAACTCAGGCCCGTGACCGGTCCGAGCTCCTGACGGCTCAGCGGGCCGTCGAAATACAACCGTTGCAATACCCTCGCCCGGTTGCCCCGCCGCAGGTCACGCACGGTCCGTCTGTTGCGCTCGGCCATGTTGCTCCTTCCCGCCCAGGAACATACCCCGGTCCCAGGCCTTGACGCGACCTTCTCTCACCTCTTAAATCACGGCATAAATTAAGTCATGGAGGCCGTTCGGTTCCCGAACGCAGCCATCCCCGGAAAGGGGCCACCTCACATGCGTCATGTCAGAGCCGCAAGCGCCGTCACCCTCGCCCTCGCCATCGCCGTAGCCGCCACCGGCTGTGGCGGCGGGACCACATCGGGCGGCAGCAACGAGTCGCCGAAGACCCTCACCTACTGGGCGTCCAACCAGGGCCCCAGCATCGAGGCCGACAAGGAGATCCTCACTCCCGAGCTGAAGAAGTTCGAGAAGGAGACCGGGATCAAGGTGAAGCTGGAGGTCGTGCCGTGGGCCGACCTGCTGAACCGGATCCTCGCCGCCACCAGCTCCGGTCAGGGCCCGGACGTGCTGAACATCGGCAACACCTGGTCGGCCTCGCTCCAGGCGACCGGCGCGCTCCTGCCGTGGGACGAGAAGAACTTCGAGGCGATCGGCGGCCGGGACCGCTTCGTCGACTCGGCGGTCGCCTCGGCCGGCAAGGAGGGCGAGCCGCCCGCCGCCGTGCCGCTGTACTCGCTGGCGTACGCCCTCTACTACAACAAGAAGATGTTCGCCGAGGCGGGCGTCGAGAAGCCCCCGGCCACCTGGGACGAGCTGGTCGCGACCGGCAAGAAGATATCCAAGGACGGCAAGTGGGGTCTTGGCGCCGAGGGCGGCAACCTCTCCAACAACATCCACCAGACCTTCGTCCTGGGCCAGCAGCACGGCGCCGACTTCTTCGACAAGGACGGCAAGGCGACCTTCACCTCGGACGGTGCGGTCGCGGCGGTGAAGCAGTACATCGACTTCATGGCCAAGGACAAGATCATCGCTCCGGGCAACGCGGAGTACGCCCAGAACCAGTCGCTCACCGACTTCGCCAAGGGCAAGACGGCCATGGTGCTGTGGCAGGCCGCCGCCTCCACCTTCGCCGCCCAGGGCATGAAGCCGGAGGACTGGGGCGCGGCCCCGGTGCCGGTCCCCTCGGGCGCGCCGGGCGCGGGCAAGCAGACCAACTCCATGGTCGCGGGCATCAACATGGCGGTGTTCAAGAACACCAAGAACATCGACGGCGCGAAGAAGTTCGTGAAGTTCATGACGAGCGACGCCGAGCAGAAGCTGCTCAACAAGACCTACGGCTCGATCCCTCCGGTCAAGGCCGCACAGGCCGATGAGGCGTTCGGCGCCCCCGACCTGAAGGTCCTCCGCGACACTCTCGCCACCAGCGCCGCCCCGCTCCCCCAGGTCCCGAACGAGTCGCAGTTCGAGACGGCCGTGGGCACGGCGGTCAAGGAGCTGTGGGCGGACGCGGCGGCCGGACGCCCCATCACCGACGAATCCGTCAAGGCGCGCCTGGAAAAGGCCCAGCAGACGATGCAGCAGTGAGGCCCTGATCCATGACCGCCACCGTCACCACGGACCCTGAGGTCGACAAGTCGACCGGTAAGGGTACGAGCCGGGGCACCGGGGGTGCGCGCAGGAGACTGCCGCGCATCCCCGACCGGATCCGCCAAGGCGGACTGCCCTATCTCCTGCTGCTGCCCGCCGTCCTGCTGGAACTGCTCATCCACATCATCCCGATGGTCATCGGGATCGTGATGAGCTTCCGTCAGCTCACCCAGTTCTTCATCAACAACTGGGGTGCGGCGCCCTGGACCGGCTTCGACAACTACAGGATCGCCGTCGACTTCGACGCGCCGATCGGCGAGGCCCTGCTCCACTCGTTCTTCGTGACCTGCGTCTTCACGTTCTTCTCGGTCGGGTTCGCCTGGCTGCTGGGCACCGCCGCGGCGATCCTCCTCCAGGAGAGCTTCCGGGGCCGGGGCGTCCTGCGGGCGATCTTCCTCGTCCCGTACGCGCTGCCGGTCTACGCGGCCGTCATCACCTGGGCGTTCATGTTCCAGCGGGACAACGGGCTGATCAACCACGTCCTGCACGATCAGCTCGGCATCACCGACGAGCCGTCGTTCTGGCTGATCGGCGACAACAGCATCTACACCCTGATCATCGTCTCGGTGTGGAAGGGCTGGCCGTTCGCGTTCCTCATGCTGATGGCCGGGCTCCAGAACATCCCGCGCGAGCTGTACGAGGCCGCCTCGATCGACGGCGCGGGCATCTGGCAGCAGATCCGCCGGATCACGCTGCCCTCGCTGCGCCCGGTCAACCAGGTGCTGGTCCTCGTGCTCTTCCTGTGGACGTTCAACGACTTCAACACGCCGTACGTCCTGTTCGGGAAGTCGGCGCCGGAGAGCGCGGACCTGATCTCGATCCACATCTACCAGTCGTCGTTCGTCACCTGGAACTTCGGCACCGGGTCCGCGATGTCGGTCCTGCTGCTGCTCTTCCTGCTGGTCGTGACGGCCGTCTATCTGTTCTTCACCTCGCGCGGAAGGAAGGGCGCCGATGTCTAGCCTCACGCGGCCGACCCGCACCACCCGGTCGCGGGCCCGCTCGCCGATGGCCGCGCCGCAGTCCTTCCTCTGGACCCGCCGCATCGTCCTGACGCTGCTCGCCGGCTTCGTCCTGCTGCCGGTCTACGTGATGGTCAGCAGTTCGCTGAAGCCGCTCCAGGACGTGTCGGGGAAGTTCCAGTGGATTCCGTCGACGCTGACGATCCGGCCGTACTTCGACATCTGGGAGACCGTTCCGCTCGCCAAGTACTTCGTCAACTCGCTGATCGTGGCGGGCTCGGCGACGGTGCTGTCGGTGACGATCGCGGTGTTCTCGGCGTACGCGGTGAGCCGCTACCGGTTCCGGGGCAAGCGGGTCTTCACCGTCACGGTGCTGTCCACGCAGATGTTCCCGGGGATCCTCTTCCTGCTGCCGCTGTTCCTCATCTTCGTCAACATCGGCAACAGCACCGGCGTGGCCCTGTACGGCTCGCGCGGCGGCCTCATCCTGACGTACCTCACGTTCTCGCTGCCGTTCTCGATCTGGATGCTGATCGGCTACTTCGACTCCATCCCCCGCGACCTCGACGAGGCCGCTCTGGTGGACGGCTGCGGACCGGTCCGCGCGCTCTTCCAGGTCGTCGTGCCGGCCGCCGTGCCGGGCATCGTCGCGGTGTCCGTCTACTCCTTCATGACGGCCTGGGGCGAAGTGCTCTTCGCGTCCGTCATGACGAACGACGCCACCCGGACCCTCTCCGTCGGCCTCCAGGGCTACGCCACGCAGAACGACGTCTACTGGAACCAGGTCATGGCCGCCTCGCTCGTCGTCAGCGTCCCGGTCGTCGCCGGGTTCCTGCTCCTCCAGCGCTATCTGGTCGCCGGTCTCACGGCCGGAGCCGTGAAGTGACCCCCACCGGCGGCAGTCGCCCCGCAGCCCCCACAGAAAGGCAGCACGTGTCCGACCTCAACGCCCTCCCGGCGGACTTCACCTGGGGTGTCGCCACCGCCGCGTACCAGATCGAGGGAGCCGTGGCCGAGGACGGCCGCTCCCCCTCGATCTGGGACACGTTCTCGCACACCCCCGGAAAGGTCGACGGCGGCGACACGGGTGACATCGCCTGCGACCACTACCACCGGGTTCCCGAGGACATCGGCCTGATCAAGCAGCTCGGCGCGGACGCCTACCGCTTCTCGGTCGCCTGGCCGCGCGTCGTGCCCGGCGGCGACGGGCCGGTCAACAAGGCGGGCCTGGACTTCTACGACCGGCTCGTGGACGGCCTCCTGGAGGCCGGTGTCACCCCGTTCGCCACCCTCTACCACTGGGATCTGCCGCAGGCGCTCCAGGACCGGGGCGGCTGGACCGTACGGGAGACCTCGGAGCACTTCGCGGCGTACGCCTCCCATGTGGTGGAGCGCCTCGGCGACCGGGTCAAGGACTGGGCGACGCTGAACGAGCCGCTCTGCTCGGCCTGGATCGGGCATCTGGAGGGCCGGATGGCGCCGGGGCTCACCGACCTGACCGCCGCCGTACGCGCCTCCTACCACCTGCACCTCGGCCACGGGCTGGCCGTGCGGGCGATCCGGGCGGCCTCCTCGGACGCCCGGATCGGCATCGTCAACAACCTCAGCCCGATCGAGCCGGCGAGCACGAGCGCGGCCGACCTCGCCGCCGCCCGCCGCGCCGACGGCCACATCAACCGCTGGTGGCTGGACCCGATCCTGGGGCGCGGCTACCCGCAGGACATGGTGGCGGAGTACGACGTCGAACTCCCGGTCCGGCCGGGCGACCTGGAGACCATCGCGGCCCCGCTCGACTGGCTGGGCTTGAACTACTATTTCCGCCAGATCGTCACGGCCGACCCCGACGGCACCGCGCCCCGGGCCAAGCAGGTCTCCGTACCCGGCGCCCGGCTCACCCACATGGACTGGGAGGTGCACGCGGAGGGCCTGGAGCAGCTGCTGCTGCGCCTGACCGAGGATTACGGCGTCCAGCGCATCTACGTCACCGAGAACGGTTCGGCGTACGAGGACGTCGTCGCAGCGGACGGCTCGGTCCACGACCCCGAGCGCGTGCGGTACCTGGAGGAGCACCTCGCCGCCTGCGCCCGCGCGGTCGCCAAGGGCGCTCCGCTGGCCGGCTACTTCGCCTGGTCGCTGCTGGACAACTTCGAGTGGGCGTACGGCTACGACAAGCGGTTCGGCCTGGTCCATGTGGACTACGCGACCCAGCGCCGTACGGTCAAGAGCAGCGGCCGCCGGTACGCGGAGCTGGTCCGGGAACACGCGGAACGGCGCGGCGGCCGGGCCGCCGCCTGACCTGCCGGGCCCGCCCGGCGGGCCCGGCCTTCCGCAGCGGCATCGGCGTCAGGCGAGCAGGGTCTCCCGCAGCCGGGCGCCGAACGCCACCGGGTCCTCCGTGAGCCCGATATGGCTTCCAGGGAACTCCACCGTGCGGCTTCCGGTCTGCCGGGCCAGCCGCTCGGCGGCGACGGCGGGCAGGAGCGCGCGGGAGTCCCGTCCGACGCCGACGACGAGCTTCGGTGCGGCGGCCCGGAGTGCGGCGAGGTCGGGCACGTACCCGCTGAACGGGCAGAGCACGTGCTCCAGGAAGACGGGCAGGTTCGCGATCATCCGCCGGAAGGTCGCGGCCTCGGCCGGGGACGGGCCGTCGCCCTCTCCGGCGGCGGACGGCCGGTGACCGGCGCCCGCGTCACTCCCGGCCCGGCGGTCCTCCGCCGGGCCTTCGGCGTTGCGGGCGTCTGCGGGAGCTTCGGCATGACGGACATCCGTAGGGCCTTCGGCGTTGTGGGCGTCCGCCGGGCCTTCGGGGTCCGCGTCCGTGGAAGCTTGCGGAGCGGCCTCTGCCGCCTCCTCGGCGCCGTCCGGGGCCAGCCCCGCGGCCATGGTCGCCATGGCGGCCTCCACCCCGTCCCGCCGGAAGGACTCCCGTACGGCGGCGAAGAGCGCACGGCCGGCGGCCGGGTCCGGCAGCAGCTCCACCAGCGGCGGCTCGTGCGCCACGACCCGGCTCACCAGGCCGGGGTGACGGGTCAGCAGGTCCACCGCGACCACCGCACTGGAGCTGGAGCCGAACACGGCCGCCGGAGCGCCGTCCGGGTCCGGGGACAGCAGCTCGATCAGGCGCGCGATGTCCTCGCTGTGCGTGCGGGGCAGCTGGTCGGCGACCGGCGCGTGGAGCGTGCTGCGCGAATATCCGCGCGGATCGAACGTGGCCACCGTCCACCGGTCCGCCAGCTCCGCCGCGAGAGCGTCGTAGATGCCCGCGTCGGCGCTGCCGCCCGGCATCATCACCAGCAACGGCCCGCGGCCGCGCACCTCGTAGTGGAGCGTCGCGCCGGGCGCCTCCAGCCGGCCGGTGCGCACGGCGACCGTGTCCATGGCCCCTTCCATGGATCCTCCCGTGGCCTCTTCCATGGATCCGTCAGTGATTCCGTCCGTCGTCGGCATGCCTGTCCGCACGGCCGTCCCCCTTCGCTTCGTCTTCCTTCTCCGTCGCACTGCCGCCCTCGGGGTCCGGTCCCACGGGCCAGTTCTCCAGCACCAGGTGCAGCGCCTCCACGGTCCGCTCCCAGGACGCCTCCACGTCACGGTCGGCCCGGAACGCGCCGTCCGCCTCCAGGTCGCTGAAGCCGTGCAGGGTGCTGCGCAGCATCCGCACGGCGTCGGTGAGCGCGGGCTCGGTCAGCCGGTAGGCGCGCATCATGGCGTAGATGGTCGAGACCGTCCGGCGGAATGCACTGGACTCCTGGGCGATCACCGGGTCGATCTTCATCTGCGTCGCTTGGTACCGCCCGGGGTGCTCCAGCGCGAACGCCCGGTACGCGTAGGCGAATCCGACGAGCGCGTCCCGGCCCGCGCGCCCGGCCACCGCCTCGCTCAGCCGGTCGGCGAACTCTCCGGCGGCCAGCAGCGCGACCCGGGTGCGCAGGTCCTGGAGGCCTCCGACATGGCCGTAGAGGCTGGCGTCCTTGACGCCGAAACCCCGGGCCACCGCCGAGACCGTCACCTGGTCGAAGCCGATGGAGTCGGCCAGATCGGCCGCGGCCGCCACCACGCGTTCGGCCGTCAGTCCCGCGCGCACCATCCGACGCCCTCTTCTCCGTCTGTCCGTGCCCCCTGAAACCTAGAACCCCTAGGCAGATTCCTAAGGTACACAGGATTCGAGCAGCGGGCGCGGAAATAAAGAGGCCGCGGCGGCCACGGAGATCCGTGGCCGCCGCGGACCGCCTCGCCGCGCCGACAGCGGGGATGGGACGGCGCGGCGGGCTTCCGGTCCGGCGCGGGTTCAACTCCGGTAGACGCCGAACTCGTAGAGCGAGTAGCCCCACGGGGTGCCGCGCTCGGTGGCGCTCACGCGGACGTGGCGGGCGTTGCCGGCGACCTCGATGTCATCGATGCCGCCGTTGCCGGCCGTCTCCGTGTGGACGGTGTTCCAGTCCTGGCCGTTGTCCGAGGTCTGGATCGTGTACGCCTTGGCGTAGGCCGCCTCCCAGGCCAGCTGGACGTGGTCGAAGGAGGTGGTCGCCCCCAGGTCGACCTGGATCCACTGCTGGTCGGCCCAGTCGCTGGCCCAACGGGTGTCGAAGGAGCCGTCGACGGCGTTGGCCGCCGGGCAGGGGCAGCCGACGCTGTCCGGCTGGAAGGACGAGGCCTCGGCGGGCTTGCCGGAGGCCAGGTTCACACCGTCGACCTGCGGCGGCACCACCTTGAAGGACTTCGTCTCGATGCCGACGTTGCCCTTTCCGTCGGTCGACTTGAGGTACACCTTCCAGACGCCGAGCCGGTCCGGCGCGGTGACCTCGAAGGTGCCGTCACCCCGGTCGGTGAAGTCCGCGTCCGTCAACTGGCCGCTGTCGTCGATGTACTTGGAGTTCACCAGCACCTGGTGGGTGAGCGCGTCGCCGTCCGGGTCGGAGACGGACGCCCTGAGCGTGAACGGCTTGCCCGCCTCGACGGCGGAGGCGTTGTCGACGCTCATGTCGCTGATGACCGGCGGGGTGTTGTCGCCGGAGGTGTCCGCGCCGTACGCCTCTTTCACCGCGTAGTAGGACAGCCGCTTCTGGCCCGCGGGGAGCAGGTTGAACCAGACGCCGCCGAAGTCGTACTCGGTGCCGTAGTGGAAGAGCGTCGCCCCGAGCGAGACCCCCTGGTGCCCCTGGACGCAGTCCCAGGCGCTCTTGTATCCGGCGGCTTTCGCCACGTCGGTGGGCTCGTCCGGTATGCCGTTGGCGTCGTCCGGCACCTCCCACTCGCCCGCGGGCCCGCCCTCGGTGACGATGTAGGGCTTGTCGTAGCCGCCGCTCTCCCAGGTGTCGCGGATGTCGCAGACGGCGTCGTAGGAGTTCACGGCGTACAGGTCGAGGTCGGGCGCGTTCTTCTTGTAGTACGGCCAGGCGCCGGTCCAGGCGTCGGTCGAGGTGACCGGGTGGTTCGGGTCGACCGCGTGGATCTTCTTGGCGATCTCGTTGACGAAGGTGGTGTACGCGTCGCGCTGCCGCTCCAACTCATCGCCGCTGTAGCAGTTCTGCAGGCCGAGCACGGACTCGTTGCCGACGTTCCACATGAGGACGCCCTCATGGTCCTTGTAGGTCTCCACCCACTTCGGGAACTCGGCGAGCATGTCGTTCTTGTAGGCGGTGTCCGTCAGGTAGTTCACACAGCCGCCGCTGCCGGGGCCGCCGCCCGGTTGCAGCCAGAACCCGGCGATCACCTTGATGCCGTTGGCCGCCGCGGTGTCCAGAAGCGGCTCCGTGGTGGCGTCGGTGCCCCACGTACGGATCGTGTTGACGCCCATCGACTTCACGTCGGGCATGTACTGCCCGGCGTCCGCGACGGACGGGCCCCAGGTCAGGCCCTTCACGGTGTACGGGGCGCCGTCCACGGTCAGCTGCCAGGCGCCCTGGGAGCCGGTCACCTTCACCACACTGCCCGCGGCCTGGGCGGTGGGCACCGGAAGGGCGGCCGCCGCAGCGGCCAGGAGCGCGGCGACGGCGAGGCGCGCGGTGGTACGGCCCCGGGGGCGGGCCGGTCGTCGGAAACGGGACGTGATCATGGGGGGAAGGGCTCCTCACGGGAGTGCGGGTGGAGATACGGGGTGCGGATGGAGATGCCGAAGGGACAGCAGGTTTGGAGAGCGCTCTCCCTCATGGGCGTGACGCACCCATGAGGGAGACGCGATGGGCAGGGGTCGGGGCCGGTACCGAGGTCAGGGCAGTTCGTAGTTCTCGTCCAGGGCCGCGCCCTCGCCCGGGTTGTTCTCGTCGTACCCACGGGCGTTGCACTGGAGCGCGCCGACGATGCAGTGGTCGACCAGGGCGTCGAGCGTGGCGTCGTCCCAGGCGTTGAAGAAGTCGTAGTGGAAGGAGTGGCCGGTGCCGCTGGCCAGTCTCACCTGCGACATGTCACCGTTGACCGGCCACGCCATCTTGAACTCGATCATCGGCAGGGCGACCGGGTGACTCGACGGACAGACGTCCTGGTTGGCCCCCATCACGACCGGATAGGCCATGTGGGCCTTGTGGTCGGGGGTGTCCAGGTACTTTCCGTCCCAGCAACTGGGCGCCTGCATACGCAGGTTGAGCTGGGTGTCCTGGCTGGTCGGGCAGGCGGCCGGGAAGTCGTAGTTGTGGTAGCTCTCGCCGCACTCGTACCCCTCGACCATGCCGGGGTGGTTGCGGAACTCCTCGGCGGTCTGCGTGGGGCTGCCGACGACGAACCGCAGCCCCTTGGGGAAGGGGCGCACGGTGCGGTAGTCGGTGACTCCGGCCTTGTAGTAGATGGTCTGCGGACCGACCGGGCGGATCTCTTCGTTCCCGTTGTAGAGGGTCGGCATCCAGTACGCGGACAGGTCGCCGGGCGCCAGGCAGGCCGTCCCGCCCGCACCCAGGGACGCGGTGGTGCTGTTCGCGTTCGTGGTGTCGTTGCCCATGAACGTGTGGTCGTGCGACGCGCCGGCCTGGCCCGGGTAGACGATCGGGTCGTCCGGGGCGGTGTGGGTGACCGAGCAGTTGGCCTGGAACTCGTGGAAGTAGCGGTGCGGCGGGATCTCGTCGGACGGCTCCACGCCGGTGACCGGCGGGTCCGCCGGTATGTAGCCGTCGCCGTCCGGGTCGTCGCCGAAGGCCACGGGCTTCGCCGGCGCCATCTTGTGACCCTGCATGACATGCGCGGCCGCCGCAGGCCGATCGGACGCGGGCCGGTCCGCCCCGGCGGCGGTCGCCCCGGCGTTCGTGATCGCGGTCAGCCCGAGCGCGACCAACGCCAGGGCGGTCGCCACGATCAGGGCGGACACCAGGGTCGTTCTGTTGAGTCTTGTCACCATAGGGACCTCCATGCCGCTCTTCATCCCTGCACATCGGGTGCACGGTGGGGGGAAAGGGTGAGCTGGACGGTGCAGCCGGGAAGAGACTCCACCCTGCGCGTCACGAGGCCGGCGGACCGCGGGATCATCTGGGAGAGCGCTCTCCAAGGCGGTGTCAGTGTTGCGCCGGTGCTGAGAAGGTGTCAATAGCTTGTGAACGATGCACTGCGCAAAGGCTGTTGGGCGGCGCGTGGAGCACGGACCGAAAGCCCGCACGGAAGGCGGGAAGCGGCCGGGGAACGCGTACCGGAAGCGGAGCACGTCCGGGGAACGCGTACCGGAAGCGGAGCGCGCCCGGGAGACGCATACGGAAAAGCGGCCCCGCGCAACGGCGGGACCGCTCACTGTTGCCTTCGCTCTCACCGGTCGGCGGGAGTCGCTCCGCCGGGGAGGACGGCGGGACGACTCCCCGGGATCACGCGGTGTGCAGGGTCAGCCCGTACCGGTTGAGGATCTCGTTGACCGGCTGGTACCAGGTCTCGCCGCCGCCGGAGCAGTTGCCCCAGCCGCCGGAGGTGACGCCCTGGGCCTGGTCGCCGCTGATGAACGAGCCGCCGGAGTCGCCGCCCTCGGCGCAGACGCTCGTCTTGGTCATCTGGTGCACGGCACCCTGGCTGTAGTTGACGGTCTCGTTCTTGGCCAGGACGTTGCCGCAGTGCCAGTGCGTGGTGGAGCCGGAGCGGCAGATCGAGGCGCCGATCGGGGCCTCGTTCGAGCCGCGGACGAGCTGGTCGGAGACGGTGCCCCAGCCGATGACGACCGGCACGGTCCACCAGCCGTTGGCCACGTTCACCCAGGCGTAGTCGTCGCCGGGGAACGACGATCCCTGGAAGTGGCCGATGTCCGAGCCGTCCCAGCCGCGCACGGACTGGCCGGCGCCGCCGCAGTGTCCGGCGGTGACGAAGCCGCCGTGCACGGAGAAGCCGATGGAGCAGCGGACGTTGCCCGTGTAGTACGGGTCGCCGCCGACCGTTCCGGCGGCGAAGGTCTGCGGCGCTTCGGAGGTCGTCTCCACCGTCACTGGCCCGGCCTCGCGAGCCTTGGCCACGAAGGTTCGGACATCGTTGTCATTCTGCTCGGAGGCGACGACGTTCACGACGACGCTGCTGGTCGCCGGGTCGACGTGCCAGCTGCTCACACCGGCGGGTGCGGTCAGCTTGTCGATGCGGGCCTTCGCGGCGTCGAGCCGCGCGGCCGAGTGCTCGACGAGCCGGGCCTCGGCTCCGGCGGCCCGGACGGTCTCGGCCTTGGCGGCGTCGGTTACCGCGACGACCAGCTTGCCGGTCTTCGCGTCGAACCAGGAGCCGCCGTAGGCGGAGCCCGCGGCGCGCTGAACCTTCGGCTCCAGGGCGGTGGCCGCCTTCTCGTCGGCGAGCCTGGCCCGCGCCTGGCCCTCGCTGAGGCCGAGGTCGCGCTGCATCGCGGTGAGCAGGGCGGCGGAGGCGGGCGCCTGCGCGGAGTCGGTGGGGGCGGCGGAGGCGGACGACGGGCCGGCGGCGGCCCAGGCACCGAGGAGCAGAAGTGCGGACAGACCGGTCCGCAGCACGGTTGCGTGTCTCAAGGGAGTGACCCTTCCTGTTGTTCCAGCGACGTGGGGGTGGAACGGGAGGCGTCCGGGAGCGCATGCTGATCGTGCCGCTTGAGAGCGCTCTCAGATGTGCCGTCCCGGACTGTAGCGGAGTTCGATAGTCAGGTCCATGCCAATCACAGCGGCGGCCCGGGAAGAGATGCGCGAGGACGCCGCGCGCCGAGTTGAGTAGGCGTACTCATCCGGCCCGCAGACACTGGTCCTACTGTCACAGGAACAGGCGACGGGACCAGGTGGAGGAGCAGATCATGGCCGGATCACGCCACAGGTCGTGGAGAGCCGTGCTGACCGGCACACTGGCGGGTTCGCTGGTCGTGCTGCTGGGCGCGTGCGGCGTGGTGGACACCAAGGACGACCGCCGGGCGGCGGAAGAGCTGGCCGAGAAGCACTTCCCCGGTCAGCTCAAGGCGATCGGAGCGCGCACGCTCTTCCCGGGCTCCGGAGGCTCGGAGGTCACGTTCGCGGTGACCGACGACCGCGACGCCGTGGTCCGGCTCCGCATCGACACCGACAAGGCGGACCAGGGCCTGTGCGACCGCAAGGACTGTGCCGGTGTGCTGGCCGAAGCGGTGAAGCGCGGGCGGCAGCAGGCCGACGACTTCCGTACGCTCAAAGGCGCCTTCGACGCCTGCGGTTACGAGGTCATCGCCCTCGGCCCGACCGGCACCCCGCCCTACGTGGTCGCCGAGCTGACGAACGCCACCGTGACGAAGGTGCTCGGCGAGATCGGGGAGTGCGTCCAACGCTGGGTCACCGCGAGCGGGGCCGACAGCCGGTTGGCGAAGGCTCAGGGCTCGTACGTGAACGTGGTCTCCCCCTCCGTCGCGGACCGCCGCGACCGGGGCAAGGACTCCTGGCCCACGGTGATGCGGCTGACCCGCTCGGACCTGCTGGCCTCGCTCACCAAGCAGGCCTATTACTCGGCGAGTTACGAGATCGAGGCGGGCCGGGTCGACACGACGGGCAGCGCCCGGGTGGTCCGCCCGTTCCGGGAGAGCCAGAAGTTCGGCGACACGGTGCAGAACGCGGTGAAGGAGCAACTGCGCGCCACCTACCCCCGGGTGGTCATGAGCACCTACCAGTGGATCTGGCGACTGGAGCCGGGCCGCGTCGACCGTCAGACCGGCTACGTGCTGTTCTGCCCCGAGCCGGAGGCGAACGGGCGGTGCGTCAACAGCGACGACGCGGCCCTGGTGACCACGGACGAGCACGGTAATCCGGTGGGGAAGATCCGGCTCGTGCACGACGTACGCGAGGGCACCGGGGCACTGCGGCTGCCGCCGTACTAGGCCGGCGGGACGCCGCCCGGCGCCGGGGCGTTCCTTGTCGGCACGGGCGGGGTTCGCGGGTTGTTCGCCTCACTGCACGGGCGGTGCCTCCAGGTTGTTCGCCTCTCGGCACGGGCAGAGGGCTCCGGATCGTTCGCCCTCGGCTCGTTCGCCCTCGGCGCGGGCGGGCCCCGGACGGCTCGGGCAGCGGGTGCCACCGGCTGTGTCGTGGCATCGTGGCGCCATGACGATCACGGTTCGCCCGGCTTCGGCCTTCGAGGATGTCCGTACCCTGGTCGGTCCGAAGTCGCCCGGGGCCAACGTCTGCTGGTGCCTGAGCTACCGGATTCCGTCCTAGCTCAACAACGAGCTCCGCGGGCCGGACCGCGGTGCATACGTCGCCGGGCTGTGCCGTGCGGAGCCACCGCCGGGGGTCCTCGCCTACGACGGCGACGAGCCGGTCGGCTGGGCCGCCGTGGCGCCGCGCTCGGACACCTCCTTCGCGCGCAGCCGGAAGATCCCGTACGTGGACGATCTGCCGGTCTGGTCGCTGTGGTGCATCCGCGTACGCCCCGGTCATCGTAAGAAGGGGATCTCGCACACCCTGATCACCGGGGCGGTGGAGTTCGCCCGTGCGCACGGTGCGCCGGCGATCGAGGCGTACCCGATCGACAGCGGTGGCGCCGAGGTCGACCTGACGATGGCGTACGCCGGGATCCGGAAGAACTTCGAGCGCGCCGGGTTCACCCACGCCGCCGACACCACGTCGGTGCTGGCCGGTCACCCCCGTGTCCTGATGCGGCTCGACCTGCGCGCTGGGTGAAATGATCGACGGCGGTCGGCGGCCGGGGGCAGTCGGTGATCGAAAGCGGTCAGCGGCCGGAGGCGGGCGGGGCCGTCAGCGGTCAAGACGGCTGCGGTCGAAAACGGCTGCGGTCGAAGACCGCAAGGCGATCACGGAACGTCCCGGACCTCTTCGCCGGCGTCCCGGTGGGCCGCCCACGGCTGAAGCTTCTCCGGATTGCGGACCACCCAGATCCGGGCGACACGCCCCTCGGCGACATCGAACGAGGCCACGGTCACCACGACACCGTCGCGCAGGGCCACCAGGCCCGGCACCCCGTTGACCGTACGCTCCAGGAGTTCGAGGCCCGGCGCCCGGTCGGCTATGGCCACCATGTACGGGGCGATGCGCGTGCCGCCTTCGATCGGGCGCAGGGCGGCGCCGACCAGGCCGCCGCCGTCGGCGGTCATCACGGCGGCCGGGTCGAGGAGGTCGACGAGGGCCGCGATGTCCTTGTTCTGCCAGGCCTCCTTGACGCGACGCACGGCGTCGGTCCGGACGTCCGCCGGCACCGGAGCCGGGGCGTCGGGCACCCGCCGTCGGGCGGAGGCAGCGAGCTGCTTGCAGGCGGCGGGGGTCCGGCCGAGGACGCCGGCGATCTCGGCGAAGGGGTAGCGGAAGACGTCGTGCAGGACGAACGACACCCGCTCGGCGGGGGTCATCGTCTCCAGGACGACGAGGAAGGCCATGGTCACCGATTCGTCCAGGACGATCTGGTCGGCGAGATCGGCGAGATCGGAGCCCCGGCCGTGGCCGCGTCCGCCGGGGCCCGGCAGCGGATCGGGCAGCCACGCGCCGACGTAGCGTTCGCGCCGGACCCGCGCCGAGCCGAGCACGTCCAGGCAGATGCGACCGGTCACCGTCGTCAGCCAGGCGCCGGGCGCCGGGCGACACGATCTCGTCCCGCCGGCTCCGCGGCAGCGCGTACCAGCGCGCGTAGGCCTCCTGCACGGCGTCCTCGGACTCGGCCAGCGATCCGAGCAACCGGTAGGCCACATTGATCAGTTGGCCGCGTTCACCGGCTATGCCATCGGTGTCCGCCTCTGCCGTCCCCATGCTCCGACCGCCCCTCGCCTTACCTTTCGCAGGCCCGCGTCGTCGGGCTGGTGAAACCTTATCGATCAACTGCCCGGCGGGCGGAGAAAATGGGGGCGTGGCATGACCACCCAGGCGACGACACGGCACGGCTCGCACGGCTCGCACGGCTTCTCGTTCGTGCGGATCGCGATCGCTCTGCAGACCCTGACGATCTTCCTCCAGGCGGTCTCCTCCGGACTGCTGATGACCACGTCCTACGGAGAGGTGCTGCACAGCGTCGGAGCGCGCGTGATGTACGGGGCGTCGATGCTGTACGTGCTCGCGGCGATCCTGGCCTGGAAGCCGGGCGGCGGCTCGTCCCGGCCCGTGCTGCACGCGTCCGGCTTCCTCGCCCTGGCCTCGGTCCAGGTCGCGGTCGGCATCGCGCACATCCCGTCGGTCCATCTCCCCCTGGGCGTGCTGATGTTCGGGCTGAGCGTGCTGGCCCTGGCACGGCGCTGAAGCGTGCGGATGCGGCTGCTGCGGATGCGGCTGCGGCGGCGGCGGCTGCGGCTGCAGCTGCGGCGCCGCCGCCGGACGAGGAGGGACGAGGGCCCGCCAGGGCTGTGCCGTGTCCGCGATGCAGGCAACCGCACGGGTAAGTGCCGTTTACAGCTACTCTCCGTCCGGTACGGGCGGCATCCACGGCGTCCGCGGTACACATCGGCGCGAAGGGTCGGGACGACGGCATGGACGACGGGAACTCCGGCAACGGTCATGGGCGCGTCGTCGCCGCCCTCGACGGCGTGAGCATGCGCCGCCACGCCACCGGGCAGGTCATCCTCGACGGCATCGACTGGACCGTCCGGGCCGGCGAGCACTGGGCGCTGCTCGGCCCCAACGGCGCAGGCAAGACCAGCGTTCTGCGTCTCGTCGGCGCCACCGCCTTCCCCACCACCGGCACGGTCGACGTCCTCGGTCACCGGCTCGGCCGGGTCGACGTACGGGAACTGCGCGCCCGCATCGGCCATGTCTCCACCTCCCAGCGCGTCCCGGGAGACCTGACCGGGCACACCGCCGTCCTCACCGGCCACACCGGCACGGTCCAGCCGCTGTGGAAGGCGTACGACGGCGACGTGCGCGAGCGCGCCCACGCGTTGCTCGCCGAACTCCAGGTCAAGGACCTCGCCGACCGCGCGTACGGCGTCTGCTCGGGCGGCCAGCGTGCCCGGATCCTCATCGCCCGCGCGCTGATGGCGGACCCGGCGCTGTTGCTGCTCGACGAGCCGTTCAACGCGCTCGACCTGCCCTCGCGCGAGGACCTCATCGACACCATGCGCCATCTCGCCCTGAACCGGCCGGAGTTGTCGACGGTGACCGTCACGCACCACCTGGAGGAGCTCTCCCCGGCGATCGGTCACGCCCTGCTGCTGCGGGAGGGCCGTGTCCTCGCGGGAGGGGTGGTCGAGGACGTCCTCACCCAGGAGCGCATGACCGCCTGCTTCGGCCGCCCCATCGAGGTGACCCGGCACGCGGGCCGCTGGCTGGCCCGCTCGGGCGGCTTCGCGTAGGCGGGGCCGGCGCCGGGTGCGGCGGCCTGCGGTCGTCTGCCGCGCGGGTGGCCCTCAGGGCGCGAGGAGCGGCAGGCCGGCCGCACGCCACAGATCACGGAACCCGCCCTCCGCATCGCGCCCGTGCCCGTGTTCCACGCCGATTCGATGTCCGGGTCCGGGCCCGTGCCCGTGCTCCACGCCATGTCGATGTCCGGGCCCGGGCTCCGCTCCGCGCTCGCGGTCCGCTCCACGGGCGCTTTCCGCCGCCCGAGCTCTCGCCCGCTGCCGGGCCGCGTCCGCCTCCTCTTCCGTCGTACGCCAGACCCGTACCGCCGCGCCGCTCCCGGCAAGCCCGTCGAGAGGATCCCAGCCCGGGTCGCCGTGAGCGGCGAAATCGGCCCAGGCACGGGTCATTCGCCGGGAGAGCTCCTGGTCGGCCGCGCCGGGCGGGCCGCCGACGAGGAAGTGGACGCTCTCCTCGTGGAGGTTGCCGAAGGCGAACGGGATGTCCGCGCAGTGCCAGGCGCGCACCCGTCGCCCCGTACCGTCCCGGCGGCGGTCGAAGCGGGCGAGGAAGGCGCGGCCGCCCGCCAGGGCGTGGGCCTCGGCGAGGCGGGTGCTGTACTCGGCGAACAGCAGGCCGGAGTAGAGGGACAGGTAGACGTCGAGGACCGGCGCGTCCGGCAGGCGCTCGCGGTGGCCCTCGACGAGCGAGGGCGGGAGTCCGAAGTCGGCTGCGAAGGTGGCCAGTTGCTCTTCCGTCGTGATCTTCGCACTGCTGCCGACCGCGTCCAGGAGCCAGTACTCCTCCGTGGCGTGGCAGACCAGCAGCTCGACCGCGCCGCCGGCTCCGGCCGCCAGTGCCTCCAGCGGGTCGGCGGTCAGCAGTACGCCGTCGGCGACCGGCCCGTAGATCGCCGGGTCGTAGTGGCGCTGCCCCGAGCCGGGGTCCTGTGCGTACCGCTCGCAGACCCGGTCGGCGGCGGCCACGAGGGCCTCGGGCGGGGCGGCGAGCAGCCCGGCACGGGTGGCGGGCACACCGGCCGCCGCGGCGACCTCGGCGGTGGTGCGGGCCGCCTGCTCCGCCGTGGCGAAGGCGTTGACGGCGCTGTGCAGGACGGCGCGGCGGAACAGGCCGCGCGCCCGGTCGGCCACCGTCAGGCAGGCCACGGAGGTGGCGCCCGACGACTGCCCGGCCAGGGTGACCCGGTCGGGTGAGCCGCCGAACGCGGAGATGTTGTCGCGGACCCATTCCAGGGCGGCGATCTGGTCGAGCAGGCCGCGGTTGTCGGGGAAGGGCGTGCCATCGCCACTGCCGTCGGCCTCGGCAGCGGCAGCGGCAGCGGCAGCGGGGAGGGGCGCGTCACTGCCGTCGGTAACGGCAGCAGCAGCCTGGAGTGTGCTGTTGTCCGCGTCGGGCACGTGGCCGAACCCCTCGAAGCCGATACGGCTGTTGAGGGTGACCACGACCAGCCCCCGGCCCGCCAGCGCGGTGCCGTCGAAGTCGGGCTGGGCGGAGGACCCGAAGACGTACGCGCCGCCGTGGATCCAGACCAGCACGGGCAGGTCGCCCGGTCCGTCGGCGGGCGTCCAGACGTTCAGCGTGAGGATGTCCTCGTCACCGGGCGACCAGACCGGCGCGCCCGGCAGTTCGGCCGACTGGGGTGCCACCGGCCCGAAGGCGGAGCAGTCGCGCACACCGTCCCAGGGTTCCGCCGGCTGCGGCGCACGGAATCGGCGGGCGCCGAACGGCGGGGCCGCGTACGGGAGTCCGAGTACGGCGACGATGCCGCGATCCCGGGCGGTGCGCCGCCCCCGTACCATCCCGGCCTTCGTCGTGAAGACGTCCACGGCTCCCGCACCCCCAGTTCCTGCCCCGTCCGGTCATCCGTCGTTCGACGCGGCCGGGCCAGCATTCCAGCTCGGCGGCGGCTCGCACCAACGGATTGATCGCGGACTAAGCGCCGATCAGCTCGCGCACGGTGGCCATGTCACTGAACGGCAGCAGCTCGCCCCGGACGGCCTGGTGCGGTTCGCTGCCCTTGCCCGCGATGAGCACGATGTCGGCCGGGCCCGCCTCCGCCAGCGCCGCGGCGATGGCCCGGCGGCGGTCGGTGATCCGCTCGAACGGCGTCCCGGTCGACACGATGCCCGGGGCGATCTGGTCGAGGATGGCTTCGGGGTTCTCGTAACGGGGGTTGTCGGAGGTGAGGACGCACAGATCGGAGTGGGCGCCCGCGATGGCGCCCATCTCGGAGCGCTTGGTGGTGTCGCGGTCGCCGCCGCAGCCGAAGACGGTGATGACCCGGCCCCGGGCGAAGCCGCGGATCGTGGTGAGGACCTTGCTGAGGGAGTCCGGCGAGTGGGCGTAGTCCACGATCACCGAGGTGCCGTCGGGGGTGTGGAGGCGTTCGAAGCGGCCGGGGATCTGCGGCATCCGCTCCAGCGCGTCGACCAGCCCGGCCAGGCTGTGGCCGAGGAGGTGGCAGGCGGCCACCGTGGCCAGCGCGTTGGAGACCGAGAACCGGCCCGGCGAAGGGATCGCCGCCGGGTACTTGCGGCCGTCGTGGTGCAGGGTGAACCGGGTGCCCGAGGCGTCCACGGTGAGATCGCTCGCGCGGTAGTCCGCGTCGCCGTCCAGCGCGTACGTGGTCACGGCGTCGGGCATCAGCTCCCGGATGCCCGCGCCCACCGGGTCGTCGGCGTTGACCACGGCGCGGCGGCACAGGCCCTGGAAGAGACGGAGTTTGGCGTCCCGGTAGTTCTCCATGGTGCCGTGGTCGTCGAGGTGGTCCTGGGTGAGGTTGGTGAAGACGCCGACGTCGATGAACGTGCTGTCCAGACGGTGCGTCAGCAGCCCCATCGAGGTGGCCTCCAGGACGACGCTACCGGTGGCCCGGTCGCGCATGTGTCCCAGCAGGTACTGGAGATCGGGCGATTCCGGGGTGGTGAGAACCGAGGGCGGCATCGGGATGGGCTCGTCCCCGATGCGGCTGCCCGCGGTGCCGATCACCCCGACCCGGGTGCCCTCGGCGAGCCGCAGCACCGACTCGGTCATGTACGACACAGAGGTCTTGCCGTTGGTGCCGGTGATGGCGATCAGGTCCATCGCCCGGCCCGGTTCGCCGAAGTAGCGCGAGGCGAGGACGGCGGCGGCCTTGCGGACGTCGGGGACGCGTACGGCGCACACGTCGCCCAGGGCCGTGGGCAGCGGCGGGGCCTGTTCGTCGACGAGTACGGCGACCGCGCCGCGAGCGACGGCCGGGGCGGCGGCGTCCGGACCGCCGGCGGCGTGGCCGGGCACCGCGGCGAAGACGGAACCCGGGGTGACCCGGTCCGCGTCGAAGGTCGCTCCGGCGGTGACGTCCGTGCGGTCGGGGGTTCCCCGCAGCACGTGGTGGACCTGCCCGGCCATGAGGTCGCTCAGCTTCACGATGATCCCTTCGAGTGCGGCGCCGGCCAGATGGTGCGGCCGTCGCCGGGAAGCGGCCCGGGCAGGTGTGCCGGGCCGCGTGGTGCTGTGGAGCCGATCGTGCGAACGCGCGCGTCCGGCGAACGCCGGAGGCGACGGTGAGCCCCGGCGCTCAGCGGGCCGGAGAGGTGCTGACGGTGAGGAGGCGGCGGGCCGGGGCGGTGAGGCCGTGGCCGGGATCGCCGGATGCGGCTGTCGGGAACCGCCGCGTGGATCGCGGTGGACCGCTGGTGGACCGGCCGGTGGACGGGATGGTGGACCGGCCGGTGACCGCTGATGAACCGCTGTAGATCGCTAGCCGTGGCCGTGCAGCGCGGTACGGCCCGTTCCGGGCGCCGCGTCGGCGGGCGCCGGGGGCAGCGCGGAGGCGGCCCTGACCGGGCATGTCCTCGGTGCGGTGCTGCGTCCCATGGGCCGAGTGTACGGGGCATGGGAAGGGCCCCGGTCCGCCCCGACCGGAGCGGACCGAGGCGGAGCGCGGGACGGAGACCGGACGGAGACCGGAGGGAGACCAGCGCGCGGCCGGAGCCCGCCAGGGGGTCGTCCGAAGATCGCCAGGGTCGCTCCGGGGGCCCTCCGGGGCCCCCGAGTGCCCTCCGGGTGCCGTCAGAGGTCCCTCAGAGGGTCGGTCGTCAAGGCGTCTCGTCAGGGGGTGCTGTCGATGAGCCGGACGGTGCTGAGGATCTTCCGCACGGTCGGCTCCGGCACCTCGTCGTCGACGCCCCGTACGCCGACGAAGGTCCAGGAGACCGTCTCGCCCGTCGGGTTCTCGAAGGCGAACGCGGTCGCCTTGCCGTCGTAGGAGCAGCGGCCCGTCCCGTCGACACCGGTCGAGGTGGCCGTCGCCACGCTCCCGGTGATGCCGGACTCCGTCGTGAACGGCTTCGCCGCCCCGGTGGTGACCTTTTCCTTCGACGGCTGGGCGTAGCTGCCGTAGACCCAGAGGCGGGCGTTCTCCCGGGCCGCCTCGGCGGTGCTTCGGGCGCCCGTCTCACCCCGGGAACCCGCGGAGGCGAGCGGGGTGTCCTCCTGGGTGCCGTTGCCGTCGTCGTCGGACCGGCACCACTTCTCCTGGAGGATCGCCGGGGCCGAGAACCCGACGAGCGGCATCTCCTCGGGGTCGTCGTTCTCGGCGACGTAACTCACCCAGCCGGTCGACTTGAGCGCCCACTGGAGGGGGACGTCGAAGGCGATGCCGCGCTTGGGGTTGACCACGGTCTTCCAGCCGGGCACGAGGGGCGCGGTCCCGTTCTCGGCCCCGCCCCGGGCCTCGCCCGGGGACGCCGACGGCGACACGGCGCCCGTCCCGGTGGGTCCGGCGACCGGCTTCCCGTCGTCCTCTTCGCCGCCGAGCACCAGGAATCCGGTGATTCCGGCGGCGAGTACGACGGCGGCGGCCACGATCACGGCGATGACCGCGCTCCGTCGGCTGCCGCCGGACGGCGGTGGTCCGGCGGGAGTGGTCCGCGCGTTCCAGGGGGCGGAGGCGGGCCGCCCGGCAGGTTCGGTGCGCGCGTCCCACGGAGCGGGCCCGGCTCCGGCGTACGGCGGCTGCCCGCCGGGCCGCTGCTCCTGCGGCGGCCACCCGTACGGCTGCCCCTGGCCCTGTCCGTACGGCTGCTGCCGGCCCTGTCCGTACGGCTGCTGCTGCTGCTGCTGCGAATCGTGCTGGTGGTGGTGATCGCCCCCGGGCGACTGTTGTCCGTTCCCCATGGGAAGTCACCCTATGCCGGGCGTTCGACGATTCGAACACCTCGTGCCCGGACTCCCACGAGCTCCCCGGGTGCGCGGCGAACAGGCCGCGACCTGCATACGGACCGGTTCACACCGTCTGCGACCGGCTCCGGAAACCGATCTTCCCTTTGCGGCGGGAGCGGGACGGGAGTGGAATTGCGTACAGGGGACAGGAGAACCGGTCACTCCCGGAGAACCGGAGGAAAGGACGCGCCATGAGCGACACCGACTGGGGGGACGACGTCTACCAGCCCCAAGAACCCGAGGCTTCCGATCCCGGCGAACAGCTCGGCGCCGAGGACACGCTCATGGATCCGTCCGGCACCGGCGACCCCCTGGACGAGGGGTATTCGCCACCGGACCGCCCGTGGGTGGTCGACGGCCTCGGCGCCACGGCCGACGAGCGGCACACCGGGGAGTCCCTCGAAACCCGGCTCACCAGGGAAGTGCCCGAGCCGGACGGTACCGCCGGCGACGGCGTGGGCGATCTGGTGGACGGCGACGGCGAGCCCTGGGACGACGAGGTCGGCGTGGCCCGCGCCGGACGGCTCACCCAGCAGGCCGACGGGCGCGTCCCGGCCACCCTCACCGCCAGCGACGTGGGCATCGACGGCGCGGCGGCGTCGGCCGAGGAGGCCGCGATGCACGTGATCCCGGAGCCGGGGGACGACGACGCGCTCCTGGAGCCCGGGCCGCCCCCCGCCGCCCCCGGTTCCGGCCCCGCCACCGGCGGCACGGCCGCCCCGCCGTCGCCCTGAGCGGACCGCCGACGAGCGTCCGCCTCTGAACACGGCAGTCCCCGCCCCCGTACTCCCCTGACCGAAGCGCACACCAGCCGGCCACCCACCGCACACTCACGCACCGCACGCACCGACGTACTCGGACTCCCAGGAGCACAGATGAGCGGCACCGCCCAGATCGGCGTCACCGGACTCGCGGTCATGGGCCGCAACCTGGCCCGGAACTTCGCCCGCAACGGCTTCACCGTGGCCGTGCACAACCGCACCGCGTCCCGGACGGACGCCCTGGTCGAGGAGTTCGGCGACGAGGGCACGTTCGTGGCCGCGCACACGCCCGAGGAGTTCGTCGCCGCGCTGGAGCGGCCCCGGCGGCTGGTGATCATGGTGAAGGCGGGAGACCCCACCGACGCGGTGATCCAGGAGTTCGCGCCGCTGCTGGAGGAGGGCGACGTCGTCATCGACGGCGGGAACGCCCACTTCGAGGACACCCGCCGCCGCGAGAAGGAGCTGCGCGAGCGCGGGATCCATTTCGTCGGGGTGGGGATCTCCGGCGGCGAGGAGGGCGCGCTGAACGGACCGAGCATCATGCCGGGCGGCTCGGCGGAGTCCTACGCGTCGCTGGGCCCGATGCTGGAGAAGATCGCCGCGCAGGCGAAGGACGGCACGCCGTGCACCACGCACATCGGTCCCGACGGCGCCGGCCACTTCGTGAAGATGGTCCACAACGGCATCGAGTACGCGGACATGCAGCTGATCGCCGAGGCGTACGACCTGCTGCGCGCGGTCGCCGGGTACTCCCCCGCCCAGATCGCCGACGTCTTCCGCACGTGGAACACCGGCCGACTCGATTCGTACCTGATCGAGATCACGGCGGAGGTCCTCGCCCACACGGACGCGGCGACCGGGAAGCCGTTCGTCGACATCGTGCAGGACCGGGCGGAGCAGAAGGGCACCGGGCGCTGGACCGTGCAGATCGCGCTCGACCTCGGGGTCCCGGTGTCGGGTATCGCCGAGGCGGTCTTCGCCCGGTCGCTGTCCGGCCACGCCGATCTGCGGGAGGCGGCCCGCGATCTGCCGGGGCCCACCCCGAATCCGTTGGACGGGGCGGCTGCAGCGGCGTTCGCGGACCGGGTGGAACAGGCCTTGTACGCCTCCAAGATCGTCTCGTACACGCAGGGCTTCCACCAGATCAGGGCGGGCAGCGAGGCCTACGACTGGGACATCGATCTCGGCTCCGTGGCAGCGATCTGGCGGGCGGGCTGCATCATCCGGGCGGCGTTCCTCGACCGCATCCGCGCCGCCTACGACTCCCGGCCCGACCTGGTCAGCCTGCTCTCCGACAAGGAGTTCGGGCGGGAGATCGGCGCGGCGCAGGACGACTGGCGGGCGGTGGTGGCCGAGGCCGTGCGCCAGGGCGTGCCGACCCCGGGCTTCGCCGCCGCGCTCTCGTACTACGACGGGCTGCGCGCGGACCGGCTCCCCGCCGCCCTCACCCAGGGCCAGCGGGACTTCTTCGGGGCGCACACCTACCGGCGTACGGACCGTGAGGGCACGTTCCACACGCTCTGGGGCGGCGACAGGACCGAAGTGGAAAGCTGACCTGTCGTACGCGGTGGGGTGGGTACATGCCTGCTCGAGCACACCTGACTGTCTCCTGAACACGGCCGCCCCGGGCACCTGAAACAGCGCAGGCTGCGCGTCCCACCCGTGGTCGGACAGCGACCCGTCGCCGCTGACCCGCACGGTCCACCCCGGGTGCGGCCGGCCGCGGGACGTGGCTTAGTGGCTGCGAGTCCTGTTCGTTCGCCGTTCGTAGTGGAGTGCGCGCATGCCCGACGCCGTGCCTGACCCCGTCTCCGTCCAGCCCGTCGTGGCGCCGTTGACCAGCGCGGCGCTGTTCCTGGTCGGCACGATCGAGCCGGGCGGCGAGAGCGCGGTGCGGGACGTGCTGCCGGATCTCGCGGCCGTCGCCCGGTCGCTCGGATTCCGGTACCCGGACTCCGGCCTCGCCTGTGTGGCGGGCTTCGGCTCCAGCGCCTGGGACCGGCTGTTCGCGGGGCCCCGCCCCGCGCACCTCCACCCGTTCCCGGAGCTGCGAGGGCCTCTGCACCACGCCCCGGCGACCCCGGGTGACGTACTACTGCACATCCGCGCCGAGCGGATGGACATCTGCTACGCGTGGGCGGCCCAGTTGCTCGACAAGCTCGGCGGAGCCCTGCGGATCGTGGACGAGACGCACGGCTTCCGCTACCTCGACCACCGGGATCTGCTCGGCTTCGTGGACGGCACGGAGAACCCGGTCGGCGACGACGCCCGTTCGGCGGCGCTCGTCGGCGCGGAGGCGGACCCGGACTTCGAGGGCGGCAGTTACGTCGTCGTACAGAAGTACCTGCACGACCTGACGTCCTGGAACGCGCTCTCCGTGGAGGAGCAGGAACGCGTCATCGGCCGCACCAAGCTGGACGACGTGGAGTTCCCGGATGACGAGAAGGCCGCCGACTCCCACCTCGCGCTCAACACCATCACCGACCCGGACGGCACCGAACGGGACATCCTGCGGGCCAACATGCCGTTCGGGAGCTTCGAGCAGGGCGAGTTCGGTACGTACTTCATCGGGTACGCCGCCGATCCCGACGTGACCGAGCGGATGCTCCGCAACATGTTCCTCGGCGATCCGCCCGGGACGCACGACCGCATCCTCGACTTCTCCACCGCGGTCACGGGCTCGCTCTTCTTCGCCCCCCGCGCCGACTTCCTCGACGCCCCGCCGCCCCTGCCCGTCCCGGCCCGCTCCGAGGACCGGCCGGAACCGGTGCCCGTACCGGTCCGGCAGGAGCCGGTCACGGCCGGTTCCGACCACGGTTCGCTGCGCATCGGCAGCCTGCAAGAAAGTGCCCAGTGATGAACAATCTGCACCGCGAACTCGCACCGGTCACCCCGTCCGCCTGGCAGGAGATCGAGGAGGAGGCCCGCCGCACCTTCCGCCGCCATGTCGCCGGACGCCGTGTCGTCGACGTGTCCGATCCGGCCGGTCCCACCCTGTCCGCCGTGGGCGACGGCCATCAGCGCGACATCGATCCGCCCACCCCGGACGTGGTGGCGCGGGCCCGCACATCGATGCCGGTCATCGAGTGGCGGGTGCCGTTCACGGTGACCCGCCAGGCCGTGGACGACGTGGAGCGCGGCTCCGAGGACAGCGACTGGCAGCCCGTCAAGGACGCTGCGCGCACCTGTGCGTTCGCCGAGGACATGGCGATCATCGACGGGTACGGCGCGGCCGGCATCACCGGTCTGCGGGACGGCTCCTCGCACGAGCCGCTGCCGCTGCCCGCGGACGCGCGGGACTATCCGGTGGCGGTCAGCCAGGCCGTGACGCGCCTGCGGCTGGCCGGTGTCGACGGACCGTACCGGCTGCTGCTCGGCGCGGACGCGTTCACCGAGGCGGCCGAGACCTCGGACCACGGGTATCCGGTCAAGACGCATCTGAGCCGCCTGGTGGACGACGAGATCCTGTGGGCGCCCGCGGTCAAGGGCGGGGTGCTGCTCTCCACCCGGGGCGGAGACTTCAAACTCTGCTTGGGCCAGGACCTGTCGATCGGCTACGCGGACCACGACGCTACCAGCGTCCACCTCTACTTCCAGCAGGCGTTCACCTTCCGGATGCTGACGCCGGAGGCCGTGGTCGGTCTGATCGCCTGACGCCCCCGCTTCCGCCCGCCGCCCTTCGCCCTTCGCCCTCCGCTTCCGCTTCCGCTTCCGCCGAAGACCTGGCAGACGTCGCAGACCTGGCAGACCTGGGGGCAGCCATCAGGGACTCTGGCCGTATGACGCAGACGACTTCCGCACACCACGAGGACGGCACGGCACCGGCCTCCGCCCGCTTCGACGCCGTCGTCCGGGCGGCCGTCCAGCAGGGGTTGCTGGGCGAGGGCGGCCCGGTCGCCGGATTCATCGACACGGAGGGGGTGCGCGCCTCGGTCGGAACCCTGCACGACGCCTTCGCCGGCACGCCCGAGGTGCTGCACACCTTCGCGGCCAAGGCCTGTTCCCTCATCCCGGTGCTGCGGCTGCTCGCCGACTGCGGCATGGGCTGCGAGGTGGCCAGCCCGGGTGAACTGCGGCTGGCCCTGGAGGCCGGGTTCCCCGCCTCCCGGGTCGTCCTGGACTCCCCCGCCAAGACCCGCGAGGAGATCCGGCTGGCGCTCGCCCTCGGCGTGGCCGTCAACGCCGACAGCCTCGACGAACTGCGCCGCATCGACGCCCTCCGGAACCCGGGCACCGCATCGGTGCTCGGGCTGCGGGTCAACCCCCAGGTGGGCGGTGGCGCGATCGGGGCGATGAGCACGGCGACGGACACTTCGAAGTTCGGGGTGGCGCTGCGCGACCCGGGGGTCCGCGAGGCGATCGTGGAGGCTTTCCGGGAACGGCCGTGGCTGACGCGCCTGCATGCCCATGTGGGCTCCCAGGGCTGCCCGTTGGAGCTGATCGCGGCCGGGGTGGCGCAGACGTACGAACTGGCCGAGGAGATCAACGCGACGCTGGGCGTCCGGCAGGTCACCAGTCTGGACATCGGCGGCGGGCTCCCGGTCAACTTCGCCGACGAGACCGTGCACCCCACCTACGCGGACTACGTGGCGGCCCTGACGGCGGCCGCCCCCGGTCTCTTCTCCGGGCGCTATGCGCTGGTCACGGAGTTCGGCCGGTCGCTGCTGGCGAAGAACGGGTTCATCGGGGCCCGGGTGGAGTACACGAAGGACGCCGGAGGCCGCCGTATCGCGCTCACCCACGCGGGAGCGCAGACCGCCACCCGTACCGTCCTGATGCCCGACTCCTGGCCGCTGCGGATCGGGGCCTTCGGCCCGGACGGCGTGCCGAAGGGCGGCCCGGTGCTGCCGCAGGACATCGCGGGACCGTGCTGCTTCGCGGGGGACGTGGTGGCGTACGGCAGGGAGCTGCCGGAGCTGGCCCAGGACGATGTGGTGGTGCTGTACGACACGGGGGCGTACTACTTCTCCACCCCGTGGGCGTACAACAGCCTGCCGCGGCCGGCGGTGTACGGATTCCGGGTGGGGGCGGGGGCGGAGGGCGGCTCCGGGCCGGGCTCGGGGCACGGCGGGGCGGGGCGCGACAGGGCGGCGGTGACGTTCGCGACAGTGCGGGACGCGCAGTCGATGGACGCCATCGCGGCGGAGAGCGGCCTCGCGCACGCAAACGCGCTGGTCGAGCGGAGCGACTGACCGGCGCGAACAGCCGGGACTGAACAGGGCGGATGACCGGGTCGGATGACCGGAACGTGCAGCCACCCGGCACCCCGATGCCCCGATGCCCCGATGCCCCGGCGCTCCTGGGCCACACCGAGGCGGGCCGAGGAGCGCCGGGCAGCCCATCGCCACCGAGGCTGGCACCGTCGCCGGCACCGGCCCCCGGGTCACGTCCCGGCGGGCTGGGGCTCGGGTTCCGGATCCGGTACGGGGTCGGGGCCCGGCGCCGGCGGCTGCGGGATCGGGTCGGGCGCGGGGCCGGGCGGAACGGGCCCGGGCCCCGGCGGCACGGGCGGCGGACTGGGCACCGGAGTGGGCGGGCCCGGTACGGGCGGAGGCGTCGGCGAGGGCGGTACGGGGTCGGGGTACGGGTGGGTCATCGCGATCCTCCACAACGGCACGAAAAGGACAGATGGAGCTTTCCTCCACCGTCTCCCGGTGCGGCTGCCCGCGCCTGCCGAGTCCACACATGCGCCTGGCGACAGCGGTGCGTGCGACCGGGTGCCGGCCGGCCGGAGTGGGCAGGACTCCGGCAGGGCTCCCGGCCCCGTCCGGGATCCACGACCGGCACCATCGACACGAAAGGCGTCCCATGCCTCTGCCGAGCGTCCTCGCTGTCCACGCCCATCCGGACGACGAGTCCTTGTTCTGCGGAGGCGTGCTGGCCCAGCACGCGGCGGCCGGCGCCCGCACGGCGGTGGTCACGGCGACCTGGGCGCAGGGCACCCACCGGGCCGCCGAGCTCGCCAGGGCCCTCGACGCCCTGGGCGCGGGCGCCCCGCGGCTGCTCGGTTACGCGGACGCCCGCGTACCGGAGTCGGCCCCGGGAAGGCCCCGGTTCCTCGACGCGCCGCTGGACGAAGCCGTGGAGGCGGTGGTCGGCCATATCCGTGACGTCCGGCCGGAGGTCGTGATCACGGTGGACGCCTACGGAGGCATGACCGGCCACCCGGACCATGTACACGCCCACCGGATCACCGCGCTGGCGGTCCGGGCCGCCGGACTCCCCCGCTACGGTCCACGAGCCGGTGAGCCCTGGCAGCCGAGCGCGCTCTACCTCGCCACGCATCCCCGCTCGGCGGCCGTTCCGGTGGGCGGACGGCTGGCCCGGCCGGACATCCCGGGCGACGCGCTGTACTGCTCGGAGGACGCGTGGATCACCACGACCGTCGATGTCGGCCCCTGGCTTCCGCGGAAACTGGCCGCGATCCTCGCACACCGCAGCGAGGTGGAACGAGGAGCGGCACCGGGCCGGATCGCCGCTCTGCCTCCGGCGGTTCAGCGGGAGGTGCTGGGCACCGAGTGGTACATCCGCCAGGACCTCGCACCCCGGAGCGGGTCCGCCACGGAGCTGAGCGTCTGACGGCGAGCGCGGCGCACGTAGGTATCAGCACTCAGCACTCAGCACTCAGCACTCAAGTCTCAGGTCTCAGGTCTCAGAACAGCTCGGGGTGGCTCCTGAGCTGCCGCTTCGCCTCCTGGACGAGCTCGCCCGGCACCTCGGGCGCCTCGTCGGGGTGGCGTTGCGCCCACTTCGCCGCGTACGGGCACAGCGGCACGACGGGGACGCCCTCGCGGGCGGCCATGGCGTAGAACTCCCTCACGAGCGCGCCCGCGATGCCCTTGCCCTCGTGTTCGGGCCGGACGACGGTGTGCACGGCCACGAGCGCGCCAGGAGCCGGGTCCATGACGAAGTACGCGATGGTCCCGGCCGACTTGCCGTCCTCGTACGCCACGAGGTTGCCGTGCTCCCGGTCGTCCCTGATCTCCACTGCCGCGTTCTCCGCCATGGCTCCTGCTCTCTCGTTCGTGGCCGCGTACGCCGCGCTCGCTCGGAGGCGCGGACGGCGACCTCAGCTGCCCGGGACGACGGCCTGCGGGCTCCGCTCCGTACGGCTCCCGGGAACCGGCGCCGAGGCGTCGTCGCCGAGCGCCACGATCCGGTTGTCCGCGTCCACGTGCACGACCCGCGGCACGAAGGCACGGGCCTCGGCATCGTCGACCTGCGCGTAGCTGATCAGGATGACCAGGTCACCGGGGTGCACGAGGTGTGCGGCCGCGCCGTTGATCCCGATGACACCGGAGCCGCGCTCGCCCTCGATGACGTACGTCTCCAGGCGGGCGCCGTTGTCGATGTCAACGATATGGACCAGCTCGCCGGGCAGCAGGTCGGCGGCCTCCATCAGAGCGGCGTCGATCGTCACGGAACCGACATAGTGCAGGTCGGCCTGGGTGACGGTGGCCCGGTGGATCTTGGACTTGAAGAGGGTACGTATCATCGAGGTACTCCCGGTCATAGGCTCCCTGCCTGCGTTATTGCAGGTCAAAGGCTGTTTGCTCACCCTACAACGAGTCGCATGTCCGGGCAGCGTTCCCCGGGGTTTTCAGGACCCATGCTGACCACTCGCCGACTTCCCTGACGCTTGGCCGACGGTTTGCCTGCTCGCGCATCGACGCATCCCTGGAGCGGTACGAACGCGTCGACGAAGCCGCTCTCCAAGCTGCCCGCGGCCCCAACGACCCGCCCATCGACTCAGCGCAGGCCGTAGTGCGTGAGGAGGGAGCGGGCCTTGTCCGGGGCGATGCCCAGGGCGGGGCCGACCTGCTCTCCTGTCGCGTCGTCAGCGGCCGCGAGGTTGGCAGCCATCCGGCCGGCGCGGTGCGTGGCTCTTTCCAGTGCGGCGACGGCCCGGAGCGCGGCGAGCGGGGCGACTTCCGCGAGCGTGTCGAGCCGCGCCTGGACCTGGCCGAGTAGCTCGGCGACGTCGTCGGGCAACGGGACGGTCCCCGCTTCGACCTCGGCGATGTGCCGGGCCCAGTCGTCCTGCGGACCTGTGGTGTCGTAGGCGTAGGGCTCTCGGCGGTCGACGTCGTCCCAGTCGATCGGGTAGAGGCTCTCGCCACGCCAGCCGCAGGAGCACGCGCCGCGCAGCTGCGCCGCGACCGGCGACCGGAGAGACCCGTCGTAGACCCACCAGGACGTGCTCTGGTGCACGTGCGATCCGCTGCCCGTATCGAAGAAGACCGGCCCCGGCTCGACGCCGTCCGCCAGCACGACTCCGGGCTGCCCCTCGTGGGACGCCCCGAACTCCTCGGTTGACCACATGAGTCCCCTGCCCGCCTCTCACTCGCTGCTGCACCATGACCGCCCGGACACTCCGGACGAGCATCCCTACCCCGCTCTTCGGGTTGGCATATGCCCGTGCGGGGGTGCACTCCGACCCTGCCCCAGTTCTTCGGCCGCCGGGCAGGAAATACCCGTACCGGAGACAACGGCTGACACTGTTGGGTTGCCCCTGGCCGTAGGTACGACTGGCAGAAGGCCCATGTGCACCCAGCGTCCGTCATGGTCGAGGTCGAAGTGTCGGGGTCGATGCCGGATGAAACGGAGGCGAGGACATCGAGGGCGGCCGGGGCGGACACCGAGCCCTGGCGTACGTTCGGACCTATGACGCGCGCCCCGAGATCCCGGCCGGTGGCCCAGTGAGCGGCTGGTGGGCCTACCTGGAAGAACGGACCTGCCGAGAGGTCGATGCCGACGTGCTGCGCGACCGCCGGCTGTCAGCGGTCAAATCCGTCTGGGAGGCGCTGCGCCCGCTGGGGGTTGGCCTGTACGAAGCCGAGCTGGTGGTCCACGCGCGATACGAGGCCCTGGGCGACCGTGTGCGGCGCACGCCGCCCGACCCGCTGGACCTCTCCTCGCTCGCAGCCCGCGCCGCGGCTCTCCCAGGACGTGTGGCGGCGGTGGAGGCGCTCTGGGACGGCGATACCGTGCACGACTGGTTCGTACTCCTGGTCGCGGTTCTGGACGCCCCGGACGGGGAGGGCCACCTGGCTACCGTCTACCACCGATCTGACGGCCCACCCCCTGGTGTTGCCGCCGCCCAGGCCGGCCGGGCGCTCGCCGGCCACCTCCGCGTGCCCTTCCACTTCGCGTCTCCGGACGTCCCTGATGACCACGCCCCACGCTGGAGGACGACCCAACGGTCGGCGGAAAGGCCGTGACCGGAGGCATGGACGGAGCGCGGCGACCCCATGGAGGCCGGACGGCGGTCTCCATGCGCTACTCCAGGAACTGCCCGTCCCCGCGTATCGCTTCCCGCGCTCGCGGGGACGGCACCCGGACAACAGCCATGACTACGACCGGTGGACCGGCTCCGTACGACGCCCGAACATCCTTGCGTCTATGCGGGGTAGGTGAACGGCACACCACTCCGAAGGAGAAATCATGTCCGGACTGATCGCTCGTCTCACGCAGTTCACCCGCAGCCCCCAGGGGCGACGGACGATCACCTCGGCCCGACGTGCCGCGGCCGACCCGCGCAAGCGCGCCCAGGCTCGCAGTCTGTTCGGCCGGCTGCGCGGACGCCGGTGACATCGGCGTTTCCGCTCGACCCGAAGGACCTACCTGCGTCACCCGCCGGACCGTGCGCCGACTCGACCGTCACGTTCGGTCCTGCCACGTGGACAGAGCAGGCAGAGGTACGCAGGCCGCCTGTGCTCCTGGCTTCGGTGCTCACCTCGGCAACTACGGTCGGCGCTGACCGCGTCCGCGTGAGGTGAGCATCCGCGTCGTACGCGGAGAGCCCGCCTCGTCGACGCGCGACCGTCCGGGCGGCTCTGCCCCACGCTCGGCCTGGCGCCGTGCCAGGTGGATAGGGTCGTGGATCACGTGTTCGTAGGCCGGTTGACACCTAGAGGGGGCACCAGGCATGCCTACGCCTGAACAGATCTGGGCGGACGCCGATCTCCCCACCCGCCGGCTCGCCGGGCTGGCTCTCAACCCGTCCGTACCCGAGAGCATCCTCCTGCGGCTGCTCTCCGACGCACCGCTTGCCGCTCGGATGGTGCTGTGCCGGGACCGGGCTCTGCCCGATGCCGTCGTGGACGCGGTGATCGAGCACCCCGACCCCCGCACCCGCAGCTTCTTCGCCCGTAACCCCCATGCAGATCCGGCGCAGCGCGTTCGCCTGCTGGATGATCCCGAGTGGCTCGTCCGCGCCCACCTGGCCGAGGGGCCACGGGTGGCCGCCCCCGCCCGGCCCGATCCCCTGCCCGACGACGCCGTCGTTCACATGATCAGCACGTACGACGACGATCTCCTGGGCGGTTCCTTCCACCAGCAGATCTCCGCCACACTGCGCCGAGCCATGCCCACCCATCCGGTCGCGAAGGTCCGCCTCTGGGGGGTCGGCGGCTGGGCTTCACTCTCCGCGGACATGCGGGCCGCTCTCCTCGCGGACCCCGACAGCAAGGTCCGGGAGACCGCTCAGCGGCATGCGCGCTGTCAGGATCCGGCGTGGGTGGAGAGCGCACTCCCTGACCGGCCGTGCCACGCCCGCACCGACCTGCTGCTCCACCGCCCCCTCACCAGAGCTGTGGTGGACAGCGTCCTCACCAGGCCCGTCGGCAAGGAGGACAAGGCGATGATCGCCGTCAACCCCACGCTCCCGCCCGACGTGGTGGTTCTCCTGGCCGCCGACTCGGATCCGGAGATACGAGGCCGCATCGCGCAACGCGCAGACCTCCGGCCCGCCGAGCGCCGCGCACTCGTCGCCGATCCGGACCCGGACGTGCGCACGCACATCGCACACCGCGCGGACCTGGGCCCCGCCGAGCGCCGCACGCTCATGACCGATCCCCACCCCGACGTACGGCTGGCCGTGTCCCTCCACCCCGCGCTGAGCGAGGAGGAACGCGACCGGATCGACTACCAGGTCCCCCAGGACCAGCCCTTCGTCTTCTGCCCTGCCCCCGAGGCGCCCCGCGATCCCGAGACGGTGCGCCGCAACGCACTCTCCAACCACCCGATGCTGCGCCGGCAGGCAGCCAAGGACCACCTGCTGCCACCGAGCCTCGTCGCACGCCTGTCCGCCGACGGCGACCTGGGCGTACGCGTCCTGCTGGCCCAGAACCATCCGGACGCCTCCCCGTCACTTCTGCTGCGCAGCTTCCTCGAATACACCGGCCCGGAGCGCGGTCACCTCACCACCCGGCCGAACTTCCCGACCGACGGACTGGCCGCCTTCGCCGGCCACGAGGACCCTGAGGTCCGGGCCTTGGCCGCGCGCGATCCCGACACTGATCCGACAACCGTGGAGCGGCTCACTCAGGACCCGGTACATACCGTGCGGGCTGCGGCGACACGCCACCCGAATCTTCCGCGGTCACGGCTGGCGGTCCTCCTCGACGACGAGGAGTCGGCCCACCATGCGGCAGCGAACGCGGCGCTGGGGCCGGACACCATCCGCCGACTGCTCAGGACGGGCGGCCTGCTGGTTGGGCCGAGGCCGAGGCCGTGATCCCAGGACTTCCCGCGCCGCTGCGGATCCGGCTTCTCACCTGGCGCCGACATGGCCCGATCCGGGATCGGTACGGGGCGCCAGGTCGTCGCACGCCCGGCCGTCGCACGCCGGAGTGCCGGTGTCGGCGGCAGCGCGGGGGCCGAGAGGGACGCCGTTGGCGCGCAGCACGTCGCGGACGTCCAGGATCAGGGGGAAGACCTCGTGGTTACGGTCCTCGCCCTGCTCGTCCCAGGCTCGCTGTTCGGCTTCGACGGCCATGCGGTCCTCCGCGAAGACCCGTTCGGTGAAATGCCGGATGAACGGCCAGGCCACATGCAGGGCGGCGGGAATTCTCGGCTTCTCGATCATGAGCAGGCCGTAGGCGTGGCACCTGCGTTGCTCGGCGTCCTCGGGTACGTACGCGGCCCAGAGCCGCAATGCCGGGCGGTCGGCCTTCTCCGGGACCAGGTCCAGCGTCTGGTAGGGGTACTCGGTGCGGATGGTCATGACGTCGCTGGAGGACTGGCCGCCGATGCCCTCGGCGGCGAGCATGCGGGCACTGCGGTTGCGTTTGCCCCCGGTGTGCGTGAAGAGGTAGCGGGCCTCCACCGAACGTGGGCCGCTCTCGTACCCCAGCAGTTGAGGCTGGAGTTTGCCGACCACGCCGCGGTGGAGGAACTGGTGGTTCATGTCGAGCAGGTTCTCGTGCATGAACGAGTAGTGGCAGCGCACGGTCCGCGAGAAGGTCATGGTTCTGTACCGCGGTGAGGCGAAGTCAGGAAGCTCGGGGAGCCCGGTGACCGCCGCCTTCTCCGGGTCGCCCGGGAAGACGAAGATCAGGCCGTACGCCTCGCGGACCGGGTAGGCGCGCACGCCGCGTGGCGGTCGGCCGTCGCCCTTGGACAGGTACGGGATCTGCGAGATGCGGCCGTCGCCGCGGTAGGCCCAGGCGTGATAGCAGCAGCGGAGCGTCTCGCCGTCCACGACGCCCATGCTCAGCGGCACCTGCCGGTGGGCGCACCGGTCCTCCAGCCCGTGGACGGCACCGCTCCGACTACGGAAGAGCGCGATGCGCTGCCCGGCGAACGCGGTCGCGACCACGCGCCCGCCGCGCACGCTCCGTGACAGTGCGACCGGGTACCAGAAGTCCGGATTCGCCCCGAACCGCCGCAGGTCGGGCAGGCCGGACAGTGGATTCCCGCGCTCCCGGGGCCTACCGCGTGCGCTCGTGTCCGACCCGTTCTCGGTCATGCCTCTCCCTCGTACGTGGGCAACGCTCTCCATCCTGGCCGCAGCCCAAGGACGTGCGCCCGCCCTGGACGCCCGGACGGGTGCTTTCCGCGCTCGGCGTGCGTCCCCGGATATGGCTCGCCCCCGCTCCGGCCCGAAGCGGCCCTCGGTGCGGAAAGGGCTGTTCCGCCGATCGTGGAGTACGCGAGCCAGTAGCGTGATCGAACGGAGTCCGTGAGGCATGGGGGGGGGTGGCCAGGTGCAGGCGCCTGCGACTGTCGTGCAGCTCGCTCTGCTCGTCCTTCTGGTGCTGCCCGGGGTCACCTACCAGTTCATCCGGGAGCGCCGTCGCGGGCCGGTGCCCGGTGAACGTGATCTGGGTGAGCGGGTGCTGAGGGCGATCGTCGCGTCGATCGCGCTGGACGCCCTGTACGCCGTGGTGGCGGGGCCCGCGCTGGTTCGCCTGGCGCGGGGCGCCGGCAGCGGCGGCGGCTGGGACGGTTTCGTGGAGCGGCCGCGGACGGTCGGCTTCGTCGCCCTGATGCTGTTCCTCGTCGTACCGGCCGCAGCGGCCGTCGCCGTTTCCTTGGTGGATCGGCAGCGCCGCAAGGCTCGGTTCCTGCGCACGCCCAGCGCCTGGGACCACGCGTTCCGCGACCGCGAACCGTGCTTCGTACGCGTACGACTCAAGGACGGCAACTGGGCGGGCGGCTGGTACGGCCACCGGTCGTACGCCTCCTCGTATCCCCACCCGGCCGAGCTGTACCTCGAATCGGCACGTGTGATGGGTGCCGACGGGTCCTTCGGCGTGCGCGTGCACGGGACGGCGGGCCTGCAACTGCGGGCGGAAGACTTCGACGTACTGGAGTTCGTCGAAGCAGGAGAGCCGGCGACCGTGCCGGATGAGGAGCGGTGATGGCGTACGAACCCGAGCTCTCGCCCGAAGAGGCGGCACTGCTGGAGGCGGAGGAGGGGCGCGGCTACACCCCGAAACGCGAGGTCGCCGAACCGGACGAGGCGCCCGGCGGACCGGCCGGGACCTCGAACGGCGACGAGGACTGACGGATGACCGGCGAACCCGCGGACGACCTGGCCGCGCGGTTCCGGGAGGCGTTCCGCGTGGCCCGGCACAGCCCGGACCCCGAGTCGGTCGAGAAGGCGATCGAGCTCGGCCGTGCCGTGCCGGCCGAGCTCGCCGAGGACGTCGCCGAGCGCCGCTCGGTGCTGTCCGATCTCGGGGGCCTGCTGCAGACCCGCTACCACCAGACCGGCGACTTCGCGTTCCTCCAGGAAGCCGTTGAGAACGTCACGGAGGCGTACCTCCTGGCGTACGAAAGCCCGGCGGATTCGGCGAGTTACGCCAACAACATCGGCATGCTGCTGCACACCGCGTTCCAGCAGAACCAGGACCGCGAGACCCTGGCCGACGCGGTGGACTGGAGCCGGACGGCCGTCGACGAGGAACCGTCCCCGAAGAAGGCGTTCTACCTGGGCAACCTCGTCGTCGCGCTGCGGACCGAGTTCACCGTGACGAAAGACCTCGCCCCTCTGGCGGAAGCCGTCGAGCACGCACGGGCCGCCGTCGAATGCTCCCCCGATGACGTGCTCACCGCCAGGAGTCTGCACTTCCTCGGCGTCGTCCTGCGCGACTGGTCCCGTGGCACCGGAGACACGGAGGTCGTGGAGGAAGCCGTCGACGCCGCCCGGCGAGCGGTGGAGTCGACCCCGGCCGGGTCGCCCGACGTGCTCGAACGGCTGAGGCTCCTCGCGTACCTTCTCGACGACCGCTACCGGGCTCGCGGAGTGCGTGACGATCTGGCCGAACTGCTCCGCGTCCGGCGGACGCTGGCGGCCAACACCCCGGTCACCCATCCGCGGCACTCGCGGAACCTCGACGAGCTGACGGCCACGGAACGGGACTGGGCCGCGCTCACCGGCGAGCCCCCGGAATGGACCGGCGGCTGGGAACACGCCGACGGCGAAGCCGAAATGATCGGCCGGTACGCCGCCGAGTTCCAGCGGACCCGGGACCCGGCCTTGCTCGACCGGGCGATCGAGCTCGGGCGCATGATGGCGGCGGGGACGCCCGCCGGGCACCCTCGCCGGTGCACACGGCTGGACCACTTCGCCACGGCGCTGGCCACCCGCGGCGAGGAGTTGGGGGACCGCGCCGCGCTCGCGGAGGCCGTCGCCGTCGAGCGGGAGGCGGTCGCCTGCACACCGGTCGGCCATCCGCTGCGGGTCCAGTTCCTGGGCAACCTCGCCGTCAACCTGAACGCGTGGTTCCGCGCGACCGGAGACCTGGCCCATGTCATGGACGCGATCGATGTCGCCCGCCGTACCGCCGAGGCCACGGCCACGGCCGGGCAGGGTGACCACCCGCGTTCGCTCGGGATCCTCGCCGTCGTGCTGCACAACCGGTTCCGGGTGACCGGCGAGCTGCGGGTGCTGTCGGAGGCGGTCGACCACGCGCGGGAGTCCGTCCGCCTCGGCGCGAACCTGGTCGCCGGGCAGGCCCAGCGGCTCTCCAACCTCGGCGCCATGCTGTCCGACCGGTTCACCAGGACGGGCGGGGCGAGCGTGCTCGACGAGGCGATCGCCGCGCACCGCGCGGCCGTTGATGTGACGGCGGACGACGACCCGGAGCGGGCGGGGCGGCTGGCCAATCTCGGCGGTGTGCTGGGGATGGCGTACAACAGGTTCGGCGACCGGAACGCGTTGCGGGACGCGATCACCGCGCGTCGCGCGTCCGTGGCCGCGACTCCGGAGGACAGCCCGCACCGGCCCGGGTACATCGCGAGCCTGGCCACCGCGCTCGCCGACTGGTGCACGAACCCCATCGCCCCCGCCGCTCCCACCGGCCACTCCGCCCACGCCATCGCGCGACAAGATCCGCCGGGGCCGCCGGGTTCGCCGACGCCGCCGGACTTGGCGAAGCCGCTGAACTCACCCGAACCGCCGGGCTCGCCGAACCCGCTGGACTCGCAGGTCCTCGCCGAGGCGGTCGCCCTGGCCCGGAGTGTGGCGCGGAGGCCGGAGCAGGACGCCTACTCCCGGGCGGGCCTCCTGATCAGCGTCGCCAACGTCCTGGCGCTCGGTTTCCGGCACCTCGGCGACGACGACGCGCTGACCGAGGCGCTCGGCTGCTACCGGGAGGCCGCGGCGTCCACCGGATCGCCGGCGGAGAGCCGGGCGGAAGGGGCGGGCCGGTGGGGTGATCTGGCCGCCGAGGCCGGGCAGTTCGACGTCGCCGCCGAGGGGTACGCCGCCGCGGTCCGGCTGCTGCCCCGGCTCGCCGGACGCCGCCTGGACCGCGAGGACGCCCAGTACTGGCTCGGCCGGTTCGCCGGGGTCGCCGCCGACGCGGCCGCGTGCGCGCTGGCCGCCGGTGACGAGGTGAGCGCGGTGACCCTCCTCGAATCCGGGCGCTGCGTGCTGGCCGCCCAGGCGCTCGACAGCCGCGGCGATCTTTCCGATCTGCGCGAGCTGGCACCCGAGTTGGCCGAACGCTTCCGGACGCTCACCGCGGAGTTCGAGACCGACACCACGAGCGACCGCGTGGCCCTCGCCGACGAGCTCGACGCGGTGACCGACCGTATCCGCGCGCTGCCCGGGATGGAGCGGTTCCTGCGGCCCCCACTGCTCACCGACCTCACGGCGCAGGCGCACGAGGGCCCGATCGTGTACGTCAATGTCAGTCGGCACCGGTGCGACGCGCTGATCCTCACTGCGGACGGGGTCCGGTCGCTCCGGCTGGACGGGCTGAGCGAGCAGGCCGTGGGCCACCGCGTACGCGCTCTGCACTCCGCGTTCGCGGAGGGGCGGATGGCCGCCGAGCAGACGATCCACGACACGCTCGGCTGGCTGTGGGACACCGTCGCGGGCCCGGTGCTCGGCGAACTGGGGCTGACGGCGAAACCGGCGGCGGACGGTCCGTGGCCGAGGATCTGGTGGGCCCCGGTCGGGGCGCTCAGCCTGCTCCCCCTGCATGCGGCGGGTCACCACCGCGACGGCGGACCCACACTCCTCGACCGCGTCGTCTCCTCGACGACGCCGACGGTCCGCGCACTGGGACATGCCCGCGCAGGCCGCCGTGACGACCGCACCGATCCGCGGCTGCTGGTGGTCGCGATGCCGCACACTCCGGACGCCCCGGACCTGCCCGGCGCAGCGGTCGAAGCCGACCATCTGGCCGCTCTCGTGCCCGACGCCACGGTCCTGGTCGGCGCGGACGCTACGCGTGACGCCGTTCTCGACGCCTTGTCGGCCGGCGGCTGGGCGCACTTCGCCTGCCACGGATACAGCGACCCGGACAATCCTTCGGACAGCCACCTCGCGCTGCACGACCACGGCAGCGCGCCGTTCCGGGTGCTGGACCTTTCCCGGCTGCGCCTGCGTAACGCGGAGTTCGCGTTCTTGTCCGCCTGCGACACAGCCCGTACCGCCGTGCGCCTGTCCGACGAGGCGATCCACCCGTTGGCGGCTTTTCAGATCGCCGGCTTCTCCCAGGTGGTCGGGACGCTCTGGCGCGTCGACGACGCGGTGGCTCCGGCTTTCAGCCGACAGATCTACGGCGAGCTGACGGCCGATCGATCCGGGACGTTGTGCGCGTCGGCGGCGGTCCACCGTGCGGTCGGGCGGCTCCGGACGACGTATCCGAACCTGCCGTCGGTGTGGGCCGCGCACGTCCACGCGGGCGCCTGACCTCGCGGACCTGCGGACGCGCGGACCTGTTGACGCGCCGACTTACGGATGGGGCAACTCGGCCGTCGTTGTTGAGGACGCGTCGCCTCAGCCGTCGTGCAGCGCTGCCTTGAGGGCGTCGACGGCGAGGGTGCGGGCGACGTTGGCGGCACGGGTGTCGCGCAGGCTGTCCAGCAGGAGGAAGTCGTGGACCATGCCCGCCACCCGTACGGAGGTCACGTCCACGCCGGCCTCGCGCAGCTTGTTGGCGTAACTCTCGCCCTCGTCGCGCAGGACGTCCGCCTCGTCGGTGATGACGAGGGTGGTGGGTAGCCCCCGGAGCTGGTCCAGGGATGCCTGGAGCGGGGAGGCGTGCACTTCGGTGCGCTGGGCGGGGTCGCTGGTGTAGGCGTCCCAGAACCACTTCATGCCGTCGCGGGTGAGGTAGTAGCCCTCGGCGAACTGGAGGTAGGACGGGGTGTCGAAGTCCGCGTTCGCCACCGGGTACAGCAGGACCTGCGCCTTGAGGTCGATCCCGCCGCGCTCCTTGTTCATCAGCGCGAAGACGGCGGACATGCAGCCGCCGACCGATTCGCCGGTGACGGCGATCCGCGAGGTGTCCAGGCCGTGCTCCGCGCCGTGCTCCAGAACCCACTGGCCGACTGCGTAGTTCTGCTCGACCTGGGTGGGGTACTTGGCCTCGGGCGCACGGTCGTAGACGGGAAAGACGCCCGCCGCACCGGCGCCGACGGCGAGTTCGCGGAAGAGGCGGTCGTGGGTCCTGTCGTCGCCGAAGACCCAGCCGGCGCCATGGATGTAGAACACCACCGGCAGCTGTCCGGTGGCTCCTTTGGGCCGGATGATCCGGGTGCGGACCGTGCCCCACTCGCCCGCGTCCACGTCGACCCACTCCTCGTCGACCTCGGGACGGGGCACACTCAGGTCGCTCTGCAGGCCGAGCAGAATGTCACGGCCCTTCTCCGGGGGGACCTCGTAGATCCGCGGATGCGGGTCCGTGGCCTCGCACAGCTCCTTCGCCGCGGGTTCGAGGTACGGGGTGATCGGAGGAGGCAGGTCAGTCATGTCGACTCCATGTCACAGGCACACGAAATGCCCCTTTTCCATGAGCGGGTTCCATTCCATCCTTCGCGCCCCGTTCGTCCGCCGCAACCCGCACAGAAGCCCGTCAGGCGTTCATGCCGCAGTGGGCCCGGCGGTGAACCGGCTTCCCCTCATGCGCTCTCCTCGTCTCATGCGCTCTCGTCCTCGAGGAGGAGGATCTTGCCGACATGGCCGCCGGCCTCCATCAGGCGGTGGCCTTCGGCCGCGTCGGACATGGGCACCGTCCGGTCGACGACCAGCTGGACGGAGCCGTTCTCGATCAAGGGCCAGACGTTCTTCCGCACCTCGGCGACGATCTCGGCCTTCTGCTCCTTCGACCGGGTACGCAGAGTGGTGCCGTGCACGGACACCCGCTTGAAGACGATCTCGGCAAGGTTGAGCGAGCCCGCCAGGCCCTTCTGCAGACCGATGACGACCAGGCGGCCGTCGGCGGACAGCGAACGGACGTTGCGTTCGAGGTAGTCGCCACCGATGACATCAAGGATCACGTCGTAGGGGCCGTGCTCCGCGAAGTCCTCGGTACGGTAGTCGATCGCCTCATCGGCACCCAGCTCGCGCGCCCGGGCGACCTTCTCCGAGCCGCCGACCGTGGTGACGACACGGGCGCCGAGCGCCTTGGCGATCTGGATCGCCATCGTGCCCACCCCGCCCGCACCGCCGTGCACGAGGATCGTCTCGCCCGCCTTCAGGCCTGCGGTCATGACGATGTTGGACCAGACGGTCGCGGTGACCTCGGGAAGGCCCGCGGCCTCCACCAGACCGATCCCCTTGGGGACGGTGAGCAGTTGACCGGCCGGGACGGCGACCTTCTGCGCGTAACCGCCCCCGGTCAGCAGGGCGCAGACCTCGTCGCCCACCTCCCATCCGGTGACACCCTCACCGAGGACGGCGATACGCCCCGAGACCTCAAGTCCCGGATAGGGCGAGGTGCCCGGCTGCAACGGGTACAGGCCCATCCGCTGCATGACATCGGCCCGGTTCACGGCACTGGCCACCACATCGATGACCACCTCGCCGGGAGCGGGCTCGGGGTCCTCGACCTCGACCCACTCCAGAACCTCGGGACCGCCCGGCTCCTTGATCGACACAGCCTTCATGACACTTCCCTTCTCAGGATGTTTACAGAACACACATTACGCCCGAGAGTATGCACCGTCAACATTGAGCGTTCGCCCCGACGCGCCACCTCGGACCGGGCGACCACGCGCGGCGCGATGACCGCACAGCCATGCCCACCAGGACAGAACGCCGCGTCGAACCCGTCCGGATCGACCTCGACCAACACCCGCGGATACCTCCCGGTGCGACGCACCCCACACCACTCGATGTTTACGGCGATTACATTCTTGCCCTAATGTGAGTGCTGCACACATCACAGGAGATCGAGACGGAAGAGAGAATCGACATGACCAGCGAGCTGTTCTCGCCACTGCATCTGCGCTCCGGACAGGTACTCAAGAACCGGATCGCGAAGGCGGCGATGGAGGAGAACATGGCCGGCGACGGCCAGCTGCCCGACGAGCAGCTGTTCACGCTGTACCGGCGGTGGGCGGCAGGTGGTACCGGGCTGCTGATCACCGGCAATGTCATGGTCCACGCCGAGGCGCTGACCGGTCCCGCAGGTGTCGTCCTCGACGAGAACGCACCGCTCGAGCCGTTCAACAAGTGGGCCGAGGCGGCCAAGTCCGGCGGCGGTGCGCTGTGGATGCAGATCAACCACCCCGGCCGCCAGGTCGCCTCCGACATGCCCGGCGTCGTATGGGGTCCGTCCGACATCGGCGTCAGCCTGGGCAAGCACAGCAGCCGGTTCGGCCGCCCCACCGCCATGACCGCGCAGCAGATCGAGGAGACCGTGACCCGGTACGCGGTGACCGCACACCGCGCGGAACGGGCCGGCTTCGACGGCGTCGAGATCCACGCCGCGCACGGCTATCTGCTGTCGCAGTTCCTTTCCCCTCTGGTCAACAAGCGCACCGACCGGTGGGGCGGATCGCTCGAGAATCGCGCCCGGATGCTGCTCGACATCGTCAACGCCGTGCGGGCCGCCGTCTCACCGTCATTCGCGGTCGCGGTCAAGCTCAACTCCGCCGACTTCCAGCGCGGCGGATTCGACTCCGAGGACGCCCGCCAGGTCATCGAGATGCTCGAACCCCTCGGCGTCGACCTGGTCGAACTCTCCGGCGGCAGCTACGAGAGCCCGGCCATGACCGGCCGGTCCACCGACACCCGCACCCAGGCCCGCGAGGCGTACTTCCTGGACCTGGCCAAGGACCTGGTCACCACCAGCCCGATCCCCCTGATGCTCACCGGCGGCATCACCCGGCGCGAAACCGCGGAAAGGGTCCTGGACAGCGGTGTGGCGGTCATCGGCATGGGCACCGCACTCGCCGTCACCCCCGACCTGTCCGACCGCTGGCGCCGGAGCGGCGAGGCCGACCGCCGCATACGTCCGGTGAACTGGTCCGACAAGGCGCTCGCGTCCGCCGCCGGCATGGCCCAGGTCCGCCACCAGATGCGCCGACTCTCCCGCGGCAGCAACCCCAGGCCCGGCACCCACCCGGCGCTCGCCCTGATCTCCGAGCAGCGCAAGCAGCGCGCCGCCCTGCGCCGCTACCGCGCCTGGCTGTCGAAGAACAGCGGATCGCCCCGCCGTTGACCGTTGCCGGCAGCGCGCACACCGAACACCTCTACGGCCGGTCCTGCACCGCCACCACGAAAGGAACGCACACCATGTCTTCCGCACAGAAGGACAAGGACACCGTCACGGTCGATCTGGGAGGCCACGAGATCCCGGTCCCCAAGGGCGGTCTGTACGACCGGTACCGGATGGACCCCGACCTCGACGCGATCGCCCGCGACCCGCGCGTCAGCGGCGTGGACTTCTTCCGGCAGCTACCCAAGATCAAGGTCGACTCGCCCATCGGTCCCACCCTCACCCCGAACTTCTACTACACCGTCTCGACCGCCCGTCTGACGATGCTCGCGCCGTCCCGCGCGATCCGGGCCCGGCTGCCCGAGGAGCTGGCGCCGCTGGAGCTCGCCCCCGGCCTCGGGCTGGTCTCGGTGATGTTCTTCCGCTACGACGTGTGCGACATCGACTTCTACACCGAGGCCGCCGTCGGTATCGCCGTGAAGCCGGCCCGGCACGGCGGGCTCGGCTTCTTCGACCTCGTCTCCGGCCTGAAGAACGAGCACCTCGACTCCTATGTGCTGTCCCTGCCCGTGAGCACGGAGATCGCTCAGGTCCGCGGCCACGACGGTTACGGCTTCCCCAAGTGGGTCACCGGCCTCGACGTCGACATCAACCACGACCGGACGACCGCCCGTGTGGCCAACGACGCCGGCGGGGTCGACCTGGCGCTCTCGGCGGCCACACCGAAGCAGACCGCCCACCCCAGTGGAAAGCGCGTCGCCTCCCTCACCTCGTACACGTCGATCAACGGCGCCTGGCACTCCACCCTCAGCCAGACCAACGTGCTGAACGCCGGTACGACGCGCGGCAGGGGCGGTATCGACCTCCAGGTCGGCGAGGGGCGCATGGCGGACGACCTGCGTTCGCTCAAGCCGAAGAGGACCCTCCAGTTCGACGTGATGACCGAAGGCCAGCTCGCCCTGCACATGCCGGTCCCCACCTCCGTCCCACGCCGGAACACATAGGCGTCCCACGCCGGACCGCCTGATCACCGGAACAAGCAAGCGCCGGACCACGTAGTCACCGGAACAAGCAAGCAAGGAGCCCCGCCATGGCCACCGAATCCGCGACCCGCCCCACCACCGCCCGCGCCGCGGTCCTGCCCGCGTCCATCACTCCGGCGCTGCTCAGGCGGCTGACCGCGCAGGTCTCCGCCGCGCCGGACGCCGCACGGGTCACCACCAGCGCCCCCTACACCGGCATCCCCCTGGCCGACTTCCCGGTCTCGACACCGAAAGACGTCGAGGCCGCGTTCGCCCGCGCCCGGATCGCGCAGAAGGCGTGGGCCACCACGCCCCTGAGCGAGCGCAAGAAGATCATGCTGCGCTACCACGATCTCGTCCTGGCCCGTCAGGACGAGGCCCTGGACCTGATGCAGACCGAGAACGGCAAGACCCGCCGCGACGCGTTCCTGGAGGTCGTCGACATCGGCATCGTCTCGCGCTACTACGCCCGCAACGCCGCCAAGTACCTGAGCCCTAAGCGCCGCCGCGGAGCGATCCCCCTGCTCACCCACACCACCGAACTGCGTCACCCCAAGGGCGTCGTCACTGTCATCTCGCCCTGGAACTACCCCCTCAGCATGGCCGCGAGCGACACCATCGCCGCGCTGATGGCCGGCAACGCCGTCGTCCAGAAGCCCGACACCCAGACCGCGCTCACCGCCCTGTGGTCCATGGACCTCATGTACGAGGCCGGGCTCCCCCGGGGCGTGTGGCAGATGGTCATCGGCCGCGGCAGCTCCATCGGCGGCCCGCTGATGGACAACGCCGACTACATGATGTTCACCGGCTCCACCGCCAGCGGTCGCAGGATCGCCGCGGACGCGGGCCGGCGCCTCATCGGCGCCTCCCTCGAACTCGGCGGCAAGAACCCCATGATCGTCCTCGCCGACGCCGACATCGAGAAGGCGGCGGAAGGCGCCGTCGCCGCCTGCTTCCCCTCCGCCGGTCAGCTGTGCGTCTCCATCGAGCGCCTGTACGTCGCCGAGTCCATCCGCGACGAGTTCGTCGCGGCGTTCACCGCCCGGGCGCGGAAGCTCAGGATCGGCGCCGCGTACGACTACAGCATGGACGTCGGCAGCCTCACCACCCCCGCCCAGCTCAAGACCGTCACGGAGCACGTGGACGACGCGGTCGCCAAGGGCGCCACCGTCCTCGCCGGCGGCACGGCGCGCCCCGACCTCGGCCCGCTCTTCTACGAGCCGACCATCCTCGCCGACGTCACCCCGGACATGACCCTGTACGACCACGAGACCTTCGGCCCGGTCGTCTCGATCTACGCCTACCGGGATGTCGAGGAGGCCATCACCCAGGCCAACGCCACCTCCTACGGCCTCAACGCCAGCGTGTGGTCCCGCAACGGAGCCCGGGGCCGCGCCGTCGCCGCCCGCGTGCACGCCGGAACCGTCAACGTCAACGAGGCCTTCGCCGCCGCGTGGGGAAGCGTCGACGCCCCGATGGGCGGCATGGGCGACTCCGGTCTCGGCCGCCGCCACGGCGCCGACGGCATCCTCAAGTACACCGAACCCCAGACCATCGCTCACCAGCGCATCCAGGGCTTCACCCCGCCCGCCGGCATCAGCCCGGAGACCTGGGCCGCTCTCCTGACCCGAGCACTCAAGGTCCTCAAGACGGTCGGCGCCCGCTGAAGGAGAGCGGTGACGAGAACCACTCGTGGGCCGTCCCGCTTTCCTCTTCCTTTTCGATCACCTACGATGTATACATCGTTCACATCAGGGAGGAGATGTGAACATTGTAAACATAAGGGAGCATGGCGCATGCCTCGGACCAGCACGTACCACCACGGCGACCTACGCGCCGCCTGCCTTCGAGCCGCACGCGAACTCCTAGAGGAGGACGGCAGCGCCGGCCTCTCGCTGCGCGCGGTAGCCCGGCGCGCCGGGGTGTCGGCAACGGCCCCCTACCGCCACTACGCCGACCGCGAGGCCCTGGTCTCCGCGGTGGCCGCCGAAGGCTACCGCGAGCTCGCCGGTCACCTCACGCAGGCCCATCCCGCGCCTTCGACCCCCGACGAACTCGCCTCGGTCGCCGTGGCCTACGTACGGTTCGCACTGGAGCACCCGGCCCTGTTCCGGGCGATGTTCGCGGAGCCCTGCGACCCCACCAGCGAAGAACGGGTCGCCGCGACCGAGGCCATCTCGCAGTACGTCCGCACCATCGTCGGCGCCACGTTCCCCGACGTGGACGCGGAGGCGCTGTCGACCACGGTCTGGGCCCTCGTCCACGGCCTCGCGTTCCTGCACCTCGACGGGAAACTCGACAGCTCCACGCCCGAGATCGTCGCCGCCCAGGTCAACTCCGCCGTCCACGCACTGTTCACCGTGTCCCCGGCGATGTCCCGTACCGCGGGAGCGGCCCGGCCGGCGGCCTAGGGGCTGGAGGACCCACAGAATCCGATGCCGCGCGACCGGAAGCGGAGTGGCCCCGAGCCTTCAGGACGTGCCGGGGGTGAACGGTTCATCGGCCTGTACGCTGCGATCATGCAGCCGTCCGTCCCCTCGTCCCCGTCGGATTCCGCGCGGCCGGGTCCGGTCGTGGACCCCGCCCGGCGCGGGCTCCTGACGGAGCGCATCGCCCGTGAGCTGGAGCACGACATTCGTTCCGGCACGATCGCCGTCGGGACGAAGCTCCCCTCCGAGCGGGAGCTCGCCGCCCAGTTCGGCGCCAGCCGGAACGTCGTGCGCGAGGTGTTGCGGCGGCTGGAGGCCCAGCATCTGATCGAAGTCGCCCCGGGGCGCGGCTCCTTCGTCCGCGAGCAGTCCTCCGGGCAGGCCCGGGGGTACGACGCGCTGTACCGGGCGGGCCGGCCCACCGTCCGGCAGCTCATCGAGGCGCGGATCCCGCTGGAGGTCGAGATGGTCCGGCTGGCGACCGAGCGGGCCACGGACGAGGACATCGCGGCGATGCGGGCCGCCCGGGACGCCCTGGAGTCGGCGACCGACGTCGTCGTAAAAGCCCAGGCGGACATGGACTTCCACGACGCCATCGCCGTGGCCAGCAAGAACCCGGTGCTGAGGATCATGCTGTCCTCGATCGGCGGGATGATGTTCGAGATGATGCTCCGCTCGAACTCGGATCCCTCGATCGGCGAACCCGGTGTGCCGCACCATCCGGAGATCTTCGAGGCGGTCGAGGCGCGGGACGTGGACCTCGCCTGCGCGCGGATGCGGGAGCACTTGATGCTGGGGCTGCGGACGTACGGGGCCGATCTCGACGTCCAGGTCGACACGATGGCGCGCAATCACATCGAGACGCTGCTCGACCAGGCCGAGGGCCGCCGGACGCCTCCGGGACGCTAGCCGGTCCAGCCGCCTTCGGCAGCGCAACCGTCCGGCTATCCGTCCGGCCTTCCGTCCAGCCACCGGAATCTTCGCTTCAGGGTCTGGTCGTAGAGGTTTCCCTGCTGTTACGGTCACGTCCGAATCAACTGGTCCTACCAGTTGGACCAGGTAGGACCAAAGTCCCGCACGCACGTAGGAACGCACACGCACCGCAGAGAAACGAGGACGAGGATGTCCACGAGCAGCCAGCTCCTGAGCCGGCGCGCCTTCGGCAGGCTGGCCGCAGGGGTCGCGGCGGGCGCCGGAGCGGGCGCGTTGAGCGCCTGTTCGGGTGGGGGCGGCACGCCCTCGGCCGACGCACCGTTGCGGATCATGGCGATCAACCACGTCTGGTCCCAGGCGGTCAAGCGCCGCACCGCGGAGTTCGAGGAGCGGATCGGGCGGCGGGTCTCCATGACGCTGCTCACCGCCGACCAGCTCGCCAGCAGCTACAACGTCAAGCTCAACGCGTCGGGCACCGATGTGGACGTGATGATGGTCCGCGCGCTCCAGGAGCAGTTGCTCTTCGGGCACAACGGCTGGCTGGCCGACCTCGGCGACCTGGTCGCCGACGACGCCCGGTTCGCCTGGGACGATTTCCAGGAAGCGCCGCGCGAGGCCTCGATCACGGCCGGGAAGGTGCTGAGCGTCCCGGTGGTGACCGAGCGCCCCGCGCTCTACTACCGCAAGGACCTGGTGGAGGACCTGGGCGGGCCGCCGCGCACCCTGGAGGCTCTGATGGCGGGCGCGCGGGAGCTGACCCGGCGGAAGGACGGGTTCTACGGGTACGTCGGCCGGGGCCAGCGCAGCGGCGCGGTGTCCCAGTGGTCGAGCTTCCTCTACTCGTACGGCGGTGACTTCGTCGTGGACGGGAAGTCCGAGATCGGCAGCGCCGAGGCCGTCGCCGCGTACGAGTACTACGGCCGGCTGCTGGCCGGTTCCGGGCCGCCCGGGGCGACCAACATGAGCCTCGAACAGGCGATGCCGATCTTCGCGCAGGGCAAGGCCGCCTTCTTCGTCGACGCCGACGCGATCTACAGCAGCTTCCTCGACCCGAAGGTGTCGCGGGTACGCGAGACCGTCGGCTTCGCGCCCTTCCCCGCCGGGCCGGCCGGGGCCAGGCCGCACAACATCCCGTCCTGGAGTCTCGGCATCAACACCTTCTCCCGACTGCGCGACGACGCCTGGGAGTTCATCCGGTGGGCGGCCGGTCCCGAGATGTCGGCCGCGCTCCAGTCGGAGGGCATACCCGGCGCCCGCTCCTCGGTGTGGTCCGACCCGAAGACGCTGGCCGCCTTCCCGCCGGAGCTGGCCGAGGCCATGCGGCTGAACGCGGACCGCGGTGTCGGCTACGACCGGCCCCGGGTCCTCCAGGTCGGCCGGGCCCGGGACATCGTCGGCCGGCCGCTGGTCGCGGGCATCCTCGGCGAATCCGTCCGGCCGGTCGTACGCGACGCGGACGCGGAGTTCGCCGATTTCCTCGTACGCGACAACCGCCACAAGGAGTCCTGATGCCCGCCACCGAGGCCACCGAGGCCACCGGGACCGCGGAAGCCGCCCGGGGCTCCGCCGTCCGAACGTCACGCCCGGCGCCGCCGGAGGCCGGGCGGCGGCAGCGGACCTTCGAGCAGGCCAACCGACGGCTCAAGTGGGCGATGCTCGCCCCGGCCGTGCTCTTCGTCGGCCTGATGATCGTCTTCCCGCTGGTCTTCACGCTGAATCTCAGCCTCACCGACGCCTTCGGGGCGGTCAACGCCGACAGCGCCCACGTCGGTCTGCGCAACTTCACCGACGCGCTGGGCGACACCCGCCGGTTCTGGCCCGCCGCCCGCCGCACCCTGGTCTTCACCGTGGGCGCGGTGGTGCTGGAGACGGTGCTCGGGCTCGCGCTGGCGATGCTGATGCGCAAGCCGTTCCGGGGGATGCGCTGGGTGCGTACCGTGCTCATCGTTCCGCTGCTCGCCACGCCGGTCGCCATCGGCATCCTGTGGCTGCTGATCCTCGACCCCACCAACGGCATCGCCAACCACCTGCTCGAAGCGGTCGGCGTACCGCGGCAGGAGTTCCTCGGCTCGGTCGGGCAGTCGCTGCCGACGCTGATGCTCATCGATGTCTGGCAGTGGACGCCGATGATGACGCTGCTGCTGCTCGCCGGGCTCACCACGCTTCCCGAGGAGCCCGAGGAAGCCGCCCTGGTCGACGGGGCGAACGCCTGGCAGCGCTTCCGGTACGTCGTCCTGCCGATGCTCGGGCCGACGCTCGCCACCGCGCTGGTGCTGCGCGCCGTCGACGCGCTGAAGACCTTCGACATCCTCTACGCCACCAAGGGCGCGGGCGGCGGCTCGGACTTCGAGGTGGAGACCCTCAACGTCTACGCCTACGGGCTCACCTTCGACTACCAGGAGTACGGCCTGGCCGCCGCCGTCCTGGTCCTGTTCACGCTGTTCATCATCGGTGTCGTGGTGCTGCTGCGCCGCCGGGGCGGAAGGAAGAACGCATGAGTGCCACCCTCTCCCCCGCCCGGCCCAGGCCCCGGCGGCCGTACGGCTCGTGGCTGCGCGGCATCGCCATCACGGTCGTGACGCTCGTCTTCGCCCTGCCGCTCGTGTGGATGTTCGCCGCGGCCTTCAAGACCAATGTGCAGGTCACGGACCCTTCGGTCGGGCTGTGGTTCACCCCCACGCTGGACAACTTCCGCGCCGTCGTCGAGGCCGGCCAGATCGTGCGCTCGATGGGCAACTCCCTGCTGGTCGGGGTGGTTTCGACGGTGCTCTCCGCCGTGATCGCCGTCCCGGCGGCGTGGGCGGTGGGGCGGTTCTCCATGCACCGCACCGGCTCCGTGATCCTCGTGGCGCGCATCGTCCCGGCGATCTCGCTGCTGGTTCCCTGGTACTACCTGTTCGCGCAGATGGGCCTGGTCGGCTCCTACACGGTGCTGGTCCTCAGCCATATGTTCGTCTCGGTCCCGCTGATCATGTGGATCATGATCAGCTTCTTCGCCGGTCTGCCGGTCGAGCTGGAGGAGGCCGCGCGCACCGACGGGCTGAGCGCCTTCGGCGCGTTCTGGCGGATCTCTCTGCCGCTCGCGGCCCCGGGCACCGCGACCGCCTCGCTGCTGGCCTTCGTCTTCAGCTGGAACAACTTCATGTTCGCGCTGGTCTTCTCCGACGACCGGACCCAGACCGTGCCGGTCACCCTGTTCAACTTCATCTCCTACGCGAGCACCGACTGGGGCGGTCTGATGGCCGCCGCATCCCTCATCACCGTGCCCGTCGTCCTCGCCGCCGTCCTCGGCCAGAAGTACCTGGTGGCCGGGCTGACGTCCGGCGCCACCAAGGGCTGAGCACCGCTCCCCCGACCTCCGAACCCCACCTGCGGAAAGAGCGCACACGCATGAAGATCGTCGACGCGAAGGTCGTCGTCACCAGCCCCGGCCGCAACTTCGTCACCCTGAAGCTGACGACCGACGAAGGGCTCACCGGCCTCGGCGACGCGACCCTGAACGGGCGGGAGCTGGCCGTCGTCAGCTATCTCACCGACCATGTCGCCCCGCTGCTGACCGGCCTCGACCCGCATCGCATCGAGGACACCTGGCAGTCGCTGTACCGGGGCGCGTACTGGCGGCGCGGTCCGGTGACGATGGCCGCCATCGCCGCCGTGGACGTCGCGCTGTGGGACATCAAGGCGAAGGCCGCCGGGCTGCCGCTGTACCAATTGCTGGGCGGCGCGAGCCGGGAGCGGATCGGTACGTACGGTCATGCCAACGGCCGGGACATACCCGAGCTGCTCGACTCCGTACGGGCCCGGCTCGCCGAGGGCTATCCCGCCGTCCGCATCCAGTCCGGCATCCCCGGACTCAAAGCGGTGTACGGGGTGTCGGCCACCGACGACACCGGGGCGCCGGTCCTGCACCAGCAGGCCCGCCCGCTGGTGGAGGACTGGGACACCGCGGCGTATCTGCGCCACACGCCGGCCGTCTTCGAGGCCGTACGCGCGGAGTTCGGCGCCGAACTGCCGCTGCTCCACGACGCCCACCACCGGCTCACCCCGATCCAGGCCGCCCGGCTCGGCAAGGACCTGGAGCCCTACCGGCCGTTCTGGCTGGAGGACTGCACCCCGGCCGAGAACCAGGAGGCGCTGCGCCTGGTCCGCCGGTCCACCACCACGCCGCTGGCGGTCGGCGAGGTGTTCAACACGGTGTACGACTACCAGGCCCTGATCACCGAGCAGTTGATCGACTACGTGCGCTCGGCGGTGACCCACTTCGGCGGCGTCACCCCGCTGCGCAAGCTCTTCGACTTCGCCGCGCAGTACCAGATCAAGAGCGCCGTCCACGGCCCCGAGGACATCTCCCCGGTCGGGATGGCCGCCGCCGTCCACCTGGACCTGGCCGTGCACAACTTCGGCATCCAGGAGTACTCCGGCCACACCCCGCTCACCGAAGCGGTGTTCCGGCACGCCTACACCTTCACGGACGGGTATCTGCACCCGGGCGAGGCCCCCGGCATCGGGGTAGAGCTCGACGAGGAGCTGGCCGCCGCCCACCCGTACGCGCCCGCGTATCTGCCGGTCAACCGCCTCCACGACGGGACCGTGCACGACTGGTGAGCTCCCTTCGCTCATGAGTTCCGCGGGGTCCGGCGTGCGCCGGGCCCCGCACCCACATGGGCCGAAAGAAGTCTTGCGCGATCCCTTGACCCGTGCGGAACGGAGGTTCACAGTACTCACTAATGCGCATTAGTAATACGCATTAGTGATCCGGAGGAACACCGTGGAAGAACCCAGGAAGCGGTCCAGGCCGGGCCGGGCGCCCGCTCCCGCAGGCCGTACGTCCCGGCCGCGTCAGGCCGAGGTCGCCCGGCTCGCCGGGGTCTCGCAGGCCACCGTCTCGCTGGTGCTGGGGGCGCGGAAGCAGGGCGCCACGATCTCCGAGGAGACCCGGCGGAAGGTGCTCGACGCGGTGCGGGCCCTGGGCTATGTGCCGGATCCGGCCGCCAGCCGGCTCGCCGCCGCGCGGAACAATCTGCTCGGGGTCTTCAGCTTCACGTCCACCTTCCCCACCGACGTACAGCACTCCTACTACCCCTTCCTCGTCGGCGTCGAGCAGGAGGCCGCCGCCCGCGGCTACGACCTGGTGCTCTTCACCGGCTCCAGCACCGGCGGCGCGGGGGCCGCCGGACCGAACGCCCTCAACCGGGTGCGGCTCGCCGACGGCTGTCTCTTCCTCGGCCGCCACGCCCCGGCCGACGAGCTGCTGCGGCTGGTCGCCGACGGCTTCCCCGTGGTGCATCTCGGCCGCCGGGACGAGCTGGAGGGGCTGGCGTGGGTCGGCGCGGACTACATCAGCGCCGCCCAGGAGGTCGTCGCGCACCTCGCCGCCCTCGGGCACCGGCGCATCGTGCTCGTACGGGAGGACGACGAGGCGCCCGCCTCCACCGACCGTGAGCACGGCTTCCTCAAGGGCCTGGAGGAGGCGGGGCTGCCCGGCGGTCCCGCCGCCGTCTTCCGCTCCGCCGACCCCGAGCGCGACCTGACCGCCGAGCGGCTGCGCGGCTGGCTGGACGAGGGCGTGACCGCGTTCGTCGCGGAGGAGACCGACACCGGCGACGCCTGGCGCGCCCTGCACGGCGCCGCGCACTTCGTCGGCATCGACTGTCCGCGCGACGCCTCGCTCGCCCTGCTCGGCAGCCCCCCGCCGGATCTGGCGGACGGCCCCGTCCCCACCGGCTTCGACGTCCCCCGGCCCCAACTGGGCGCGGCCGCCGTGCGGATGCTCGCCGCGCTGGTGGCCGGGGAGGAGGCGACGGAGCCCCTGGTGGCCTGCACCTTCCGGCCCGGCTCGACGGCAGGACCGGCCCCCGTACACCTCCGACCCTCGTAGACCCGGCCCCGGGAGAGGGCCGCCCGACGCTCCGACGCACCACGTACACCCAGCACTTCAAGGAGAACCGTGACATCCGAACCCGACATCCTCATCGTGGGCGCCGGACTCGGCGGCGTGGCCGCCGCTCTCGCCGCCTGCCGGGCGGGGCGCACCGTCGTCCTCACCGAGGAGACGGACTGGATCGGTGGCCAGCTCACCTCGCAGGCGGTTCCGCCGGACGAGCACCCGTGGGTCGAGGAGTTCGGCGCCACCGCCTCGTACCGCACCCTGCGCGACGCGATCCGGGACTACTACCGCCAGTGGTACCCGATGCGTTCGGAGGCGCTGGCGCTGCGCAACCTCAACCCTGGCGCCGGGCGCGTCAGCAAGCTGTGCCACGAGCCGCGCGTCGCCCTCGCCGTCATGGAAGCCATGATCGCGCCGTACCGCTCTTCGGGTCTGCTGACCCTGCTCACCGAGCACCGGCCGGTGGCCGCCGAGGCGGGCGACGACGACACCGTGCGGTCCGTGACGCTGGCCGATCTGCGCGGTGTCAACCGCCGTACGATCAGCGCCCGTTACGTCATCGACGCCACCGAGACCGGCGAACTCCTCGAACTCGCCGGTGTGGAGCATGTGATCGGCGCCGAGGCGCGGAGCGAGTTCGACGAGCCGCACGCGCCCGAGGAGGCGCAGCCCCTCAACCAGCAGGGCATCACGGTGTGTTTCGCGCTCTCGCACCACGAGGGCGAGGACCACACCATCGAGCGCCCGGCCGACTACGACTTCTGGCGCACCTATCAGCCGGACTTCTGGCCGGGTCCGCTGCTCGGCTTCCTGGCCCCCGATCCGCGCAGCCTGGAGGCCGTCCCGCGCACCTTCGTACCCAATCCGGAGCTGGATCCGCTGGACGTCAGCGCCGACCAGTCCGCCGACGCGGGCGACAAGGAACTGTTCGGCTTCCGCCGGATCCTGGCCCGCAAGCTGCACCGGCCCGGCGCGTTCGACTCGGACATCACTCTGGTCAACTGGCCTTTGAACGACTACTGGTTGAAGCCGCTGATCGGCGGCGGCGAGGAGACCTCGACGGCCGCGCTGGCCGAGGCCCGCCAGTTGTCGCTGTCGGTCCTGTACTGGCTCCAGACCGAGGCCCCCCGGGCGGACGGCGGCACGGGATTCCCGGGTCTGCGGCTGCGCCCGGACGTCACGGGCACGGCGGACGGTCTGGCGAAAGCGCCGTACGTCCGGGAGTCGCGGCGGATCAAGGCCGTCACCACGGTCACCGAGCACGACGTCTCGATCGACATCGTCGGCCCCTACGGCGGCACCCGCTACCGGGACTCGGTCGGCGTCGGCAACTACCGCATCGACCTGCATCCTTCGACCGGCGGCGACAACTACATCGACATCGGTTCGGTGCCGTTCGAGATCCCGCTCGGCGCGCTCGTCCCGCGCCGCGTCCGCAATCTGCTGCCGGCCGGCAAGAACATCGGCACGACGCACATCACCAACGGCTGCTACCGGCTCCACCCGGTGGAATGGAACATCGGCGAGGTCGCCGGCGCGCTGGCCGCGCACTGTGTCGCCGAGAGCGTCGAACCGCATCAGGTCCAGGCCGAGGACAAGCGGTTCGAGGTGTTCGCCCGGCTGCTGGAGCGCGACGGCGTGCGGCGCCACTGGCCGGACGTACGCGGCTACTGACCCCGTCCGCGCCCGACGTACGGCGCGGAGGACGACCAACGCATCACCCGCTTCACCGCACGGCCCCCAGGGTGCGCGCGGAGCGCCGGGCGGGCGCAGCTCCACCTGTACCCGCCCGGCCCCAGGCCCCGGACCTCTCGCGAGATGCCCGGACCTGCCGCCCTCGCCCTGCCACCCGCACAAGGAGGTGCCCAGCCATGAACACCCACCGCATACGCGTCGGCATCGACGTGGGCGGAACCTTCACCGACGCCGTGGCCGTAGACGCCACGACCCTGAGCCTGCTGGGGCAGGTGAAGGTCCCCACCAGCCACCATCACGAGGACGGTGTCGCCCACGGCATCGTCGAAGCTCTCGACCGTCTGCTGGAGCAGACCGGCCACACGCCCGAGGACGTGACGTTCCTCGCCCACGGCACCACACAGGCTACCAACGCCCTGCTGGAGGGCGACGTCGCCACCGTCGGCCTGATCGGCATCGGCGCAGGCCCGAGCGCCGTACTGACCCGTCGGCTGGCCGCGTTCCGCAAGCTGGAGCTGACGCCCGGCAAGCGACTGCCGCTCGCCTACGGGCATGTGGCCGACCCGGACGACGCACCCGCCGTCCGTGCCGCGCTCGACGCGGTCGTGCGGGAGGGCGCCCAAGTCGTCGTCGCCAGCCAGCCGTTCAGCGTCGACCGGCCCGAGGGCGAGGACGCGGTCGTGGCCGCCGCCGGGGAGCGGGGGCTGCCGACGACCGCCGCGCACGACATCACCTCGCTGTACGGGCTCCACAAGCGGACCCGTACGGCCGTGGTGAACGCCGCGATCCTGCCGCGCATGCTCGCCACCGCCGATCTGGTCGACGCGTCCATCACCAAGGCGGGCGTGAGCGCGCCGCTGATGGTGATGCGCTGCGACGGCGGGGTGATGTCGCTGGACGAGATGCGTCGCAGACCGCTGCTGACGGTGCTGTCCGGTCCGGCGGCCGGCGTCGCCGGCGCGCTGATGCAGGAGCGCATCAGCGAGGGCCTGTTCCTGGAGACCGGCGGCACGTCCACGGACATCAGCGTCGTGCGGCGCGGCAAGGTCGCCGTCCGGCACGCCACCATGCTCGGCCGGACGTCGTACCTCTCGGCGCTGGACGTGCGGACCGTCGGGGTCGGCGGCGGCTCGATGGTCCGGGTCGACGGCGGCAAGGTCGTCGGCGTCGGGCCGCGCAGCGCGCATATCGCGGGGCTGCCGTACGCCTGTTTCGCGAGCCTGGAGGATCTTGCGGGCGCGAAGCTCACCACGGTCCGGCCGATGGCGGACGACCCGGCCGACTACGCGGTGCTGGACGCCGCCGGGGGCCGTTTCGCGATCACCATGACGTGTGCGGCGAACGCGCTGGGCCGGGTGCCGGAGGGGGACTTCGCCCGGTGCGATCCGGCCGTGGCGAAGGCCGCGATCGCCCCGCTGGCTGCCGCGCTCGGCACCGATGTCGCCACGGCCGCGGCGAAGCTTCTGGACGCGGGAACCGATCAGGTGAGGTCGGTGGTCGAGGCGATGATGCGCGACTACCGGCTGGACAAGGACACCGCGCTGCTCGTCGGCGGGGGCGGCGGCGCCGCCTCCGTCACCCCGCATCTGGCGTCCGTCACCGGCCAGGAGGGCCGGATCGCGCAGCACAACGAGGTGATCAGCCCGATCGGCGTGGCGCTGGCCCTCATCCGGGAGCAGGTCGAGCGGATCATCCCGGGGGCGGGCCAGGAGCAGATCCTCGCCGTGCGCGCGGAGGCCGAGGCCGCCGTCATCGCCCAGGGGGCCGCCGCCGACGGGGTGGAGGTGGAGGTCACCGTCGACCCGCAGACCAGCACCGTACGGGCCGTGGCGACCGGTGCGACCGAGCTGCGCACCCAGGACCGCGCCCACCGGGCCGACGAGGCGGACCGGCTGCACGCCGCCGCGATGAGCCTGCGGGCCGATCCGGCCTCGGTGCGGGTGCTCGCGGGCACGCCGGCCCACACCGTGTACGGCACCGAGGTGCGCCGGAGGTTCCGGGCGGACCGGCACCCGGTGCGGGTCGTGGACGCGGACGGCGTCGTACGGCTGCACGCGCCGGACGCCCGGGTGGAGACGACCACCGTGGGCCGGGCGCCCGAGGTCCTCGCGGGGCTGGTGAAAGAGGCCACGTCGTACGGGGACGGCGGGGTGCGCGCCCCGGCGCTGCGGCTCCTGCTCGGCTCCCGGATCGCCGATCTGTCCGGGGTGATCGACCCGGATCCGCTGCTGGCGCTGGCCCGGAGCGAGCTGCGCGCCCGGGCCGCCGATGAACCGGTCGTCGCGGTCGTGGAGGTGCGCTCATGACGGCCGCCCTGCTCGACCGGGCCGCGCGCACCGCCATCTCGGCGCTGGCGGCGAGCGAGGACGTCGAGTTCGGCGTACGGCTGCTCGCGAACACCCCGACGCACGAGGGGCGCGACCCGGAGCTGCTGCGCCACTGGGCCCGTACCGCCGACGCGTTCGGCGCGGCGCTGCCGCCGGTGGCCTCCACGGCCCGGGTCATGGAGAGCGACGGCGGGCTGGCGCGAGGGCTGCTGGCCCGCTACACCTCACGGCCGGCGCCCACCGTCGAGCTGTTCACCGACACCCTGGCGCTCGCCGAGGAGCTGATCGACCTGCTCGGCTGGCGGCACTGGTATCCGGCCGGTTCGGTCCGGGCGGCGGCCATCGCGCACGAGGCGGTGCACGAGCGGCTCCACCACGGCCCGGCGAAGAAGTCGCTGAAGCGCGCCCTGGACCATGTGGTGCTGCGCGCCGGACGGCACACCCTGTACGGCCATGTCGCGGGCGCCGACGAGATCGCCGCCCACGCCCACGCCCGCACGGTCTGCGGTCTGGGCCGCAGTCCGCTCCTGCTGACGGCCGCCCTGGCCACCGCGGCCGAGCCGCAGCACGGGTCCGCGACCCGATCCCCGCACCCGCACGGAAGAGAGAAGTAGCGCCATGGGCATCGTCATCCTTCTTGTCATGGCGGCCGGTGTCGCCGCGATGCTCACCCGCAAGCTGCCCACCGCCTTCGCGCTCGTCATCCTCGCCGTCGTCATCGCGTTCGTCGCGGGCGCTCCGCTGACCGGCGAGAACAGCGTGCTGGACACGGTCGTCCAGGAGGGCGCGCCGGCCCTCGCCGCCACGATGATCGCGATCCTCCTCGGCTCCTGGCTGGGCAGGCTCCTCGACGAGACCGGCATCGCGGGCACCCTGGTGCGCAAGATCGTCGAGTTCGGCGGGGACCGGCCGGTGGTGGTCGCCCTCGGCGTCCTGGCCGTCTCCACGCTGGTCGGCACGGTCACCGGCTCGGCTCCGGCGGCGATGCTCGCCGGGATCATCGGCATCCCCGCCATGATCGCCGTCGGCATTCCGAAGGTCACCGCCGCCGGGACGATCCTGATGGGCATCGCCGCCGGTATGCCGTTCGAGCTGCCGATCTGGCAGTTCTTCTCCACCGCGCTGGAGCTGCCGGTCGAGACGGTGCGCGGCTTCATGTTCAAGCTGTTCCCGTTCGCGCTGGCCGCCGCCGTCCTCTTCGTGCTCATCGAGACGCGGCGGCGCGGTGTCGAGCACGCCTGGTCGCTCAAGTCGGCTTCCGCCAAGCCCGTTTCGCGCCGCAAGCAGCTGGGCGACGCCCCTTGGTACGCCCTCCTCACCCCGGTCGTGCCGCTGGTGCTCGCCCTGGGCTTCGAGGTCGCGATCCTGCCCTCCATGCTGGCGGGCGTCCTGTTCGCGCTGATCACGACGACCCGGCCGCGTGAGATGAACAAGCGGCTGCTGCGGACGCTGTACGGCTCGTTCGAGGTCGCGGCCGCTCCGATCGTCCTGTTCGTCGCCATCGGCATCCTGCTCGCCGCGGTGAAGCTGCCCGGTGCGGTGGAGTCGCTGGAGCCGCTGGTCAAGGCCGTCAGTCCGCAGAACCCGGTGCTGTTCGTGCTGGTCTTCACGCTGCTCGTGCCGCTCTGCCTGTACCGGGGGCCGCTGAACGTCTTCGGTCTCGGCGCGGGCATCGCCGGGGTCCTCATCGCCGCCGGCATCTACCCGGCCGTCGCGGTGCTGGGGCTGGCCACCTCGTACAACCAGGTCTTCGGGGTGTCGGACCCCACCAGCACGCAGACCGTGTGGAGCGCGCAGTACGCGGGGGTGACGCCGCAGCAGGTGATGCTGCGGACCCTGCCGTACGTCTGGGCCGTGGCGCTCGGCGGGTTCTGCGTCACCGCCGCCAGCTATCTGTGATCGCTCAACTCTTCGGGACGGAGAACGACATGACACAGCACGAGGACACCACCCCTTCCGTATCGGGGGCGTTCCGACCGAGCCGCCGGATCTTTCTGCGCGGCGCGGTGGCGGGCACGGCGGCGACCGCCGGGCTGATCGCCACCGGGGCCTCGGCGGGGCGCGCCGTCGCGGCCCCCGGCGGATTTCCGGACTACCGCCATCTGAAGCCGCTGCTGACGCCTTCGCAGCTGAAGTACAACCCGACCGGCGAGATCATCTTCCCGTGCATCCGGGGTGTCTACGACAAGCTGGCGAACCCGCTGGGCCGCTACTACCTCTACTACGCCCCGCACGACGCGCCCGGCGGCATCTGCCTGGCGTACGGCGACTCGCTGGAGGGCCCGTTCACCGAGTACCCGGCGAACCCGCTGGTCTCCAACGACTGGCAGCCGCACTACAAGGTCAGCCATGTCTCCTCGCCGCACGTCCTGTGGAACGAGGACGCCAAGGAGCTGTGGCTCTACTTCCACGGCGAGAACCACACCACCCGGCTCGCGCGTTCCAAGGACGGCATCACCTTCACGTACGACCGGACCGTGCTGACCAAAGACATGCTGCCGGCGGGCACCAACGAGACGTCCTACGCACGGGTGTTCCGGCACGATCTGCCCGCGCGCGGTGCTCGGTACGTGATGCTCTTCATGGTCAACAATCAGTCCAACCACCGTGACATCAGCTGGGGTTGGTCGAAGGACGGCCGGGACTGGACCTTCGCCCAGCAGCCGCTGGTGCGCCATTCGGACGTCGGCGTGAACAACCTCAGCGGCCCGCATCTGCTGACCCGGGGCGGCAGCACGTACGTCGTCTACCACACCGGCAAGGAGAACGGCGGGAACATCCTGATCACGGAGGTCGGCAACGACTTCTCCCGCCGCAACCACCTCGGGGTCTTCTACGACTCCGGCAGCGCGGCCCCGGAGAACGGCCGCGCCGCCTCGCCGAGCTTCGGGACGGACCGGGGTGTGCCGTATCTGGTGTACGAGGCGGGCGACCGGCTCGGGGGCTCGATCGCCGTCGCACGGGGCTGACGGGCCCGGCCGGGAGTGCGCCGGACGACCACCGGCGCACCCCCGGCCGCCCTCCTCCGCCGCCGCTTCCCCTTCACCGAAGCCTTTCCTGCCCAGGAGTCGCCCAGTGACGTACGGAACGTTCCCCTCCCGCCGCACCCTGCTGACCGCCGCCGGCGCCGCCGGCCTGGCCGCCGCCCTGCCCACGCCCTCCGCCCTGGCCGCCACCGCCCCGCCGAAGCTCACCGCCCTGCCGCCGGCCTCCCCCGACCGGCGCGCCTTCGCCGCCGACGAACAGCTCTACGCGCCCTATCTGGTGAGCCTGGCCGCCATGGTCGGCGACATCAGGAACGGCTCGCCGAACGCCGGTTTCATGGGCGGCGGTTGGTGGCGCAAGCCCTCGGAGCCGTACAACGCTCGGGTGCAGGAGCACGTCTACACACTCACCTGGTTCCTCACCAACTCCCGCCCCTGGAACCCGTACCGGGGAAACGCCGAACTGCTCGCGGGCCTGGACGCGGCGCTCGGCCACTGTCTCGGGCTGCAGCACGCGGACGGCTCCTGGCCGGAGTACAGCCCGGACGAGCACTCGCTCGCCGCCACCGGATTCGCGCTCGGCTATCTCAGCAAGACCCATGTACTGCTCAAGAACGCGCGGTTGCTGCCCGCGCGGCGCACCCAGATCGCCCGCGCGACGCACGCGGCGATGACCTGGCTGCTGAACCCGGCCAACGGGCGGGTGTGGCAGACCCCGATCTCCTTCGCCAACCAGGTCGCCGCCGGGCTCGCGGGTTCGGCCCTGGCGCTGCGGACCAATCCCGACGCGGCTCTGCGCACCCGGCTCGACGGCGCCTTCGCCCGGATCGCCCGGCACGGGCAGGGACCGGCCGGCTTCTTCTACGAGAAGGGCGGCACCGACATGAACTACAACTTCGAGGTGATGCTGCCCGAACTGGCCGACGCCTGGCGCCAGTCGAACAACGGCCACCTGGTGACGATGGCCCGGAAGTACACCGGATGGCTGGGCTACAACCTGCTGCGGGAGCCGGACGGTTCGGGCTGGTTCAGCAATGTCGCGCCCTCCACCCGGACCAGCGCGCTCGCCTACGACGACACCCGCCCGGATCCGGAACGCACCGCGCTCAACGCCCAGTTCGTGCCAGAGGTGCCGACGCTCGGGGCGTTCACCTCCACCCGCGAGGACCTGTCGGCCGCCCGCGCCGCCTGGGCCGCCGACGCCACTCCGGTGGCGGGCCTGACCAAACAGGACACCTCGCCGCGGATCCTCGCCCACGCGCTCTACGGGGAGCGGTACCCGACCCGGCAGGCCAAGGCCGACGCGGTGCGGGCCCTGCCGTACCTCGCCTCGAAGAACTTCACCGAGCGCCGGACCGACCGGGGCCAGGACTTCCTCTACATCCGGCGGCCCGACGTCTATCTGGGCGCGTACCTCGGCGACCGGGCGACCACCATGGCGCGCACCGGCTTGTCGTTCCTGTGGCACCCGGTGGCCGGCACGGTGATCCAGACCCTCAACGACAACGACCACGGGGTGTGGGCCACGGTGCTGCCCGGCCAGGTCCCGGACTCCGACGGGCCGCAGGCCGGACAGTTCCTCGGCGGCAGCCCGTACGCCTTCCGCTTCGCCACCCCCAGCGGCTCGGTCGTCACCGATGTGCGGGTGAGCGACGGGCTGGTGCGGCGCTCGGTACGGGCCGTCTCGTCCGCGACCGAGACGGTGCCGCTGATCCTGAAGGCCTCCGACCGGGTGGTGTTCGGCAATGGCACCACGGTGCCGTGGGGCGGCTCGGCCTCGGCCACCGCCACGGGCCTGGATCTGCACCGGGGCCCGGGTGTCGTACGGATCCGGTGGGGCGCGGCGCGGCCCGCCTCGGTCGCCGCCGCCTCCATCAGGTATCTGCGCGACGGCAGCCGCAGGATGCACATCCTCAAGATCCCGCACACCGGCTCGATCGAGGTGAGCATCGCACTCGACTACTGACGGATCTGTCGGTTCGCGCTCCGCGGCCGTGCCCCGCCGTCCGATGCCGGGGCGCGGTCCGCGGAGCCTCAGGAAGGCTCCGCCCGATGTCGTACGACCCCCGTCTGGACCCGGAGATGGCCGCGGCGCTGGCCGCCGGTCCGCTGCCGCCCACCGTCCTCGCCGGTCTCGGCCGCGAGGAGCTGGCCGCACTGCGCGCCGCCCGCGCAAAGGCCGTGTTCCCGCCGCCCGCCGAGGGCGTCCGGGTGACCGACCACCGCCTGCCGGGCCCCGGCACCGTACGGCTGCGCGTCCACCGGCCCCGCGAGTCCGCCGCCGGGCCGCTGCCCTGCCTGGTGTGGATGCACGGCGGAGGCATGGTGCTCGGTACGCCCGAGATGGACGACGCCCGGCTCTCGGCGTACGTCCTGGAGGTGGGCTGCGTCGTGGTCTCCGTGGACTACCGCCTCGCGCCCGAGCACCCCTACCCGACGCCCGTCGAGGACTGCTACCGCGCGCTGCGGTGGACGGCCGAGCAGGCGGCCACGCTCGGCGTCGACCCGGAGCGCCTGGCGGTCGGCGGGATCAGCGCGGGCGGCGGGCTGGCCGCCGCCACGGCGCTGCTGGCCCGGGATCGCGGCGGGCCGTGCCTCGCCTTCCAGTTGCTGCTGTGCCCGATGCTGGACGACCGCAACACCACGGCGTCCAGCCGGGAGTTCACCGATCCCGTCACCTGGCCGCGCGCCAACAACCTGTACGGCTGGGCCGCGTTGCTCGGCCCGCTGGCCGGCGGCGACGAGGTGCCCGCCTACGCGGCGCCGGCCCGCGCCACCGATCTGTCGGGGCTCCCGCCCGCGTACGTGGACGTCGGCGAGCTGGAGGTGTTCCGGGACGAGTGCGCGCAGTACGCGCTCCGGCTGATCGCCGCCGGGGTGTCGACCGAATTCCATCTGTGGCCCGGGGCGTTCCACGGATTCGACGGCGTGCTGCCCCACCTCACCCTGCCGCGCAGGGCCGCCACCGAGCAGATCGCGGTGTTGCGGAGGGCTCTCGGGAACCCCGGACAGGGGGCCTGAGTACACCCCCGATCCGGGGTCCGGACGGCCTGCCCCCGTGCGGGCCCCCTGGCAGGGTCGTCGGCGGAAGAACGAACCGCACGGCCGGGGCGCCATCCGCAGCCCGGCCGCAGCCACGTCCAGGGGGACCCATGTACCGCAAGCGCCTCACCGCCGCCCTCGTGTGCACGACCACGCTCGCCGTGGCGTTCGCCCCGGCGGCCTCCGCCCACCGGCCCGACCCCGTGCAGCGGCAGCTGGACCTGCTCGTCGAGCGGGACGGAGTGCCGGGCGCCCTCGCGTTCGACGGCAGGCACACCCGTACCGCCGGGGTCGCGGACCTGGAGTCCGGCCGTGCGATGGTCGGCTCCGAGGGCAGGTTCCGGCTGGCCAGCAACACCAAGGCGTTCACCGCGGCGGCCGTGATGCGGCTGGTCGTGGACGGGCGGATCCGGCTGGACGACCGGGCCGGCGACCATGTGCCGCAGCTGGCCGGACACGCCGTCACCGTACGGCAGTTGCTCAAGCAGACCAGCGGGCTGCCGGAGTACACGCCGCTGGTCGACTGGAGCCGGCCCGGCACCTCCGAGGAGTATCTGGCACTCTCCCTGGCGGAGCCGCCGGTCTTCGGGCCGGGCGACGACTGGGGCTACTCCAACACCAACTACCTGGCGCTCGGCATGGTGATCGACCAGGTGACGGGGGTCGGTTTCCGTACGTACATCGAGCGCGAGATCCTCCGTCCGCTACGGCTGACCGACACCTACTGGCCGGCGCCGGGCGAGCTGGCGCTGCGCGGGCCGCACGCCCGCAACTACGGTGTCCACCCGGCCGATCCGGAGGCGGGTCGGGTGGATGTGACCGAGCTTCCCGGTTACGAGTTCGGCGCGTCCGGTGGGCTCGTCTCCACGCCCGGCGATCTCAACGCCTTCTGGGACGGGCTGTTCGGCGGCCGGCTCCTGCCCGGGTGGGCGGTTCGCCTGATGACCCGGGACACCAGCGACATCGGCGGCCGTGACGTCTACCCCGCCGGGAGCCGGTACGGCTACGGCGTCGCCTCCGTCCCGCTCAGCTGCGGCGGCGTCTACTGGGGGCACGGCGGTGACCTGCCGGGCGGATCGGTGGGCGGCGGCCGGGCCTCGGGCGGCCGCGCCACCGTGACCGTGTACACCACCACCTGGACGGCCGAGGGCGCGGGCCTGCGTCATCTCCAGGGTGCGGTGGACGCGGCCCTGTGCGCCCGGGGCCGCTGAACCCCGGGCGTACCGTCGGCCGGTACGGCGGGCCCTACCACCTCACGGCGAGCCGCCGCGGGCTGCGGGAGGTGGTGCCGGTCCGCCAGGCGACCGCGTCCATGGGTTCCGCCAGGCGCAGGGCCGGGAAGCGGGCGGCCAGACGATGCAGGGCGAGCTGGAGCTCGGTGCGGGCCAGCCAGGCGCCGAGGCAGTAGTGGGGTCCGGCGCCGAAGGAGAGCGTGGGGGCCTCCAGCGGGGCGAACAGGTCGTACAGGGTGGCGGGCGGGAAGACCTCGGGGTCGCGGTTGGCCATGCCGCAGTCGGCGAGCACGATCGTGCCGGCCGGGATCGTCACCCCGCCGACCTCGACGTCCGTGGCGGCGTGCCGGGCGCTGCCCCGGTCGTCGCCCAGGGGTACGAGGTGGACGAGGCGGTCGGCGACGCGTCCGGCGGCCTCCTCGTCGGCGCCCAGGCGGGGCCAGGCCGTACGCCGTTCGCCCAGGAGGTAGAGCAGCGCGTTGCCGAGCATGGTCATCGTGCTGTCGTGGCCGCCGACGACCAGACCGCACACCAGGCTGACCAACTGGGCCTCGGGCACACCCCCTTCCTCGTCGGCCGCCGCGACCACGCCGCTGATCAGGTCCTCGCCGGGGGCCTGGCGTCGCTCCGCGAGGAGGTCCGCGCCGAACGCGCTGAACTCCGCCAGGACGGCGGCCACTTGTTCGCCCTCGTGGGTGCCGTCGGAGAAGGCGTGCTCGCTCCAGTGCCGCATCCGGTCCCACGCGGACTCCTCCAGGCCCATCAGCCGGCTGATCACCGCCACCGGCAGCGGGAGGGTGAACTCCGCCACCACGTCGGCCGGTTGCGGCCGCGACTCCAGCCGGTCGAGGAGCTCGTCGACGATCGCGGCGATCCAGGGCCGCCAGCGGGCGACGGCCCTCGGGGTGAACGCGCGCCGCAGGGTGCGGCGCAGCCGCAGATGGCCGGGGCCGTCCTGGTTGAACATCAGGTCGGGGTCGTTCACGAGGTCGGGTACGTCGGAGAGGGCCGGAGCGTCGGCGGCGTACAGCCGCGCCCGGCCGAAGCGCGGGTCGGAGAGCACCTGGCGGACGTCCTCGTACCGGCTGACCAGCCAGGCGGGGGCCCCGCCCGGCAGCTCGGCCGGGCGGGGCGGCCCGGGTTTCTCGAAGTGCAGGCGGTGCATCGGCACCGGCGCGGGATGCGTGGGCTCGGTGGCGGTCAACGTGCCTCCTGGGAAAGTCGGTTCGGGTGTCGGACAGGCCCTGGCGGGTCAGAGCTCGACGAGGACCTTGCCGCGGTTGGCCGACCGGTCGGCGTAGAGGCTGCCGTAGGCGGCGGGAATGCGGTCGAAGCCGTGGTGCAGGGTGTGGTCGCAGACGACCTCGCCGCGCCGGACCCGGCCGCCCAGCTCGGTGTGGAGGTCCCGCCAGTTCTGGTCGGTGAACCACTCCAGGGAGAAGATGCCGCGGACGGTGGCGCGCGGGAACATCAGGTAGGGCAGGAGCCGGGGGCCGGTGCCCTCGTTGCCGACCTGGGTCGCCCACTGCCAGCACACGGCCACCTGGCTGCCGATGTTGAGCATCGGGAACACCGCGTCGGTGACGGTGCCGCCGAGGTTGTCGAAGTACCGGTCGACGCCGTCGGGGGCGGCCCGGGCGAGCGCCTCCCGGACGGTGTCCTCGCGGTCGCCGTGGCGGTAGACGACCACCGCGTCGAAGCCGAGCCCGGTGAGGTAGTCCGCCTTCTCCGGGGACGAGGTGGTGCCGATCACCCGGGCGCCGGCGAGTGCGGCGAGCTGGCCGACGAGGGCGCCGACCGCACCGGAGGCCCCGCTGACGACCAGGGTCTCACCGGGGCTGATCGTCATGTACTTGGAGAGGGTCCCCCAGGCGGTCATGCCGGGCCCGCCCATCACGCTGAGGGCGGTCGGCAGCGGCAGGGCGTCGTCGTACCACCGGGGGTCGAGCCTGCGGTACGCCGGGAAGACCATGGGGAACGTGCCGGTCTGCCAGAGTTCGGCCGCGCCGGTGCTGATCACATGGGTGCGCCAGCCGCCGAAGCCCTGGACGAGGTCGCCGGCGCGGTGGGCGGCGCGCGGTCCTGCCTCCACCACCTCCATGATCGAGTCGGCGCCCATGTGCCCGCCGATCGGGGTGTCGAGGGCGATGCCCTGGAGGTAGGGGTCGACGGAGACGTACAGGGTGCGCAGCAGCATCTCGTCCGGGGCGAGCGTCACGTCGATGTTCTCGACGACCTTCTCGTAGACGCGGTCCACGTCGGGTACGCCCTCGACGTGTTCGCGGACCACCCACTTCGCGATCTTCATGGCTTCCTCTCCGTCGGTGCGGCGGGGCGGACGGGCACGGGGATGACCCGGTGGGTCGGTGGTGGTGCGGTGAGGTCGGGCGACGCGGTGAAGGGCCGGTCGTCGTCGCGGCAGACGAACTGCATGACGTGGCGTCCGGCGGCGGCGGCCCGGATGAGCCCGCCGGTGGTGGCCCAGACGCCGGACTGGTAGAAGTCGCGCAGTCCGGGGAGGCCCGGACCGTGCTTCTTGATCAGCTCTTCCAGGGTCTCGCCGCTCTCGACGAAGGGCTGCCAGCCGAGGACGGTCCCGTCGTAGTTGCCGGTGTAGCGGACCTGGGTGAGGGGGCTGGAGACGTCGCGGACGACGATCGCGTCCCGCAGGCCGGGATGGCGCTGTTCCAGGAAGCCGATAAGGGCCTCGCGGGCCCGCCGTTTCGCCGCGTAGTAGCCGCGTCCGTGGCGTACCGGCAGGGTGTGCAGCTCGGTTCCGCCACGGGTGCGGGTGACCTGTTCGGGGCCCTCGTCCAGGGCGCGCCAGGGGGCGATGTCGCAGAAGTAGGTGGCGTAGACGACGGTCGTGCCGTCCGGGGACAGCTCGGGGTAGTGGCGGCTGCGGAACTGGACGTTGATGCTGGGGTGGCGGATGCCGGTCAGTTCGGCGGCCGTGGCCTCGTCGAGGAGGTACGTGGTGCAGGGGTCGCCCTCGGGGAAGGGGCGGGAGAGGCCGAGGAAGAGGGTGAAGTAGCCGGGGAAGACCATGCCGGGTTCATGGATGGTCTCGGTGTAGAGCTTGCGGTAGTCCTCGCCCAGGTACTCGCCCCCCAGGAACTTCATGGTGGTGGTGTAGCCGTCGCAGGCCGACACGATGATGTCGGCGCGCAGTTCCTGGCCGTCGCTGAGCCGGACGCCGACCGCCCGGTCGTCCTCGACGATCACCGTCTCGACCTTCGTGTTGTACGAGACCTCGCCGCCGAGCCGGCGGTAGCGGGCCTCGATCGACTCGGCGAGGCCGAGGGAGCCGCCTTCCGGGACGCCGGCGGAGAGGTTGGCGTGCGAGGCGAGCTGGAAGTGGAACGGGAGGACGGGGAAGGCCGGGTGCTTCTCGTAGAGGATGAAGTTGAAGGCCTGCCGCAGAAGAGGGTCCTTGAACTTCGCGGAGAAGTCGGTCATCAGGACGGTGATCGTGGTGCGTACGGCGTTGAAATACGGCAGGAACGAGGCGAGCATCCGCCAGCGCTCCCGACGGCCCATCAGTCCGACGGGCTTGAGGAAGGGGTAGACCGCCAATGCCTTGCGGAAGCTGCGCAGTTGGGCGCAGAACTTCCGTACGAGGCGGGCGTCGGCGGGCGAGATGTCGATGAGGTGGGCTTCGAGGCGGTCCGGGTCGGAGTAGAAATGGACGGCCCGGCCGTCCGTGCCGCGCACGATGTTGAAGACGTCGAAGTGGCGGATCTCCTTGCCCTGGAGGGCGCCGAGCTCCAGCCAGATCTGGTGCATCTCGTTGCCGGGGCCGCTGCCGAGGAGCCAGCTGACGCAGGCGTCCAGGGTGAAGCCGCCGCGTTCCCAGGCGGTGCAGCAGCCACCGGGGATCTCGTGCATCTCCAGGATGCGGGTGCGGTAGCCGTTCATCTGGGCGTAGCAGCCGGTGGAGAGGCCACCGAGACCGGCCCCGATGATGATCATCGTCTCGCGGGGGCGGCGGTCGCCGCCGTCACGCCGGGGCCTGTTCCTGTCATCGCTCATGAGCTCTCGCTCTCGCGTGCGGACCACCGGTCGAGCTGCGGCAGATGCCCCAGCTTCCCGGGGTGCCAGGGTTCGGCGCCCTTGCTCTCCCAGGCCCGGAACTCCAGGCCGAGTTCGCGGCAGAGGTACTGGACGGCGAAGCGGCCGGTGGAGGCGGCGCGGATCAGGCCGCCCATGCCGACCCACTGCCCGGCCATGGAGAAGCCGCTCAGTCCGGGCAGCCGCATCCGGTCCTTGCCTACCAGGCGCGCCGCGACGTCGTCGGCGTCCGAGAACGCCTTCCAGGCGAGGATGGAACCGCCCAGGTTGCCGGTGTAGCGGTGGGTCGTGGCGGGGGTGGCGACCTCGACGATGTCGATGCGCTCCGCGATGCCGGGGCTGCGGCGCTCCAGGAAGTCCCGGACGAAGTGGGCGACTTCGCGCTTGCGCCGGCGGTACTCCTTGCGATCCCTGGTGCGCAGGTCCTTCCAGTGGGCGTAGTCGCTGAAGTAGGTGCAGTGCAGGACCGAGTGGCCCGGTGGCGCGAAGCCGCCGGAGTAGCGGGAGCGGGCCTGGACGACGAGGCTGTCCTGCAGGGCGCCGGGGAGGTGGGCCGCGTCGTCCGGGCCGAGGAGATGCGTGGTGCTGTGCGCCTCGTCGGGGTCGAGGTCGCCGCGCAGGCCGACGAAGGCGGAGACGACGGCCGGGAAGAGGGTGCCGGGGCGGTGCAGGAGGTCGGTGTAGAGCTTGTCGATCCGGGGTCCGGTGTACCGGCCGCCCAGGAGACCGTAGACGGTGGTGTGGCCGTCACAGGCGGAGACCACGTGTTCGGCGAAGTACCTTTTGCCACCCCGGAGTTCGATGCCGATCGCCCGGTCGTTCTCGACCAGGATCCGCTCGGTGCGGGCCCGGTAGGTGACCGTGCCGCCCAGGCTGCGGTAGCGCTCCTCGATCGAGCGGGCGAGGCCGAGCGAACCGCCCTGCGGGAAGCCGGCGTTGCCGTGGTGGGCGGCTGCCATGTTGAAGAGGTACGGCAGCAGCGGGAAGCCCTCCGGGTCCTGGAAGAAGATGTTGCGGAACGCCTTGCGCAGCAGCGGGTCCTGGAACCGGTCGGCGAAGACGTGCATCGGGGTGGCGGCGGTCCGCCAGAACAGCCGGAAGGCGGGGAGCACCGTACGCAGGGTCTGGACCCGTTCCCGTACGGTGCGCAGCGCGGGTGCGGTCAGGAACGGGTACAGCTCGATGTCGATGAAGCGCCGCAGGTCCCGGGTGAAGGCCCGGATGAGCGGGGCGTCCGCGGGTGAGAGCTCCAGGAGGTGGGCCTCCAGGCGGTCGGGGTCGTTGTAGAACGTCACCGACCGGCCGCTCTCGTCCTCGACCTTGTTGAACAGCTCGAAGTTGGTGACGGTCTTGCCGTCGAGCGCGCCGAGTTCGCTCCACACCCGGTGGGCGTCGTTGCCCGGGGCGGTGCCGATGAGCCACTCGATGCAGTAGTCGAAGAGGTATCCGTCGCGCGACCAGGCGGTGCAGCAGCCGCCTGGCAGCACATGCTTCTCGAAGACGCGGGTCCTGGCGCCGCTCATCTGCGCGTAGCAGCCGGTGGAGAGGCCGGCCACGCCCGCGCCGACGACGATGACGCGGGGCGGCGCGCCCGGGGCGCGTTCCCGGCTGGTCCAGTCGGTGGAGTCGTCATCCGCCATGGGCCGGTTCTCCCGTCAGGACGGAGCGCACCAGCTCGGCGTTGCGGGGCAGGTGTTTGGCGTCGAGCATGTCGGCGTGGACGCCGGAGCCGCGCAGTACGGCGGTGGCGCCGGTGGAGCTGCCGTGCCAGGTGCCGTGCTCGCCCGCGGCGTAGAGGGCGGCCTTCTCCTCGTCGGTGATCACGCTGACGGTCGCGGCGACCGTGCCGGTGTTGGGGGTGCGGCCGCAGAAGGCGAGGTATTCGGCGGCGTGGGCGAGGGTCTCGTGGGCGACGGCGTCGGATCCGGTGTGTTTGCGTACGTGGTCGGCGAGTTCGGCCTCGAAGGCGGCGATGCCGGAGGCGTCCGGTTCGTAGGCGGCGAGGATGCGGCGGGAGTCGAGGATGACGACGTGGTCGACCCGGCGGCCGCGCCTCTCCAGCTCCTTGGCCGTCTCGAAGGCGAGGTTGCCGCCGAGGGAGTAGCCGAGGAGCCGGTAGGGGCCGTCGGGCCGGGCGGCCTCGATCAGGTCGGCGTACCGGGCGATCTTGTCGTCGCCGGGGAGGTAGTTGAAGCCGATGAGGGTGTGGTCGGGGAGGTGGGCGGCCAGGCCCCGGTAGACGAGCCCGTGTCCGCCGGCGGGCGGGAAGCAGAAGAGGGCGGGGTGCTGTCCGGCGTTGAAGGTGAGGCTGGGCAGTTCGTCGGCGCTGGTGCCGTGCAGGACGTCCTCGACGGTGGCGGCCATTCCGTGCAGGGTGGTGACCTGGTAGAGCCTGCTGACGGGGACACCGACGCCGAACTCGGTGCGCAGATGGTGGAGAAGCTCGATGAGCTTGATAGAGCTGCCGCCGAGTTCGAAGAAGTCGTCCTCCAGGCCGACCTGTTCACGGCCCAGGAGATTCTTCCAGTGCCGGGCGACGCTGATCTCGTACAGGGTCACGGGCTCCTCGTGCGGCCGGTCGCCCGCCTCGGCCTGGGGCGCGGGCAGGGCGGTGGTGTCGACCTTGCCGTTGGCGGTCAGCGGCAGGGCGGGCAGCTCGACGAAGTGGGACGGGATCATGTACGAGGGCAGCGAGCGGGCCAGGTGGCGGCGCAGGGCCCGACCGTCCAGGGTCGCACCGGGCGCGGGGACGCAGTAGGCGCAGAGCGCCGCGTCTCCCCCGGTGTCGGTGCGTACGGTGACGACGGCCCGGGCGAGCGGCGGCCACCGGGTGAGGTGGGCCTCGATCTCGCCGATCTCGATGCGGTGGCCGCGCAGTTTGACCTGTCCGTCGGTCCGGCCGAGCAGGTGCACCCGGCCGTGCGCGTCCCAGCGGGCGATGTCGCCGGTGCGGTAGAGCCGTTCGGGCCGGGCATCACTGTCGGCGGACCTGCTGAGCGTACGGGTGACGAACCGCTCCTCGGTCTGCTCGGGGTCTCCGGCGTAGCCGAGGGCGACGCCGTCGCCGCCGATCCAGAGTTCGCCGGGCACGCCGGGCGGGACGGGTTCGCCGTGGGTGTCGAGGACGTGGAGGGTGCTGTTGGGAAGGGGCCGGCCGATGGGGACCATCGCGCCGGGTTCCAGGTCGTCGACGGGGCCTTCGAAGTACGCACTGTCGATGGTGGCCTCGGTGAGGCCGTAGGAGTTGACGAGTCGGGTGCCGGGTCCGCAGAGTTCGGCCAGCCGGCGGTACTCCCCCACGCTCCAGGCGTCCGAGCCGACCACCAGCAGCCGCAGGAAGTCCAGCCGCAGCCCTTCCCGGTCGCAGTGGTCCATCAGGCCGCGGACGACGGCGGGCACAAACTCGGCGCAGTCGACGCGCTCCTGACGCATCGTCCGGTAGAGCCGGGTGGTGTCGAAGAGGAGGTCGCGGTCGGCCAGGACGAGGGTGCCGCCCGAGCACAGGGCGCGCACCAGGTCGCCGGTGAACACGTCGAAGGACGGTTCGGCCATCTGGAGGTGCACCCGGACGTCCGTCTGCAGCCGGTACTCCTGGCGCCACGCGGCGTGGGCGGAGGCGAGGTTGCGGTGGCTGACGCGGACGGCCTTGGGACGGCCGGTGGAGCCGGAGGTGGTGATGATGTAGGCGGGCGATTCCGGGCCGGCCTCGGCCGCCGGTCCGCCCGGGTGCGGTGCGGTGCGGGCGAGCGCGCCGAGGGTGAGCGTCGGGACGGCCAGGGCCCCGGTCTGCTCCGGCCCGGCGTCGTCCGCGACGAGGACGAGCGCCGCGCCGGTGGCCGTCACGAGGTGGGCGAGCCGGTCCGCGGGCTGGTCGGGCCGCAGCGGCAGATAGGCGGCGCCGGCCTTGAGGACGGCGAGCAGGGCGACGATCAGCTCGGGCGACTTGTCCAGGCACAGGACGACCACCGAGCCCTCGCCGATGCCGAGGGTCCGCAGCCGGGCGGCGGTGTCGGCGGCCCGCCGGTCCAGCTCCGCGTAGGTCAGCCGGTGCGCTCCGCCGTGCGCGGAGGGCATGGCCACGGCGACGGCCGCGGGGTGCTCGGCGGCGCTGCGGGCGATCAGTGTCTGGACCGGGACGAACGGCTCTTCCCGCGAGTCGTCCCGGGGCCCGGCGGTCGGCAGGGCCGGGCGGCTCCACTCCCCGACGAGCCGCTCCCGCTCCCGGTCGCCGAGCATCTCCAGCCGGGAGGCGGGCTGTTCGCCCGGGGCGTGGGTCATCCGGTCGAGGAGGCGGGTGTAGTGGGTGGCCATGCGGCGCATGGTCTCCGGGAGGAAGAGGTCGGTGTTGTACTTGAACACGCAGTGGAAGCGGCCCTCGGCCTCGTCCTCGTAGGCGGACAGCGTTATGTCGAACTGCCCTTCCTCCTCCGGTAGTTCGATGTACTCCAGGCGGTAGCCGTACTGCTCGGTGGCCACCTTGTGGGTGAGGAGGATGAACATCGCCTGGAAGACGGCGGAGCGGCTGGGGTCGTGCTGGAGGCCCAGCTCCTCGACGAGGAGGACGAAGGGGTACTCCTGGTTGTCGAGGCCGCCGAGGACGGTCCGGCGGACCTGTTGCAGCAGTTCGGCGACGGTCGGGTCATCCGACAGATCGGCGTGCAGGGGCAGCGGGTTGACGAAGTAGCCGTAGACGGAGGCGAAGTCCTGCCGGGTGCGACCGGTCACCGGGCTGCCGACGACGATGTGGTCCTGCCCGGAGTAGCGGTGCAGCAGGAGGTAGTAGGCGCTCAGCAGCACCATGAACGGGGTGACGCCGTGGGCGCGGGCCAGCGCGTGGACGCGGGCGCTGAGGGCGTCGTCGAGGACGAAGAACTCGGAGGCCCCGTTGTGGGTCTGGACCGCCGGGCGCGGTTTGTCGACGGGGAGGTCCAGGAGCGGGACCTCGGCCGGCAGGTGGGCCCGCCAGTAGTCGAGCATGCCGGTGGCTTCGGGGCCGGCGAGGAAGGCGTTCTGCTGGTTGAGGAAGTCGAGGTAGCGGGCCTCGACGGGTGGGAGCTGCGGTTCCTGGTTGCGGCGCAACGCCTCGTAGACGCTGAGGAGTTCCTCGATGAAGGTGAAGGTGGAGATGGCGTCGGAGACGATGTGGTGGACGGCCTTCATGATGATCCAGCGGTCCGGGCCCCGTTTGAAGAGGCGGAAGCGGACCAGTGGATCGTGGGCGAGGTCGTAGGGCTTGCGGTACTCCTGGACGATCGTCGCGTGGATGGACTCCCAGTCCTCGCCCTGGACGTCGAAGAGGGCGAGGTCGGTGGCGGCGTCCTCGGTGACCTGCTGCACGGCCTGCCCGTCCACCAGGAGGAAGTTGGTGCGCAGCGCGGGGTGGCGGGCGATGAGCCGGCGGACGGCCTCGAACATCAGGTCCGGTTCGAGGGCGACGTTCACCTCGACGGCCCCGCCGATGTTGTACGCGTAGCCGTCGGGGTTGAGGTGCTTGAGGAACCAGAGCGCCTTCTGGTTCTGCGTCAGCGGGTACTGCCGCTCGTCGCGGTGGAGTTCGACCGCGCCCGCCGCCTTGTCGGGGGTGTCGGTCGCGGCCAGGGCGTTGAGGCCGTCGTGGAGCTGGGCGGCGAGTTCTCCGGCCGGGGTGCCGCTGAGGAGGGCGACCACGGGCAGGGCGACGCCCAGTTCGGCGTGGATCCGGGCCCGTAGCTCCATGGCGAGGAGCGAGTCGAGCCCGAGTTCGCCGAGTCCGGTGGCGGGGTCGATGCGGTCCGCGCCGGTGCGCAGCACGGTGGCCGAGAGCGCGGCGAACCGTTCGGCGACCAGGGTGCGGCGGGTCTCCTCGTCGGCGGCGCGGAAGGTGTCGAGGAATCCGTTGCCGGAGGTGGCGTCGCCCGGCGGGGCGGCGGCTGCCGCGAGGTCGGCGACCAGCGGCGGCGGCGTCGGGTACCAGGCGAGGAAGACGGGCCAGTCGACGACGGTGGCGACGACGAGCTGGGCGTGGTCCTGGCCGATGACGCGTTCCAGGACGGCCATGCCGGCGTCCGGGGAGAGCGAGCTCATGCCCCGGCTGTGCAAGTAGTGGTCGACCAGGCCGAGTTCCTCGATCATTCCGGTGGCCCAGGGGCCCCAGTCCAGGCTGAGGGCGGGCAGGCCCTGGGTGCGGCGGTGGTGGGCGAGGGCGTCCAGGAAGGCGTTCCCGGCGGCGTAGTTGGTCTGACCTGCCGTGGTCAGGAGGGAGGCGATCGAGGCGAAGAGCACGAAGTGTTCGAGGGGTTCGTCCCGCAGGTGCCGGTGCAGGAGGTGGGCGCCGATGGTCTTGGGGTCGTGGACGGCGTCGAATGCGGCCCGGTCCAGATCGGCGACGAGCGTGTCGCGGACCTGTCCGGCCAGGTGGAACACCCCGCGTACGGGCGGGGCTCCGCTCTGCCGGTGGGCGTCGAGCCAGCCGGTCAGGGCGTCCTCGTCGGTGATGTCGAGGGTCGCGAGGACGGGCTGCGCGCCGAGCGCCTCCAGCTCGCGGAGCAGGGCCACGGCCCGGCCCTCGGCGGTGGCCGGGTCGGTGCCGGCCCACTTCTCCCGGGCCGGCACGGGGGTGCGCCCGACGAGGACGATCCGGCGGGCTCCGCGGCGTACGAGGGTGCGGCACAGGAGTCGGCCGAGCGCGCCGAACGCACCGGTGACCAGATAGCTTCCGTCGGCCCGCAGGCGCAGCGGCAGCGGCCGGGTCAGGCTCTCGGCGGGGCGGAGGCGGCTGGTGCGGCGGCCGCCGTCGCGCAGGGCGATCTCCTCCTCGTCGTCGTTGAGCGCCTCGGCGAGGAGGGCTGCGGCCTCGGCCCGGTCGCCGTCGGGGCCCGGCCGGCGGCGGGGGTCGAGGTCGATGAGCTTGCCGGGGTGGTCGATCAGCTCCTGGTGGCGCAGCACCCGGCCGATGCCCCAGGCGGGCGCGCCGAGGGGTTCGGGCCCCTCGCCGGGCAGGGCGGGCTGGGCGCCACGGGTGACGATGTGCAGGCGGCCTCCGCCGCCCCGCGCGAGGAGGAGGCGGGCTAGGGCGATCAGTGAGTACGCGCCCGCGCCGGTGTGGTCGTGGAGGGCGGCCCGGTCGCAGTCGGCGAGGGCGGGCGCGTCGAGGTTCCACAGGTGCAGGACGGCGCCCCGGAAGGGGCCGCCGTCGCGGTCCAGGTCGGCGAGGAGACGGCGCAGATCGGCGTCGGATCCGGGGTCGACGGTGAACGTGACGCCGTCGCCGGAGGCGGTGTAGGCCGCGCCCCGGCGCACCAGGCGGCAGCGTTCGCCCCGGGCCGCGGCGAGGGCGGCGAAGGCGTCCGCGACGCCTCCGGTGTCGGCGAGGACCAGCCAGTCGTGGTCGCGGGCGGTGGTGGCGGGTGCGGGCCGAGGGGCGCTGTCGCTGCCCGGCGGCACGTTGCGTACACCGCCGTCGCTCACGTCCTGCGGCCGGGCGGCGGTGTCCTCGGCGGGCAGCGGCGGGCAGTCGGTCCAGACGGGTTCGGCGAGCCAGGAGTCGATCGTGGTCCGGGCGACGGCGGTGGCGGCCTTCTCCACGTCGGCGGCGCGGAAGCCGCGGACGCGGCCGAGCGGGGTGCCGTCGTCGGCGTACAGGGCGATGTTCCCGAGGGTGGTGTCCGCGTCGCCGGTGAGCAGGGTGGCGTGGGCCCAGAACGGCTGGTCGCCGATGGGTTCGAGGGCGACCTCGTCCACGGAGAGCGGCAGCCTGATCCCGGTGCCCGGCGCGGGTCCTTCGGGGTCCGTCGGGATCAGCGGCGTCAGGAGGGTCTGGAAGCAGGCGTCGAGGAGGACGGGGTGGAGGTGGTGGCCTGCGGCGTCGTCGCCGATGGCGCGGGGCGGGCGGATGCGGGCGAGGACCTCGCCGGCGCCGATCCAGACCTCCTCGACGGCCTGGAAGGCGGGGCCGTAGTGGTAGCCGAGGGCCGCCAGGGCGGTGTAGCAGTCGGGGCCTTCGAGGTGTCGGAGGGACCGGGCCCGGATCGCGGGGGCGTCGAGCGGCGGGTCGGTGCGGCGGCGCTGCCCGGTGCGGACGATGCCGCTCGCGTGCACGGCCCGCTCCCCGTCGTCCCCGGTCGGGGAGGCGATGGTGAAGGCGGCGTTCTCCAGCGAGAGCGACACCTCGACGGTCCGGTCCTCGCCGTCGGGCAGGAAGAGCGCCTTGCGCAGATCGATGTCGGCGAGCACGGCGGTGGTGCCGCCGGTGAGCCGCAGGACGGCCTGGGCGGCCATTTCCAGGTAGCCGGCGGCGGGGAAGACGACGGTGTCCTGGATGCGGTGGTCGGCGAGGTAGGGCAGGTCCTCGGTGTCCAGGCGGGCCTGCCAGGTGGGTTCCGTACGGTCGGTGCGGCGGCCGAGGAGGGGGTGGTCGCGGTGGCCCAGCCGGACCTGGGCGACCGGGCGGGGTTCGGTCCAGTGGCGGTCGCGCCGGAAGGGGTGGCGGGGCAGGGTGACCGGTCGGCCGGTCGGCTGGAGTACGTTCCAGTCGACGGCGACGCCCAGGTTGTGGAGCGAGCCGAGGGAGGCGGCGAAGCGCTCGCTCTCGTTCTCCCGGCGGCGGATCGAGGGCAGGGTGAGTCCCGATGTGCCGCCCGCCTCCAGGCATTCGCGGATCGCGTGGCCGAGGACCGGGTGCGGGCCGATCTCCAGGAACACCTGGTGGCCGTCGGCGGCGATGCGGTCGACCGCGGAGCGGAAGCGCACCCGGTCGCGGACGTTCTTCCACCAGTACGCGGCGTCCAGTTCCTCGCCCCGGGCGGTTCCCTCGACGCCCGTGAGGTACAGCGGAACCCGGGCGGGGCGGGGCTCCAACGGGGCCAGCTCCGCGAGCAGTTCGTCCTTGATCCGTTCCATTCCGACGCTGTGGTAGGGCACTTCGACGGTGAGGAACTTCGCGAACTGCTGCTCGGCCCGCAACTCCTCGGCCAGCAGGGTCAGCGCCGCCTCGTCCCCGGCCAGGGTGATCGCGGTGGGGCTGTTGACGGCGGCGATGGAGACCCGGTCGCTGTAGGGGCGTACCCGGCGCTCCGCCTCGTCCTCCGACAGGCTGACGGCGAGCATGGCGCCGGTGCCCGCCAGGGTCTGCTGGAGGCGGCTGCGGTGCACGACGATCCGGGCCGCGTCCCGCAGGGAGTAGACGCCCGCCGTGTGGAAGGCGGCGATCTCACCGGTGCTGTGGCCGACCACCGCGTCGGGGCGCACCCCGTGGGACCGCCACAGGGCCGCCAGGGCTACCTGTACGGCGAAGTTGGCGGGCTGGGCGAGCCAGGTCTCGCTCATCCGGGAGACGGACTCGTCGGCGGTCATCTCCTCGATCAGCGACCAGTCGGCGAACTCCCGCAGCGCCCGGTCGCACGCCTCGACCGCCTCGCGGAACACCGGTTCCTGCGCGAGGAGTTGGCGGCCCATGCCCCACCACTGGGGGCCCATGCCGGTGAAGACCCACACCAGCCGCCGGTCGGCGGACTCCCGGGCGCGGCCGTGGACGACGCGGGGGTGGGGCTCGCCGCGCTCGTGGGCGGCCAGGGCCTCGTCGAGGGAGGCGCGCGAGGAGTAGACGACGGACAGCCGCTCGGGGAGGTGCTGGCGGCGGTGGGCGAGGGTGTGGCCGAGGTCGTCGAGGGCCACGGCCGGGCCGTTGTCGCCCGCCAGTTCGCCCCGGATGCCGGTCGCCAGTTCCACCAGGGCGTCCGGGTTGCGGGCGCTGAGCGGCAGGATGCTCCAGGGCCGGGCGGTGGACGGGGCGGCGTCGGTCTCCGGCGCAGGGGGCGGGGCCTCCTCCAGGACGACATGGGCGTTGGTGCCGCCGAACCCGAAGGAGTTGACCCCGGCGCGGGCGGGCCCTTCGTGTGCGGGCCAGGCGGTGGGCCGGGTGGGGATCTCGTAGGGCAGGGTCGCCGGGTCGATGGCGGGGTTGAGGTTCTCCAGGTTGATGTGGGGCGGGATGGTCCGGTGCTGGATGCTCAGGACGGTCTTGATCAGCCCGGCGATCCCGGCGGCAGATTCGGTGTGGCCGATGTTCGTCTTGACCGAGCCGACGTAGGCGCGGGCGCCCGGGGCCCGGCCGATGGCCAGCGCGCGGGCCAGGGCGTTCGCCTCGATCGGGTCGCCGACCGGGGTCGAGGTGCCGTGCGCCTCCATGTACTGGAGGTCACCGGGGGTGATGCCCGCCTCGGCGCAGACCCGGCGGATGAGGTCGACCTGGGCGTCGGCGTTGGGCACGGTGATGCCGTTGGTGTGACCGTCCTGGTTGACGCCGCTGCCGGCGATCACCGCGTGGATCCGGTCCCCGTCCCGTACGGCGTCGTCCAGCCGCTTCAGCGCGACCAGGCCGACGCCTTCGGCCCGTACGTAGCCGTCGGCGGCGGCGTCGAACGTACGGGAGCGGCCCTCGGGCGAGAGGAATCCGCCCTTCGTCTCGGCGACGGTGTACTGCGGGGCCATGTGCAGCAGGGTGCCTCCGGCCAGCGCGAGGTCGCTCTCGCCGTTGTTCAGCGCCTGGCAGGCCAGGTGGACGGCGACCAGGGAGGAGCTGCACGCGGTGTCGATGGACAGGCTGGGGCCGCGGAAGTCGAAGCAGTACGAGATGCGGTTCGACACCATCGTCATCATCGTGCCGGTCGCGGTGTGGGCGGCCAGCGAGGTGAAGCCCAGGTCGGCGAATTGCAGGATCTTGTAGTCCAGGGTGAACGCGCCGACGTAGACGGCGACATCGCCGCCGGCGAGGTCGGCGGGCCGCTGGCCGCCGTCCTCCAGGGCCTCCCAGGCCACTTCGAGGAGCTTGCGCTGCTGCGGGTCCATGTGGTCGGCCTCGCGCGGGCTGATGCCGAAGAACGCGGGGTCGAACTCGTCGAAGCCGTCGATGTATCCACCGCGGCCGCCGACCAGGCGCCCGGGTTTGTCGCGGAACCGGCTGCCGAGCGTACGGACGTCGTACCGGTCGGGCGGTGTGGGCGTGATGCAGTCCTTGCCCGCCACCAGATTGCGCCAGTACGTCCGGTGGTCCGAGGCGCCGCCGGGCAGGCGGCAGCCCATCCCGATGATCGCCACCTTGTTCCGTAACGCCCGGTTGTTCGCGTCGGCCATTCGAACTCCTCAAGTCGTGGTGGAGCGTCGGGGGGCGGCGGTCATTCCGGGCCGGGGCCCGGTGCCGGTCTGCGTCGCCAGGGGTGCAGGAGGGCGGCGAGGATCTCGCCGGTGCCGGGGAAGGTCGTGGGGTCGTGGAGACCGACGGCGGCGGGTTCGCGGCCGGGACGCCAGGTGAAGCTGCCGAAGAGGTGGTCCCAGCACGACAGGTCGGAGCCGTAGTGGCCGGCTTCGGACAGATCGGTGCTGTGGTGCAGTCGGTGCTGCTCGGGACTGGCCAGCAGATGGTTGAGCGGTCCGATGCGGACCTCGATGTTGGCGTGGACGAAGTAGCCCTGCGCGGCGACGAAGAGTCCGACCACCAGGACCGCGGGGCGGGAGAATCCGACGAGGGCCAGGGCCAGTTGGACGAGGCTCTGGGCCAGGACGATGTCCAGCACGTGGTTGACGCCGTTGTTGGCGACGTTGACCTTCTCCGGCACGTGATGCACCCCGTGCAGCCGCCAGAGCAGGGCGTTGCGGTGGCCCAGCCGGTGCACCGCGTAGCTGACGAGCGATCCGGCCAGGAGCGCGCCCGGGATCTCGACCCAGAGGTGCTGGGTCGGCTCCTCCGGCGAGATCAGGCCGACGGCCAGCGCCACCAGCAGTTGCGCCAGACCGCTTCCGGCCATGGTGAGCAGGAAGTAGATGCCGTACCAGCGCCATTCGTCCTTTCCCGGGTGCCAGTTCCGGTCATAAGGAATCAGCCGCTCCAGGAGGGCCAGATAGGCGATGACCCCGATCAGGAAAAGCGAACTGACCCACGCGGGATCCCATTCCAGCCACAATGCGGCCGCACCCACGGATACGACCGAGAGGAGGAGAACGGGGTAGGCGACGGCACGGAGGAACCGCGTAGGTGAATTACCGATCATCCCCTTCCGCCCGACCGAAAAGTCGGCCGAATAGATTTCGCCATCGGCGGAGCGTTCGCGCTCGTCCATCCGTGACCCTCCACAAGTGACAGTGCCGGGGAGAGAGACTCATCGCATCGCATCAGCGCAGGCCAGAGCAGCCTTACGAGAACAGGAGCCCCGGGTGGCGACCATGGCCCCCGCGCTGGCGACTTCCAGACACCCGGCCCCGATGAAATTCGGCCGTGGCGTGAACTGATGCCCCCGACCCCATCAGCCCAGATCATCTATTTCCCGTTCCCACGGCTTTAATCACGACCGACGCACAGAAATTGCCCGGCGCTTTTGTCTGCGCCGGGAATGCGGGGAGAATCGCACAACCGAGGCGAGTTCATTTGTGCGAGCAATTCCTTCATAGGATCATCGCCACACCGAAAGACGGCGCATTCCTGTGCGCCGGTACCCGAGGCCCCACGCTCTGGCGTGCGTTCGGACGGGGAGCGGTGCGCCCGCGCGGAAGCCGCACCCCGGAAGCGCCCCCGGCCGGTCCCACTCCTTCCGCCGGAGGACGCCCCCTGCGATGATCACGGCGGATCCGGCAGCGGAATCCGACTGCGAACCCGGTAGCGAAGCCCGGCAGGACAACCCGGCAGCGCATCAGCGAAACGAGGAGTCTCCTTGTCGTACGACGTCGGCGCGGTGCGCGCACAGTTCCCCGCCCTGCGGTCCGGTACGGCGCACTTCGACGGACCGGGCGGCACCCAGACCCCGGCCTCCGTCGTCGCCGCGATCGGCGAGGCGATGAGCCGCCCCCTGTCGATCCGGGGCGCCGCCCTGCCCGGGGAGGTGAACGCGGAGGAGATCGTCCTCGGGTTCCGGCAGGCGATGGCGGATCTGCTGGGGGCGGACCCGGGCGGGATCGTGTTCGGCCGCAGCGCCACCCAGCTCACCTACGACTTCTCGCGCACCCTGGCCGGGTCCTGGAGCCCGGGGGACGAGGTGGTGGTCAGCCGGCTGGACCACGACGCCAACATCCGCCCGTGGGTGCGGGCGGCCGAACGGGCGGGGGCGGTGGTGCGGTGGGCCGATTTCGACCCGGCGACCGGTGAGCTGTCCCCGGAGGCCGTCGGCGCGCAGATCACCGAACGGACCCGGCTGGTCGCGGTGACCGGCGCGTCCAACCTGATCGGCACCCGGCCCGACATCCCGGGCATCGCCGGACTCGTCCACCGGGCCGGCGCGCTGCTGTACGTGGACGGGGTACATCTCACCGCGCACCACACGGTGGATGTGGAGCGGCTGGGCGCGGACTTCTTCGTCTGCTCCCCGTACAAGTTCTTCGGCCCCCATCACGGGGTGCTCGCCGCCCGGCCCGAACTGCTCGACACCCTGCGCCCGGACAAGCTGGCGCCGTCCACCGACGCCGTACCGGAGCGCTTCGAACTCGGCACTCTGCCCTACGAGTCGATGGCGGGCACCCGGGCGGCGGTGGACTTCCTCGCGAGCCTGGGCTCCGACGTTGGTACGGGTGCCGGGCGTCGCGAGCGGCTGCGGTCGGCGTACGCGGCGATCGACGCCCACGAGACGGCGCTGCGGATGAGCATCGAGAAGGCGGTGCGCGAACTGGACGGGGTGACGGTGCACTCCCGGGCCGCCGACCGCACCCCCACCCTGCTGCTCACCTTCGAGGGCCGGGACGCGGCGGACGCCTACCGCGCCCTCGCCCGCTCCGGCGTGCACGCACCCGCCGGATCCTTCTACGCCCTGGAGGCCTCCCGCCACCTGGGGCTCGGCGACAGCGGCGGTCTGCGCGTCGGGCTGTCCGCGTACAACGACACGGACGACGTGGAGCGACTTCTGACGGGGCTGTCGGACTTCCTGCGCTGACGGCGGGCCGACACGGGGGATACTGCGGAACGGGGGATACGGCGGGTACGGTCACCGCGCGTCGAGCGTGGCCAGTACGTCCACCGCGTCGGCCAGCCTGGCCGGGCGGCGGGCCCCCGGCGGCGGCTCCCCGGTCCAGCCGGGTCCGGCCACCAGGACGACGGGCCGCCTGCGCGCACCCCGTACGCCCCACTCGATCGCCCCCACCCGGGCCACCAGCGAGCGGCTGGCCGTGCTGCGGGACTGCGCCCAGAGCACCACCGCGGCGGGGCCGGTGCGCCGTACCGCCTCCTCCAACGCCCCGGCGGGCAGGGCGGCGCCGAACATACGGACCGGCAGGGCCTGTTGGGCGAGGGTGGCGGCGAGTGCCTCCAGGGCGAGCGTGTGGGTCTCGCCGGGCACGCAGGCCAGGAGGGAGACGCCCGCGCCGGGGGCGGGAGGCCGCGCGGCCGAGAACGCGCGCAGCGCGCCGGAGACATGCCACGACAGCAGGTGCTCGACTTCGATGTACCGCTCGCCCGCGGTCTCCCACTTGCGGCCCACCGCGTGCAGCGTCGGCATCATCACCTCGTCCCACGCGGTCGGCAGCCCGTAGCGGTCGAGCACCGCCGTGAGCAGTTCGTCCAAGGCCGGCGCGTCCAGCCGGACCGCCGCCCGGGCCAGTCCGCGGCACTCCTGGCGGGCCCTGCCGAGCGGAAGCGGCCCGGAGGCCCGGGAGGCGGGCCCGGACCGTGGCACGGGCGCGCCGCGGGACGTTCCGGCCAGGACGGTGCGGGCGGCCTCGGCCGGTGGCAGGCCCGCGCTCGTCAGACGGCACATGTCGCGCAGAGCGGCGATGTCCGCGCGGGTCCAGCGTCGGTGCCTGCCGTCCTCCCGCGCAGCCGGGCCGATGCCGTAGCGGCGATCCCACGAGCGCAGCGTGGTCGGCGCGACGCCCAGGAGACGGGCCACCGCACCGGTGGTCAGGCCCCCGTCGGCCGGGACTTCCGGGGCCGACTCGTCCGTCCCGTCGGTCACAGGGCTCACCACTGGGTCCATAAATCCACCATACGACGCAAAAGCGACGCATGTTGCCCGGCGTATCGCGGCGCTGTTCGCTGAAGAACGACAGGAGCGAGAGGGGACGGTCATGAACGAGAGGGGCCGGTCATGAAACTGAGCGACGAACTCCCCGTCGATCACCGGCTGGCGAGCGTGTACCGGATCGGTGCGGGCCTCTGCGGCACCATCCTGCTCGCCTTCGGCATCCTCGGCTTCGCACAGCGGCTGAGCTTCTTCGACACCAGCGGCGACCGCATCGCCGGACTGTCGACCAACGGCCTGCTGAGCCTGATCTCGGTGGTCGTGGGCGTGCTGCTGATCGCCGGGGCCGTGGTGGGCGGCAACGTCGCGTCCACGCTGAACATGACGATCGGCGCGCTCTTCCTGCTGAGCGGCTTCGCCCACCTCTTCGTCCTGGACCGGTCCGCGAACATCCTGGACTTCGGCATGTCGAATGTGGTCTTCAGCTTCGTGATGGGGCTGCTGATCCTCATGTTCGGGATGTACGGGCGGGTGACCGGCGGCCTGCCGCACGACAACCCGTACTGGCGGCACCGCCACCCGGAGCAGGCGGACCGCGAGGCCGAGGCCGCCGCCGCCGCTCGCAGGAGTGCGGCGGCGCGCGGGCCTCTCGGGCAGTGACGCCTCTCGGGCGGTGACGGTCTCGGGCGGTGCGAGCCCCGGGCCGTACTGTTTCAGACCTTGCGATAGCGGGCGTTCGCCCAGGAGAACACGCCGAACGCGACCAGCCCGAGGGCGATGACCACCAGGAGCCACGGCCCCGCCGGGGTGTCGGTGAAGGAGCGCAGGGTGTCGTCCATGCCCTTGGACCTGTCCGGCTGATGCTCGATCGCCGCGGCCACGGCGAATCCGCCCGCCGTGGCGAAGACGATGCCCCGCGCCGTACCGCCGAACACTCCGGTGAAGTCGACGGCGCGGCGGGTCCGCCGGGACATCTCCGACATCTTCAGGTGCTTGTGGAACTTCCGCAGGAGCGCCCGGACCGCGATCCAGAGGCCGGCGCAGGCCACCGCGACCCCCGCGATGCCGACGATCCACTGGCCGCCCGGCCAGCCGAGCGCCTTGGCGGTGACGTCCTGCGACTGCTGGTCCGATGACCCGCCGCCGCTGCCCGAGTCTCCGGCGGCGAAGGACAGGACGGAGTAGGCCACGAAGCCGTAGAAGACGAAGCGGCCGGCCGCCATGGCCCGCTTGGTGGGCTTGCGGCCATCGGGCCCGGCCTGACCGAACAGCGCCTCGGACAGGCGCCAGAGCGCCATCCCCACCAGGGCGATGCCGAGCGCCCACAGCAGGGTCTTGCCGAAGGGCTTCTCGGCTATCTCCGCGATCGCGCCGCCCCGGTCGGCCTGTTGTCCGCCGCCGCCGGAAAACGCGATCCGCAGGGCGAGGACGCCCACGAGGACGTAGATCACCCCACGGGCCCCGAACCCGGCACGGGCCCCTGCCTCCATCGCCGTGCTGTTCGCGGCCCGCTTGGCCCGGCCGCGTCCCTGCGCTGCTACTGAACGGGTATTCATGTCTTTCCGGTTGCCCCGGTGAGGCGGATCGACGCAGAAACGACGCGGCGGGCGGAGCGAGACGATGCGCGGCAGCGTGGTGGTGACGCAGAAGACCACCCCCCGCTCGCCGGAGGAGACATCCGGAGGAGACATTATGACGATCAACCGTCTGCAGCGCACCGCGGCGGCCGCCGCGGCACTCGCCTTTCCCGCCTCTCTGGCGTTCTTCGCTCCGCAGGCCCAGGCCGCGGCCCCCGCCGAACCGTACGGCCCCGCCTGCTCCTCCGTGCCCGCGGAGGGCGCGGGCAGCCTGGAGGGCATGGCGAAGGACCCGGTCGCCACCGCCGCGTCCAACAACCCCGAACTCTCCACCCTCGTCAGCGCGGTGGAGAAGGCAGGTCTGGTCGACACCCTCAACAACGCGAAGAACATCACGGTGTTCGCGCCGACCAACGCCGCCTTCGACAAGATCCCGCAGGCGGATCTGGAGGCGCTCCTCAACGACAAGGCCGAGCTCACCAAGGTGCTGACGTACCACGTGGTGGGCGAGAAGGTCACGACCCAGCAGATGGAGGACGGCACCTTCAAGACACTGGAGGGGAGCGACCTCACCACGAAGGGCTCCGGCACCGAGTTCACGGTGAACGACGCCTCGAAGATCGTCTGCGGCAATGTGCCGACGGCCAACGCCACGGTCAACCTGGTCGACACGGTGCTCATGCCGCCGTCGTCGTGACGGTCCGGGCACGGTCCACGGGCGGAGGTTCTATACGCTGAGGGCGTGACCAGCGCCGACGACCGACCGACCCGGAGCGGCGCCTCGGAATCCGAGGCGCCGCTCGCGGACCTTCAAGCGTTCGCGGTCGAGCTGCGCCGGATGAACGGCGAGATCAACCGGATGACCCACGGTTTCGCGGCGAGCCAGCAGCTGCACCCCACGGACGTGAGCGCGCTCGCCGCCATCCTCGACGCCCCGTCGCCCCTGACGCCCGGGGCGCTGCGCGAGCATCTGGGCCTCACCTCCGGCGCGGTGACGGCCTGCCTGGACCGGCTGGAACGGGCCGGGCACATCCGGCGGGCCCGGGAGAGCGCCGACCGCCGGGTGGTGCACGTGTACTACGAGGCGAGCGCCCGGACGGCCGCCCGCGACTACTTCATGCCGCTCGCCGAGGCCACGGCGCGGGCCAGGGCCCGCTTCAGCGAGGCGGAGCTGACGACCGCCCTGCGCTTCCTCGCCGCCATGAACGAGGAGCTGGCCGAGCTCCCCCCGGCGCGTCGCTGAGATCTTCGCCCCCCCTTGCGGTTGTCCGCGCGAGCACTCGCGTAATGTATTTCAACGATTGAGATTGTTCATCGATGAGATATCTCCACCCCCGGGAGAGGCATGTCCACCCCTGCACGGTCGGTCCGCCGGCTGATCCCCGTCGTTCTGCTGATCGCCTGGCTCTGCATCGGCGGCGGGCTCGGCCCGTACGCCGGGAAGCTCGGCGAGGTCGCCACCAACGACCAGGCGGCCTTCCTGCCGCAGAACGCCGAGTCCACCCAAGTCATCGATGCCCAGAAGGCGTTCCAGCAGAACGAGACCCTGCCGGTCATCCTCGTCTGGACCTCGGCGGAGAAGGGCGCCCCGGTGGACAACGGGCAGCGGGAGGCCGCCACCGGCGCCCTCGCCTCGCTCGCCGGGAGCGAGGGCGTCGTCGGAACCCCCTCCCCCGCACTGCCCTCCGAGGACGGCCTCGCGCTCCAGGGCATCGTGAAGCTGAGCCCCGGCCTCGGGGACGAGCTGCCGACCGTACTGGAGAGGGTCGAGGAAGCGGGCGCGTCCGTGTCCGGCACGACGGTCCAGCTGGCGGGTCCGGCCGCGAGCCAGGCCGACCTGTCCGACGCCTTCGCGGGCATCGACGGGCTGCTGCTCGGGGTCGCCCTGATCACGGTGCTCATCATCCTGCTGCTGGTCTACCGCAGCGTGCTGCTGCCCTTCGTCATCATCATCGGCGCGGTGTTCGCCCTCGCCCTGTCCTGTGCGATCGTCTACGTCCTCGCCGACCACGACATCGTGCGCGTGGACGGTCAGGTGCAGGGCATTCTGTCAATCCTGGTGATCGGAGCGGCGACGGACTACGCGCTGCTGCTCACCGCCCGGTTCCGGGAGGAACTCGCCGTCCACGGCGACCGGTTCACCGCGATGCGTATCGCGCTGCGCGAGTCCTTCGGCCCGATCACGGCGAGCGCCGCGACGGTGGCGGCCGGTCTGCTCGCGCTGCTGCTCAGCGACCTCACCAACAACCGGGCCCTCGGCCCTGTGGGCGCGATCGGCATCGTCTGCTCGGTCCTGAGCGCGCTCACCTTCCTGCCCGCCGTCCTGGTGCTGCTGGGCCGGGCCGCCTACTGGCCGGCGAAGCCCAGGCCCGCGGACGACGAGGCGTCCGGCGGCCACGGCATCTGGCACAAGGTCGCGGCCCTCGTCGACCGGGCGCCCCGCAAGGTCTGGGCGATCACCCTGACGGCCCTGATCGCCTGTGCCGCGTTCGCCCCCACGCTCACCTCCAAGGGCGTTCCGCTGGACGAGATCTTCGTGAACGACGCCCCGTCCGTGACCGCGCAGGAGACGCTGAGCGAGCACTTCCCCGGCGGCTCGGGCAATCCGGTGGTGATCGTCGCGGCGGCCGACCGGCTGACCGAGGTGACCGAGGCCGCCACCCGTACCGAAGGGGTGGCCTCGGTCGCGCCGGTGAGTGCGAGCGGACGGCCGGGCGGCGAACCCCTCGTCGTCGACGGCAGGGTCCGCGTCGACGCGACGCTGAAGGACGCGTCCGACAGCGACAAGGCCAAGGAGACGGTGGCCGCGCTGCGCACCGAGGTCCACGCGGTCCCCGGATCGGACGCCCTGGTCGGCGGCTACACCGCCCAGCAGTACGACACCCAGCGCACGGCGGAGAACGACCGCATGCTGATCGTGCCGGTGGTGCTGGCGATCATCCTGGTGATCCTGGTCTTCCTGCTGCGGTCACTGGTCATGCCGGTGCTGCTCGTGGCGACCGTGGCGCTGAACTTCCTGGCCACGCTCGGCATCTCCTCGTTGGTCTTCACCCATGTGTTCGGCTTCAGCGGCACGGATTCATCGGTGCCGCTGTACGGGTTCGTGTTCCTGGTCGCCCTGGGCGTCGACTACAACATCTTCCTGATGTCCCGGGTCCGGGAGGAGTCGCTGCGGCACGGCACCCGGGAGGGCATCCTGCGCGGGCTGACCACGACCGGCGGGGTCATCACCTCGGCGGGCGTCGTGCTGGCGGCCACCTTCGCCGCGCTGGGTGTGATCCCGCTGGCGTTCCTGCTCCAGATCGCGTTCATCGTGGCCTTCGGCGTCCTGCTGGACACCCTGGTCGTCCGGTCGCTCCTCGTCCCGGCGCTGGTGCGGGACATCGGGCCGAAGGCGTGGTGGCCGGGGGCGCTGAGCCGCGAGAAGCCCTGAGGGTGTCCGGCGTCGCGGCCGGGCCGCGACGCCGGACACCCCCTAGGGCGCCTCTTTCGGATCATGGTTAGGTGGCATCCCACTCTGCTTGCAGCCAGCTGAGTTGCACCCCGCTGAGCGGCGGCTCAAAACCTGCAGGGAACAGGAGCGTGAGTGGCTGTGGCCACATGTATTCAAGCCCGTGCTCCTCACAGTGCAGAGCGATGAGATGCGGCCCCTCCCCGCAAGCCTCGCGCTGGTAGAAGCGGTCATGCGCCTGACAGAAGTAGGAGAACCGCGACGACCCAGTCGAAGTCGCCTTCGGCGTCGGCCTGGGCCAGCAGGGTGGTGAAGACCTTCTCCCAGGTGCCGTCGGTGGCCCACTTCCGCAACCGGTTATGAGCGCCCTTCCACGATCCGAAGTGCTCGGGCAGGTCCATCCACGGCGTCCCGGTGCGGTACTTGAACGCGATCGCGTCGATCACCTGCCGGTGATCCCGCCACCGCCCGCCCCGCTTCGGAGTCCGGTCCGGCAGCATCGGCTCGATCCTCGCCCATTGGGCGTCAGTCAACGACACACATCAACCAACGATCAGATGATCCGAAAGAAACGGCCTAGCGGCGCAGCGCGTCCCCCGGCGCCCAGCCCGGGTCCCGGTAGGCCGCCAGGGCCCAGATGACGAAGATGTCCAGGGCGATGACGACCACCGACCAGAGGGGCGCGTACGGCAGGAAGAGAAAGTGCGCGAAGAGGTTGAGGGAGGCGAAGACGATGCCGGTCACCCGCGCCCAGCCGGCCCCCTTGAGCACTCCGGCCCCGGTGACGGCCACACAGACGCCGAGCACCAGATGGATCCAGCCCCAGCCGGTGAGGCTGATCCGGTAGAGGTACTCGCCGACGTCGCCGTAGACGTCACCGTCGGCCAGGGCCGCGATGCCTTCCAGGGCCGCCAGGACGCCCTGGCAGAGCATCAGCACCCCGGCGAAGAGCACACCGCCGGTCACCCAGAGGCTGTCCGGATCGGGCTCCGGGGCAGGCCCGGCCGGGCCGTCGCCGCGCTGCCACGGCGCGTCCCCCTGACCGGGCCCGGGCCGGGGCCCCTGGCCGAATCCGGTCGGCGGCACGGCGTCGGGACCGGAGGAGGCCACGGGGCGGGGGCCGGAAGAGGCTTCGGGGCCGGTCGGCGGCAGGGAGCCGGGCCGGGCCGGGTCCTCGGTCACGAGGACTCCTCCCGCGCCTGACCGGCCTGCCCCTTCGCGCGCCTGCCGACCACCGTGGCGGCCGCGACCGCCGCGCCCGCGAAGGACAGCGCGACCATCCAGGGGCGGTCGAGGACATGTCCGGTGAGGTGGTCCAGGGAGTAGCGACCGGGGCCGGTCAGTCCGATGGCCGCGGCGGTGAATCCGAGGAGCGCCGGGTATTCGTAGCCGCCGCCCGCGGCGAAGAAGCCCGCCGGGACGTGCACGGCCACCGCGCCCGCCATCGCCGCCGCGGCCGCGGCGCCCGCCGCCGGGGTG